>JAUIIQ010000061.1 GCA_030431585.1 Gammaproteobacteria bacterium | reverse complement strand
TTTTCCTGCTCGCATGGCCAGTGGCCAGTATCATCAGTTACCTGCTGATGCGCCTTGCGCTGCTGATACCCAACCGTTTCCCGCTGGGCATCAGGCAGTTCTTCCGCCGCCCGATGCGGTTCTTCATTTTTATCCTGATCGCCCGCGAGTTAATAGACCACCTCGGGCTGTCGATGACCGCCCGCATTCTGCTGGACTCCTCGGGTATAGACTACGTTGCGTTCACCGTACTGATCATGGGAATACTGTCGTTGCTGCGCGATTACCAGATCCGCAAGATGCAACACGCCGGCAAGACGCACTATGTCGCCCTGCTGAAACCCTTCACCACTATCGTGAAAATACTGGTCGCCACCATCATCGCACTCTACTGGGCGAAACAGGCGGGTTACGACATGTCGACGATTCTTGCTGGTCTCGGAGTAGGGTCGCTGGCAGTGGCGCTGGCAGCGCAAAAGACGCTGGAAAACGTGATAGGCGCTATCACCCTGTACACGGCGCGTCCGGTGAGCGCGGGGGACCTGTGTCGTTTCGGAGACGTCACGGGCACCGTAGAGGAGATAGGCTTGCGCTCCACCATTATCCGTACGCTCAATCGCTCCATGGTGGTGGTGCCCAACTCCATGTTTTCCTCCGTAGAGATAGAAAATTACTCCGAACGCGACCGCATTCGCTTTTACCGGCGGTACCACATACAGGTTCCCAGCGCCGGGCAGATGCGCAAGGTCCTTGAGGGCGTACGCCAGCTGGTAGCCGGGCATGAAAAGGTGATGGCGGAAACGGCGAGTGTCAGGTTTGAAGACATTGTCGATGGCAACGCCATCCTGCGCCTCGACGCCGGTGTAGCGACCACCGACTTCCAGGAATTTCTGGCTGTAGCCGAAGAGCTGAATCTGGGCATACTCGATGTCATGGAACACGCGGGTACCCAGCTCACCGGTCCCGGACAACTGCAACAGGAACCAAAGGCGGTTCCTGAGAGCAACCAGGGCGCAACGACTTGAGTACATCACGCGGGGCACTGGGTTCACTCATCCCGGTGTTCCGCTATCTCTGGCCGTACAAGGCCAGACTGGTCGCCGCCAGCATTGCCCTGCTGTTCACGGCCGGAGCTACATTGTCCCTCGGCTGGGGACTACAGGTGCTTATTGACCAGGGTTTTGGCGGCGGCTCCAGCGCGGATCTGCGTTCAGCGATAGCGCTGTTACTGACCATAGCGGCGGCCATGGCCCTGGGCACTTTCGTTCGCTTCTATTTAGTATCGTGGTTGGGGGAACGCGTCAGCGCCGATCTGCGTAAGGCGGTCTTCGAGAATATTGTGCACCTGCACCCGGGCTTCTTCGAAAGCAATCGCTCGGGCGAAATAATGTCCCGCCTGACCACCGACACCACCCTGCCGCAAACGATAATAGGCTCCTCTTTCAGCATGGCCCTGCGCAGCAGTCTCACCCTGGCAGGCGCGCTGGTGATGATGTTTGTCACCAACCTGAAACTGAGTCTGATCATCGGCATAGGCGTGCCACTGGTGTTGCTGCCTATCCTGATTTTCGGTCGACGTGTGCGTCGGCTGTCCAACCAGAGCCAGGACAGTATCGCCAGCGTCGGCAGCTATGCCGGTGAGATCATTCAGCATATAAGAGTGGTACAAAGCTACACGCGAGAGCGATATGAAAGCGAGGCTTTTTCCGCAGAGGTGGAAAGGGCCTTTGCCATCGCGCGCCGACGCATACGGCAGCGCGCACTGCTCATCTGCACCGCCATCGCGCTGCTCTTTACCGGCATGTCCGGGATGCTCTGGGAAGGTGGCCAGGATGTGATTAGCGGTCGAATGAGCGGCGGCGAACTGGGAGCTTTTGTATTCTATGCGGTTATGGTCGGGTCCGGCGTTGCCACACTGTCCGAGGTCTGGGGAGAACTGCAGCGCGCGGCGGGCGCGGCCGAACGCCTGGTAGAACTGATAGCGACGAAAAGCCTGATCATCGACCCGGGAGCACAGCAGGATTGGCAGCAAAGCGCGCAACCCCGGCTGGCCCTCGAAGCTGTGACCTTCCACTACCCGACCCGACCGGATGTGGCGGCACTGCAGGACTTTACACTGCCTATAGACGCCGGACGCAGCCTGGCCCTGGTGGGGCCCTCGGGCGCGGGTAAATCGACAGTTTTTGAGCTGCTACAACGCTTTTACGATCCCCAGCAGGGCAAAGTCACGCTGGATGGCCGGGACATTCGTGAACTGGGCCTGCAGCAGCTGCGCGAGCTCATCGCTCTGGTTCCGCAACAGCCGGCCCTGTTCACCGGAGATGTGCACTACAACATCGCCTACGGCAAGCCGGAGGCTACAGCAGAGGACGTTATCGCCGCGGCGCGCAAGGCCCACGCTCACGAGTTCATCTGTGACTTGCCCGAGGGCTACCAAAGTCATCTGGGCGAACAGGGTGTCCGGCTGTCAGGCGGGCAGCGCCAGCGGATCGCACTGGCGCGCGCAATTCTCAACGACCCCAGGATACTGCTGCTGGACGAGGCAACCAGCGCACTGGATACCGAGAGTGAGCACCACGTGCAGAAAGCGCTGGAAGAACTGATGCGCGGGCGCACTACCGTGATCATCGCACACAGGCTTTCTACCATCCTCCACGCAGACAAGATAGCGGTTATGGATCACGGCACCGTAGTGGCTTGTGGCAGCCATGAGGAGTTACTGAAGACCAATGCCCTCTACGGGCGCCTGGCACGGCTGCAGTTCCGCGATCCGAAAGACTAGACGTTAACGATCAAACAGGTCGATGCGTTCCTTGCGCTCCTCATTCACCTTGCCCAGGTCATCGAGCACTTCCCGGGATATATCCAGCACGCCTTCAAGCAGGCTGTAACCAAGCCTGGCATTGTTCAGCGAACAGCGTAGCGGTGCCGTAACCGGCGACTCGCGGAACAGCTCTATGGATTCCTCAAGGGCCTGTCGCCAGTGATTACGGGCAACAGAACGGGTGGAATCGTACGCCATGGACAACACCTCCAGGGATTCCATCAGGGCTTCAATACCAACCCACTCCACCACCGCCCCGCGTTCCACATTGCGGCGTACCCCGCGGCGCAGGCGCCTCGCCATATTGCGAAATTCGCGCTGTACCCGTGGACCAAACACCGGGATGGAAACGGCGTGCACCTCATCATCCTCGGCCAGCTCGCGCCAGTCCCGGAGGCTGAGTACGGCCTCAATATGAGGAAATACGACTTTCTCCTCCACATTCATATGCTCGTACTGATGGCTGATGTACTCACGACCACGTTTTACCAGCTGAGCGCCACTCAGGTCACCCTCACGCCACGCCTCTATGTCTTTCAACAACTGTTTGCTGCGCTGGGCTGCCTGGTCATGATCACGTTGTAGCGTATCCACATCATCTGCAGCTTTGGCATCAAGCTCCGCCACGCGACTGTAGATAAGATCTTCACGCGGGTGGTGGTAGCGGTCAGGCCAGGTAGCCATGTACTCCATCACTTCAAAAACCACATGCGAATCTACCTGGTCTCCGGCTTCAATCGCCTGCATCTGCTCTGAGAACAGCTGCATGACCGTGGCAATATGACGGTGCTCCGCGCGCAATGTCTTCATCAGGGGTTGCTCAGGCGCCGAGCTCGCTGGTGTTGATTTTCTATCCCACGCGGCACGACTGTATGCCGAACCGGCGCCGCCTGGAGATGATTTCCCGGCGGCAGTGGCGCGCGCTGGCGATTTTTTCGCGGCTGCCCGTTTGCGAGCCGCAGCCGGCGCTTTCTTGCTGGCTGCCGGTCGTTTTGCAGCGGCGCTCTTTTTCCTGGTAGCGGCCTTCTTCTTTGCCGTGGCCCCCTTCTGCGAGCCGGTTCGGGAAGCTGCCATCGCCCTTCTCCTTATCAACCTGTTTCTATTCAGAATAGGCCTGAAGCTTAAACATTGCAGCCCCGAGCGTCATTGATCCGCCTCAGTACTTGCGATGGCGTAATCTGGCATACCGGGCTGCACAATTCAGGGGGGGCGGCCACATATAGGCCGGCACAACGAAAAACGCCGGCACAAGGCCGGCGCTGGGAACACAAATGAATACGCTTAGCTGAATTCGCGTATCAGGCCGCCAATTGACTCTTTTGCATCACCGAACAGCATCCGCGTGTTCTCCTTATAGAACAGCGGATTCTCGATACCGGCGAAGCCAGAGGCCATGGAGCGCTTGAGCACAAATACCGTGCGCGCCTGATCGACATTGATCACCGGCATGCCATAGATCGGGCTACCCTCGTTCTCGCGGGCAGCGGGGTTAACCACGTCGTTGGCACCGATAACGATCGCCACATCAACCGTTTCCATACGCGGATTGATGTCGTCCATTTCCAACAGCTGGTCATACGGTACATCAGCTTCGGCCAACAGCACGTTCATGTGACCGGGCATACGCCCCGCCACCGGGTGAATCCCAAAATTCACCTCACAGCCGTTCTCCTCCAGCAGTTCCATCAGTTCCTTGACGACGTGCTGCGCCTGGGCAACAGCCATGCCGTAACCGGGGATAATGGCCACGCTGGAAGCCGCTTCCAACACGTAGTAAGCGTCGTCAACAGAGATAGGCTTGATCTCGCCCTCGACTTCGGCGGTCTCGACCACACCACTGCCGAACCCGGAGAACAGCACATTGCTGAGCGAGCGGTTCATCGCCTTACACATGATTTGCGTGAGGATAATACCGGAGGCGCCTACCAGGGAGCCGGCAACGATAAGAATGTTGTTGTCTACCGCAAAGCCGGCTGCGCAGGCGGCCAGTCCGGAGTAGGAGTTCAACAGGGAGATAACCACCGGCATATCCGCGCCGCCAATGGGAATCACCACCATGATGCCGAATGCCAGGGACAGGACCACGACCAGGAACAGCCAGAAACCGGTGTCCGGGTTGTTCGCGAAAAGCAGGCCGCTGATGACAATACCGGCCACAATGAGGCCGTTGACCACTTGCTGTTTGGCAAACAGCACCGGGGCGCTGCTGATGCGCTCACTCAACTTGCCGTAAGCGACCAATGACCCGGTGAAGGTGACACCACCAATCAGAATGGACAAGACAATAGTCACCAGCGTAAACGTGGCTGAGTCGGGAGCGATGGCTGCCATACCCACGAGCAGCGAGGCCATGCCGCCAAAGCCGTTGAACAATGCGACCATCTCCGGCATGGAGGTCATTTCCACCATCCGCGCCACCGTTGCGCCGATACCGCCACCAATGATGATGCCGATAACGATCCACTGGTAATCGACAATTCCCTGGTCGAGCAGCGCGGCGACAATGGCCAACAACATACCAAAAGAGGAGATCATGTTGCCGCGACGGGCAGTCGCGGGCGAGCCCAGTTGCTTCAGGCCGAATATGAACAGCGCCGCAGCAACAACATAGGCAAATTGAATCGTGATATCCATAAAGCCTTAGCTCCCCTTCTTCTTGAACATGGCGAGCATGCGATCAGTCACCAGATAACCGCCCACCACATTGATGGTGGCAAGCGTTACCGCGAAAAAGCCGAACCACTGAGCGGCATCGCCATGGCCGGTACCGGCGAGGCTGATAGCGCCAACCACGGTGATACCGGAGATCGCGTTAGCGCCGGACATCAGTGGTGTATGCAATGTGGCCGGGACCTTATTGATCAGTTCGAAGCCCAGGAAAATGGACAGCATCAGAATAAACGTCAGGAATACGACAGCAGGTACCATGATTACGACTCCCCTTCCATAATGTTCTTGATAGTCTCATTGGTCACTTCACCACCGTGAGTGATGATGCAGCCCGGGAGAATGTCGTCATTGAAATCCACCTGGAACAGTTTCTGTTCTTCGCACCAGTTGTCCTCCACCAGGTTGAACAGGTTGGCGGAGTACATCTGGCTGGCGTCACGGGCAACTTCACCGGCCCAGTTGCCGGTGCCGATAATGGTGACACCGGACCATTCCACCGTATCGCCGGGGCGTGAGCCCTCTACATTACCGCCAGTCTCGGCGGCCATGTCGACAATGACCGAGCCCGGTTGCATACCCTGGATCATATCCTGGGTGACCAGCACTGGCGGCTTGCGCCCGAAGACCTGGGCAGTGGTAATCACCACATCAGACTTGGCAATGACATCTTTCTGCGCCTGGCGCTGCATTTCAACCTGTTCCGGGGTGAGCTCCTTGGCGTAACCGCCTGCCGTTTCACCAGTCTCTCCCAGGTCAATTTCCAGGAACTTGGCACCCAGCGACTGCACCTGCTCGGCCACTACCGGCCGGGTGTCAAAGGCAGTCACCTTGGCGCCGAGACGCTTGGCGGTAGCAATGGCCTGCAGCCCTGCCACGCCAGCGCCGATAACAAATACGTTAGCAGGCTTGAGTGTGCCCGCCGGGGTCATCATCATCGGAAAGATACGCGGCAGATGAGTCGCAGCCTTCATCACCATCACGTAACCGGCAAGGTTGGCTTGTGAACTCAGGGCATCCATTTTCTGGCTGCGCGTGGTGCGGGGAATCATCTCCATGGAAATAGACGTCACGCCGGCGTCCTTGAACGCGGTAATCAATTCGCGTTCATTGAAAGGGTCCAGATAGCTGATGTGTATGCAACCACGTTGCATCAGCGCGATTTCCTCGACGGTGGGCTTATTCAGGCGCAGTAGCAGGTCTGCGCTGGAGAACAGCTCCTTACGATCACTGGATACGCTGGCGCCAGCCTCGGTATATTCTTCGTCGGGAAATCCGGAGCCGACCCCCAGGCCGGCCTCGATGACAAGGTCAGCCCCCATGCGGACCAACTTCTTGGCCACATCGGGAGTGATGGGCACCCGGTTCTCTCCCGGCTGTGTCTCCCTGGGTATTGCGATACGCATTGCGGTGTAACCCCCGTTGCTGAGTTTGTTGTTCTAGCCGTGTCACGGCACCTTTGGCTGGCCTCTCGCGGACCATGGCCTGTCACCGTCCCGGTTTCAAACGGCCGCACACTCTAGCACAGTGTCTTTGGCACCGGAATTATGGCTAATATTCACCCGCTGAATGAATTATTCAGGGGCATTCGCGCCACATTCTGCCCGGATACGCGACCGATCCGCTAATGTACGGATTCTTTGGCGACAAACAAGCGCCACAGAGCCCAACAATATAGACCAGAACAACCACTCTGGAGGCGCTCAGGGGCTGTTTTCATACGTCCACCAGGGAGGCAGCAATTCACGGTAGGCGCTATGGCCGTAACGAACGTCCACCAACAAGGCTCTCCCATGATCTTCATCAGAGCGCACCACCCGCCCCAGGGCCTGGTCAACCTTCTGCATAGCCGGGTAAAGATAGGCGTAGTCAAAACCCTGCCCATAGGCCTGCTGGTACCACTGGCGCAGCATCTCTCTTTCGCGACCCACCTGCGGCATGCCCACCCCCACTATCACTACACCTGACAACAGGTCACCGGGCAGGTCGATTCCCTCGGAGAAAATCCCGCCGAGAATACAGAAGGCGGCCACGTTCGAGGCTTCCCCCAGCGAGTCAAACAGACCATCGCGCGCCGATTCACCCATATCACGATGTTGCTCCCACAGCGTCCTGCCGCTAAGGCCCTGCATCGCCTGCAGTGACTCCAGGGTAGTCTGCAGGTAGTGGTAGGACGGAAAGTAGACGATGCAATTGCCCTGCAACTCTAATAAAAAGCGGCTGATCCTCGCCGCTAACTGCTCCCCACTGGCCTGACGCTGTCGATAGCGGGTATCAATTCCGGTTTCTATCTCCACCCTTAGCTGCCGGGGATGAAAAGGCGATTCCAGCCTGCGGCTAACCGCTGTTTCGTCCAGGCCAAGGAGCTGGCGCATCCATACACGAGGTGAAAGCGTCGCTGAAAACACCACCACCGCATGACTACGGGCGTGACACCGTGCCAGCAGCCGTGAAGGGTCCAGACAACTGAGCTCCATAGACAGCCCCTGTTTACCCTTGCCGCGTAATAGCACCAACCTGTATTCGTCGCCCCACTGTTCCGCCACTCTCAGCCATTGCAAGAGAGCAAAGAAAAACTCTATCAGTTGCGGATTTGCGGGCGCAAAGCGGATGTCCTCGGCCATGCGCTTTACTACCGTGGTAACCACCTCACCCATAGCGTTGATCAGTGCCGGGGGTAGGCTGTCTCGAATATCTTCCTCGGCGCCGGACCAGTTCTCACGCTGCAACGCCAGCATTGCCCGGTTGAGTTTTGCCAGCGCCTTGCCCACCGCCCCGGGGGCAGCTTTCTTCACCGTCATCAGCGTCGCCTTGCCCAGCTGGGCACTGAACATACTGCGGGCGCGTTCAGGCAGATTGTGTGCCTCGTCCAGCAACACAGTCCAGCGCTTGCTCTCTTCCATGCGTCTACCGAGCAAAGGTCGCAAGCTGTAGACATAGTGCGCATCGGCAATCACGATATCCACCCACGGCAGCAGGTCAGTGGCCAACTGGTGAGGACAAACACGATGCGCCCTGGCGATGGTCTCCACCTCCTCCCGTCGCAGCACACCCGCCTGTACGGCATCGGCCAGCGCCATTGGCAATCGATCGTAATAACCGCTGGCGTAAATGCAATCATCACCATGACACGCCGAGCCAGGAGACAGACAGATCGCGTGCTTCGCCGTCAGGCTGAGGCTGCAGGCACGCAGCCCTGCTTCACCCATGCGCTTGAGCGCCTCCTGAGCTGCGCGCCTGCCCACTGTGCGGGACGTGACAAATACCAGTGCATCGTGCTTGCCGCTGCCCAGGGCTTTCAACGCCGGGTAAAGCACTGCGGCTGTCTTGCCAATACCGGTGGGCGCCTCAACCATCAACTGCCCGCCCTGGTCCACGCACTTGTATACCAGTTCAGCTATGTCACGTTGCCCGGGCCTGAAGTCACCATAGGGAAAGCCCAGCGACTGCAGGCTGACCTGGCGCTGTTCACGCAGCTCGGCAAGCACAGCCAGCCACCGGGAAAACCGGGCCAGCGCTTCGGCGAGAAATATCCGCAGCTCTTCCCGCTGATAGCGCTGGGAGAGTGGGTGCTCCTCTTCCGTATCGATATCAAGCCAGGTAAGCCTGACCTCCAGCGACGGCAGATTATCGGTCTCGGCAATGATGGCCGCATAAATTCGCGCCTGGGCCAGGTGCAGACGACTGACCGCGTCCGGAATGCGGGCCGGGTCCCCCCTGCAGGTTTTGATTTCCTCCAGCATACCGGCCTGCGGATCATAACCATCCGCCCGACCGCGCAGTAACAGCTCCTGCCCCGCTTTGTGGTACCGGTAACTCACTGGATACTCACGCTGGTAACTGGCAGCGCGGCGACGATAAACCCGAGCGTGGCCCTCCATGCCCTGCTCGGCCGTGGGCGAGGGTGTGTACCGGTGGTCGATGTCGCCACGACGATAACAGAAGGCCACCAGATCGCGGACGGTGACGCAGAATTCAGCCATCTGACCAGGTCACTCGTGCTACCGTCGCCGGAATATCGTGTTCGCTGAAGAACCGCAGCCAGCGTTTTTGGCTATCCTGAAGCGTGTCGCCGGGTGACTTCACCTCAATCATCTGATACTGGCCCGGCAAACTGCCCAGCGCGATAAGATCGGGAAAGCCACGCCGATTTTCTCGCGGATCAAACAGTATTCGCTGCCAGATGGCGAGAAGGTGCTCGCGGGGAATAACTGCCGCAGCCGCCGACACCAGCTCTTCGCTGATCGCACGCCAGTTAACCCAGCGACACTGCAAGCCGCTGTATAAACGGAATCGGCGCGGTAACTCTTCCCGAAGGCTTGTTGCCGACAACTCAGCCAGTCGCTGCGCAATCAGATCCGCTCGAGCCGTGCGAAAGTGTTGCTGGTACATGTCGGCCGGTACGCTCTGATAAGGGTTGTGGAATGCACCGGGGACGGGGGCAAAAATCTGCTCCCAGAAGGCCAGTCCAAAAAGCGCGTTCATCAGGCTGTTCTCAACATAATGAACGCGCTCCCAATCCGCTTGCAGGCACCGGGCAACCTGTCTTTCCACGCGCTGGTCATTGCATGGCAAAGCCAGGCAGACCTCCGCAAATTTGTCAGGGCGCCTGGGGGTACGTTCCCCACGCAGCTTGCGGCGTAAACGTGGCAGTATGCGACCCGCCGCATCTCTCTCATCCTCGCACCAGGGGTCCGCAATGATCAGCTGGCACAAAGATTCCGCTTTCGCGTACTCGCCAGATTTTTCCATCAAGCGAACGCTGCGTTCGCGCGCCGGATGCCGGCCACTCGCCTCATACAAGGCCAACGCCAGGCTATTCTCTGCCATCCGCTCAAGCTGACGAGCGACCCGGTTGTACAGGCGATCCCAGTGACGTTGCACGTCTGGATGGCGAGCGGGCATTGTCGACAGGGAGAGGGCCAATTCGCGCATGCCGTCAGTATCATCCTGCTCGCGCAGTCGCTGCCAGCGATCTTCCCACGTGGCACAGTCCAGAAAAGCATCCAGCGCAATGCGATCAGGAAATAGCCGCTGACTGCGATCCAGCTTGTAGGGATAGTACTGGGCCACGCCGAGATCACTTAGCACGAAGTCGGTCAGCCCCTGGCGACGGTTACCAAAAAACAGCAACTGCAACAGTGCGACCACGTCACCCTGCGCCGGCGCAAGCACCCGCGCAGCGTCGGCAGACTCCAGAGTTGACAACAGCACGCGGCTGTCGGGTTCGAGCTGTTCAAGTTGCTGCAACAGGCTGGCCTTCGCTGTCACCGGCAGGGCAAAGATATCCGCAAGCTCAGCGACAGTGCATAATCCGCCCAGCTCCACCACTGACAACTCCCGCGCCTGCACGGCAAGCCCTGCTTGCAACATTTCATCGAGAACCGGCCCTGGACGGCCTAGCTCCGGGTAGTGAAGTCGCGACTCTCGGAACCAGGGGCCTACGCGCGAAACCAGTCGCACATAGAGGCACTGAGCGGCAAAGCTGACACTGCGGTAAGCCTCGAGAAAAGCGCTTTCAGCAGGGCTTAGGAGATCACCATACTGGTCTTCCACTGTATCCAGCAGGCAGTGGAAGTTGTCCCGGTAGTAGTGGGGAGGGAGTTCACGGGGAGCCTGCGGTTGCCGGGGCAAAGCCTAGCGCGGCTCGAGGCGGATCAGTCTGGCACGGTCCGCCAGCGCATAGACCATACCGTCAGGACCCACCTGGACATCACGTACTCGCATACCAAGATTCCCCAGCAACCGGGTTTCTTTTCCCGGCTGGCCATGCTCGTCCAACTCCAGGCGATTGATCCGTGCAAGGCGTAACCCCGACACCAACAGTGACGGCCCCCAACCTGGATAGGTATCCACGTTGTAAAAAGCGATGCCACCGGTGCCTATTGAGGGCACGTAGTAAATCAGTGGCTGCTCCATACCCGCCTTGTGAGTGCCCTCACCAATCGCGCCACCACCGTACTCCTCTCCATAGGTTATCACCGGCCAGCCGTAGTTGGCCCCCGCCTTGAGAATATTGATCTCGTCACCGCCCTGAGGACCATGCTCAGCAACCCAGATCTCCCGGGTCCCGGGACGACGGGCTATGCCCTGGGGGTTACGATGACCGTAGCTGTAAATTTCGGCCAGTGCATCACTGCGACCAACAAAAGGATTGTCTGCGGGAATGGCGCCATCCTCGGTGAGCCGCAACACTTTCCCGTTGTGAGTGAGCAAACTCTGGGCTTTACTCCGGTTGCCGCGGTCGCCCACGGTGATGTAAAGAAGCCCCTGGTCAAGCAACAGGCGCGAGCCAAAATGCCGGCGTTCAGCAAACACCGGCGCGGCAGTAAACAGTACTTCGAGTTCTTCCAGCGCAGCATCACGCAATCGGGCCCGACTCACTCGCGTGGTAAAGCCGCCTTCCGCTGCTATTGAATAACTGAGGTAAACCCATTGATTGCTGGTGAATTGCGGATGCACCAGAACGTCCATCAGCCCACCCTGGCCCTCATCTGCCACTGCGGGCACGCCGGACACATTGCGCACGCTCCAGGTCCCGGGTGTCACTATCTTTAGCGTACCGGGCTTTTCCGCCAGCAACAGGCGGCCATCCGGAAGGAAATCCATACCCCAGGGTTCCTGCAACCACTCAAGCAGCGTGCGCACCCTGAAATCGGTCAACTCGCCCGGGCCACTGGCATTGGCTGCATTCTCCAACAACGGTTCTACTCTGGCGGGGCCGCTGTCTGGTTGGGCACACGCCGAGGCCAGCACCAGAATTAATCCCGTCGCGGCCAGCGCGGGGAACAGGGTTTTTAAACGCATGTGAGCTTTCCCAAAAAACCATCTCTGCATAACGCCGCCTAGTTTACGCCATCGAGTTTTTCCTGTCAGACTCACACCGACCGCTGTACCGCCAACTGAATTTCAGGCATTCTGACGAGCCTGACCCAAGGCCTCTGCCCATACAGCATGAGCGACGAGAACACACCCATCACCGCAGCCCAGGCGCTGACGCCCATCCTCTTCCTCGTCATCCTGCTGGCCTGTTCGGTTTATCTGTTCGGCGCGGATTCCTCCTATGGTGCCAACCAGATTGCATTGATTCTGGCCACCTGCGTGGCGGCACTCGTTGCACGCCGCAACGGCATCAGCTGGCGCGAATCCCAGGAAGGCATGGTCCAGGGCATAGCAGTAGGCCTGGGGCCGACCCTGATACTACTGAGCGTGGGCATGCTCATTGGCACCTGGATACTGTGCGGCACGGTGCCTGCGATGATCTACTATGGCGTACAGATACTCAATCCATCCTACTTTTATGCCGCCAGCGCCATAATTTGCGCTATTGTCGCCATCAGCATCGGCAGTTCCTGGACCGTCGCTGGCACCCTGGGTATCGGCCTGATGGGCATTGCCGGCAGCTTCGAGCTGTCTCCCGCCATCACTGCCGGGGCCATTATTTCAGGGGCCTATTTCGGCGACAAACTGTCACCCATGTCCGACACCACAAACCTGGCTTCCGCCGTAACCGGTGTAGACCTCTTCGCCCATATCCGCCATATGCTGTGGACTACAATTCCAGGCTTCCTGCTCGCCCTGCTGGCTTTTTACCTGCTCGGCTCATCACAGGGGGCCACACCACAGGAAATTGCCTCGCTGCAGCAGGCGCTGGGCAGTCAGTTCAACATCGGACCGCATCTGCTGTTGCCGATGGCACTGATGCTGCTGTTGGTATTCAAACGCTTTCCAGCGTTCCCCGCCATCGTGGTCAGCGCCCTCGCCGGTGCTGTATTCGCACTGCTCTTCCAACCGCAGCAGGTGACTGCACTGGCGGGTGACACCAGCGACATGTCTTATCTGTTCGTGCAGATTAAAGGGATCTGGATCGCGCTGTTCGCCGGCTTCAGTTCCAGCAGCGGCAACGAGTTCCTCGATGCTCTGTTAAGCAAGGGGGGTATGGAGTCCATGCTCAACACAGTGTGGCTGATTATCAGTGCACTGGGGTTTGGCGGCGTACTGGAACGAACCGGTATTCTCGCCTACCTGCTCGATGTTGCCCTGCGCAGCGTAAAGAGTGTGGGGTCACTCATTGCCACTACCGTGCTCACCTGCATAAGCACCAACGCCCTCGCCGCCGACCAGTTCATTGCTGTCGCGTTGCCCGGGCGCATGTACCGGGATGCCTATAAAGCGCGTGGCTTGTCTGCATTGAACCTCTCGCGCACGCTGGAGGATTCGGCCACGCTTACCTCCGCGTTGATACCGTGGAACACCTGCGGGGCATATATGGCGGCAACCCTGGGTGTAGCCACCATCAGCTACGCTCCCTACGCACTTTTCAACCTGTTGTGCCCGGTCATCGCCATTGTCTATGGCTACCTCCACGTGGCACTCATGCCCGCCTCGGAAGATGCACCAATGAGTACTCAAAAGGCACGCCAATGAGCGATAACGCGGTAACCTGGGACTACGCCGAGCCCTTCACCCTGAACGAAGTGGTACAGGCAGCGGACATCGATGGACTGCAACACACCAATAACACGGTATACGTAAAATGGTGTGAGCGCGTCGCCTGGGCTCACTCCGTAGCCCTGGGACTGGACCTGGCCGCCTACCAGAGACTGGATAGGGCCATGGCGATCACGCACAGTGAATATCACTATTTGCAGGCATCCAGGCAGGGCGAAAGCATTGTTATCGGCACCTGGATCGTCAATTGGGACAGGCGGCTCACGATGCAGCGCAGGTTTCAGGTGGTTCGGGCTGACGACGGGGTTACCCTGCTCCGTGGCGGCATGCGCTTTGCCTGCATCGAAGTGTCCAGTGGACGGCCGCGGCGCTTGCCCGCCGAGTTCATCGATGGCTATGGGCCCGCCGTGCTCAACCTGGAAGATAGCGACTTCGTTCGCTAGCTGCGGGCCCAGTCAAATGCCAGAGTCTGACGGATATCGGAACATCCCGCCCGCAGCATAAGCAGGCGGTCAACTCCCAGAGCGACCCCGGCGCATGCGGGCAGCCCGGCAGACATGGCTGCCAATAACTGCTCATCCAGCGGGCGTTCTGCCATGCCTCGCTGCCGACGACGACGGTTATCCTCAACGAAGCGCCGTCGTTGTTCCTGTGCATCGGTCAGCTCCCAATAGCCGTTTGCCAACTCCAGACCATCGACATAAAGCTCAAACCGATGTCCGACCAACACGTCATCGACGGTGTCCACACGAGCCAACGCCGCCTGCGTCGCGGGATAATCATAGACAAAACACAGGCCACGACCGACGAGCACCGGCTCAATCAGATGGCTCATGAGTAAGTCCAGCCAGAGGTCCCGGTCACCGCTGACGGAGCCCACATCCAGTTCCTCGCGAGCGCGTGCCTCCAGCGCAGCAGGCTCGGCCACAAACGGGTCGATGCCCAACTCCTGCTGGAACAAGGCCCGGTAAGAATAGTGTTGCACCGGCTTGTCGCCCAGACAGGCCAGCACGAGTTCGGCCACTTCACCCATCAGGCGATGATGGTCATAGCCAGGTTGATACCATTCCAGCAGCGAAAACTCGGGATTATGCCGTCCACCCGCCTCGCCGTCGCGAAATGCCCTGGCAAGCTGGTATATGGGGCCGCTGCCCGCAGCCAGCAGCCGCTTCATGGCGTACTCGGGAGAAGATTGCAGAAACCGTGCAGCAACCAGTGACGCGCCCTGCTCTACCACAAATGGCTCGATAGCAGGGTCGGTAACGCCTGCACTGCAAAGCAGGGGGGTCTCCACTTCCAGCACATCGCGCTCGGCGAAAAAATGCCGGATACGGCCGAGGAGAGTCGCGCGTGCCCGCAGCATCGCGGGCGTTGCCGCAGGCTGCCAGTTCACTGCCGGATCAGGACTTGCTGGCGCGACCCTGATACTCACCGGTTCGGGTGTCCACCCTGATCACTTCCCCCTGGCTGAGAAACAAGGGGACCTTGACTACGGCACCGGTGCTGAGTGTGGCCGGCTTACTACCGCCCTGGGCAGTGTCACCCTTAAGACCGGGGTCTGTCTCGATGATTTCCAGCTCTACAAAGTTGGGGGGCGCAACGGACAGCGGTGAATCGTTATACAGCGTCACCTCACAGCGCTCCTGCTCTTTCAACCACAAGTGCGCATCGCCCACCGCCTTGGCATCGGCCTGATACTGTTCGAAGGTATCAGGTTCCATGAAGTACCAGAACTCGCCGTCGGTATACAGGTATTCCATGGTGCGATCCATCACATCGGCGCCCTCAAGAGACTCGCCCGACTTGAACGTTCGCTCCCAGACCCGACCGCT
>JAUIIQ010000060.1 GCA_030431585.1 Gammaproteobacteria bacterium | reverse complement strand
ATTGAGTACGGACAAGCCATGGGCCATGGCCCACAGTTTTACGCTCAGCTCCAGTGGGTTGGAGTCCTTCAGCGCACGCTGATCACACCAGTCGGCAACCGCGCCTACAAAGTTGTAGAAACCCGGGCGCTGATCTTCCTCCTTCCTGTTTTCATGGTAGGCCGGGCCCTGGTTCCAGATGAGATTGTAAAAAGCGGGGCGCCCCGACACGTAGTCAATATAGGTATGACCCAGCGCGACGATGGATTCTCGCGAGCCTTTGGGGTGCCTGGCGCGGGTGGTCTGGGTGGCGTCGGCCAGGCCTATGAAGTAGAGGTCCGACACCGCCTCCAGCAGCGCCTCGCGGTCTTTAAAGTGCCGGTAGGGCGCTGCCGGGCTCACGCCGGCCCGCTTGGCCGCTTCCGAAATGGGGAAGTCAGGCGAGTTTCGCTCCTCTATCAGTTCAACCGCGGCCAGAATGAGCGCATTGCGCAGATCGCCGTGATGATAACTGCCGCACTTGCTCATCTGCTTGCGGCCCCTGGTCTGGCAAACCACTGTCCCGGGCTGCCCAGGCTATTCACCAGTAAAAACATGGGCGGCACCAGGAAGAAGGAAATAATAGTAGATAACAGTACACCACCGGCAATCGCCATGGCAAAGGGTGGCCAGAACTGGCTGCCTTCCAGAATGAGTGGCAGGAACCCACCAAAAGTGGTGACGGTGGTGGAAACAATATGGCGGCTTGAATCCATCACCACCTCGCGGATGGCATAGCGGCTGCCCTGCATTGCCCCCGGGCTGGCCTGCAGGGCGGTCATGATAATGATTGCCGCATTGATCGAAACGCCAATGGAACCGATCACGCCAATCATCGACATGATACCAAAGGGGTATTCAAACAATGCCAGGGACAACAGCGACAGGCCCATGGAACAGATGCAAACCAGCACAGCCACAGCCGAGAGCCGCCAGGAGTTGAACGTGAGCACAATGGTCGCCAGCAGAGCGGACATGATCAGACCCATGGGCGCCATGATCTTGTCGACAACGTCCGCCCGCTCATCAGCGTCGCCGCCGTACACCAGTGTGTAGCCCGGGGGGAGATCGATAGGGTTGGAAGCCAGGTCTGCCTTTAACAGTTTAAGTGCTTCTTCCGGTAATACCCCCCGTGTGAGAAATCCCTGGACGGTATTGATGCGCACTCCATCCAGGCGGGTGATAGGGCTTTGGGATGGTTCCAGCGTGGGGCGGCCCAGAGCGCTCAGGGGGATTCCCGTGACCGTGCCTGATGGAGAGGAAACCGGTAAGCGCAGGTCCGCAATCTGGTCAGGTGTCCCCCAGTCTGCTTCACGCAGACGAACGCGCACCGGCAGGCGCTCCGTGCCTTCCAGCACTTCGCCACCGACCCGGCCGCGCAGGGCGTCGTTGAGGGCATTCGCAGCGTCCACCAATTGCAGGTTCGCCAATCGCAGTCGCTCCTCGTTCAGATGGAACACGACTTTGGGCGCCCCGCCGGCAAGATCCACCGCGCTGTGAATGACATGAGGTGTGCGGTCAATACGCTGTCGTAACTGCTCTCCCAGCTGCTGCAGGACGGTGAGGTTAGGACCATGAATTTCAATTTCCAGAGGCGCTGACACCGGCGGACCCTGATATATTCCCTTGACCACGATGCGCGCCTGAGGGTGCGTCACATCGAGTTCAGTCTGCAGTGAACGGATCAGGTTGTCTGTTTGTTTTGCGTCCCTGGTCATCACCAGCGCTTCTGCCCAGGAGGGAATGCCCTCGCGAGTGCGGAGCATGTTGTAATAGAACGGCGGAGCACTCTCGCCCAGGGTCCAGTCTACGCGCCGGATCAGGGCGTCTGAGCGCAGGCGTTGATCCAGCTTCCTGACCAGTGCCAGGGTGTCGTCAATGGATCGCCCGTCGGCGAGCTTTACCTGTATGTACATCTGGTCACGGTCGGTGCCGGGGAAGAATTGTGCGGTCAGCGTGGGGAACGACAAAAAACCTGTTATCGGGAGGCTCAGCGCCAGGGCGATCGCGGCGACCGGGTGGTGCAGGCTCCAGTCCATGGCGGCGGCCAACCTCTCACCTGCTTTGCCGCTGTCCAGTCCGCCGGTATACCAATGGCGGTCTTCTTCAGCGGTGCGGGGCAGTAACCAGGCTGCCAGTACCGGGGTTACGGTCAGTGCCAGCAGGGCTGAAGATACCAGCATAATGATAACTGACTGCGCGACGGCACCGATGAAGTCGCCACCGGGCCCGGGCATGATGGCCATAGGCATGAAAGCCAGAATAGTGGTGACCGCAGAGGACAGCAGCGGTATACGCAGTCGCTTGACGGCATCGGCTATCGCTTCGTAGGGGCTCTGTCCTTCCAGCAGTCGCTTGCGCACCTCGTCTGTCATGACGATTGAGCCGTCCACCAGCAGACCCAGTGCTACGATCAGTCCGCAGATGGACATCTGGTGCAGCGCCATCCCTGTGCGCTCCATCACTACGATCGATATCAAGCCACACAGGGGAAGGATGATGGCGACGACGATCGCGGCCCGTACTCCTAATGTGAACAGCAATACCAGCAACACCAGCGCGATGCCGATGGCGAGATTCAGACTGACGTCTATCAGCCGGCTGCGTGCGTAGTTGCTCTGGTCGAAGGTTTTTTCGATGCTGACGCTCGCGGGTGCGTTGGCGATGAAATCATCCAGCATCTGTTGAAACTCAGCGGCCCAGCGGTCTACTTGCCGGCCGTCTTCCATGGCAATGCCTATCAGTATTCCGGGGCGCCCCTGCACCAGTGCCATGGAAGGCGGCGGTGTGACTTCGGCCTTGTAAACCCGGCCGAGATCTGAAATACGTGTCGCGCTGCCGTTTGCGGACGTGTTGACAATGACCTCGCGTATACGGGTCAGCGAGTCAAAGTCGCCCGCCAATTCAATCAGCATGTCCATCCCGCCGCCGGTTGAGCGTCCGGAGGAGATTTTGGCGTCCGCAGCCTGCAGAGCGGCGGCTACCTGCTGCAAACTCAGGCCGCGGGAAATCAGTGCGTCTTCATCAATCGCCACGCGGATTTCCTCGGCCGGCTCACCGAATACTTCAGCCAGCTTGGTGCCCTCAAGGTTGCGTGCCTGGTCCGCGAAATCCTCGGCTAGCCTACCCAGCAAGGAGCGTGATACTTCCACTCCCTCGGTGCCTGATAGAGCCACGATAGCGGTGAAAGACTGTAAGCGATCGTTATCAAAAGAAGGCTCGCCCGCACCGGGTGGGAAGCGTCGGGTCGCGTCTGTCATGGCGTCCCGGATTTCCGACCAGACGCGCTCCAGTTCGTTTTTTGGCAGGGTGTTGTCCAATCTGATATTGAGGAAGGCAACACCGGTGCTGGAGGTGGACTGAAGTGTGTCCAATTCAGATATCTTACGCAGTTCGTCTTCCAGGGGTTTGGTCACCAGGGCTTCTACCCGGTCGGGGGTTGCTCCGGGATAGAAGGTGGTGATGGTGCCGGCGAAATTGGTCAGGGTGGGCTCTTCCTGGCGCGGAATATTGCTGAAGCTGTTGATGCCCACTGCCAGCACACAAATTATCAGTAGGGCGAAATAACGCCAGTGGTGGTAAAGCAACTGTGCCAGCATCTCAGTTGGCTCCCGCAATCGTTACCGGCGTTCCCGGCGTAATGCGGTGCACGCCACTGGCCACCACCTGGCTGCCGTCGGGAAGCGTGCCGCGCACATAAGCCCGGTCGCCCTTGATCTCCAGAATTTCTACCGCTTCGCGAACGCCTACGGTGTGCCCATCCCGGGTGACCAGCCGCAATACCGTCCACAGTCCGCGCTTGCCTTCCTGAAGAGCGGCCAGCGGCAGCCATCCTCCCCTTGAGATAACCTCCTCGGACAGGATGAGGCTGATCGGCTCTCCGTCAACAGCCGGCATTTCGGCGGGTATTGAAAACACCGCTGTGGTGACGCGGGTAACCGGGTCCACATCCGGGCGTACGCTGAGCAATTCACTGCTAAAAGGCTTGCCTCGCAGCGACAGGGTGTAGGGTCTTCCCGGTTGCAGGGCAGCGATGCGCGACACGGAAATTCCGATATTGGCTTCGCGGCCAGCTGTCTCGATAAAATGGACAACAGGCGTTCCCGGATTTGCCGCGGTGCCCTCGTGTACATAGCGGTCTGCAATCACGCCGGAGTAGGGGGCTCGTAGTTGTGTCTTGGCCAGGTTGATCTCTATGCTCTGTAATCTGGCGGCAACGGCTTCAACACGCGATGCCAGCGCTTGCGCACGCAGGCGGGTCTCGTCGAAGGCTTCACGGGATACGGCACCGGTTTCGCGCAGTTCCCGCTGACGTTTGGCCTTGAGTTGGGCCAGTTCCAGCTCTGATCTGGCCTGTGCCAACTCCGCCCGCGTGGCCCGGGCGCTGGCCTGTAGAGCCGCGTCATCCAGCCTGGCAATTACCTCACCCTTCTCCACATGGCTGCCTTCGCGCCAGGGCAGCGCGGAAATGGTTCCCGCAGCTTCAAAGCCCAGCGTGGACTGTCGGCCCGCGCTGACCAGGCCCAGGTAGGAGTCCGCTCGCTGGTAACTGTCCTGTATCTGGTAGGTAACGCTGGCGACGGTCAGCGGGGTCCGTGGGAGGGGTTTCTCACCCATGGCAAAGCGGGCGTGCAGCACAGCCGTCAACCCGATCACCACCAGCACTGCCACGGTCAACCCCGCGGCACTGCCAAAGCGGGTACGCTTTCCTTGTTTCTGTTTCAAGTTCATAGGGAAGTGCCGGTGATGTTAAGGTGATTAACATTAATGTTAAAGCTATTAACATGTACGTCAAGCACTGTTTGAGCGGATCACTTGCAGCGTTGCATGCTTTCACGCACAATACGCGCCCTCTGCAGTCAGCTGCAGGCGCTATGGTGGCCCAGGCGGTCCCCTCGCAATGATAGGTAGCGAACCCGGTCAGGCCTGGAAGGGAGCAGCCGTAGTTACCGACTCGTGTGCCGGGGTGTGGCTGTCTGGGTCATCTCCAATTTCAGGTTTTTGGGCAGGTGTTCCCGGGCTGGTTCCGGTTCCGGTCAATACGCCTCTGGTGTATCCTTTCTTTCTTTACTTTCTATAAGGCAAACGGCGAATGTCTTACCAGGTACTCGCGCGCAAATGGCGGCCCAGAAGCTTCCGGGAAATGGTCGGCCAGGAGCACGTGCTG
The DNA here is from genome assembly GCA_030431585.1 of Gammaproteobacteria bacterium. Lineage (GTDB taxonomy): Bacteria > Pseudomonadota > Gammaproteobacteria > Pseudomonadales > Halieaceae > Halioglobus. The sequence continues at coordinate 10,900 of JAUIIQ010000060.1, read as the reverse complement.
CAGGCGTTGATCAACGCGCTGGATCACGATCGCCTGCATCACGCCTACCTGTTTACCGGTACCCGGGGCGTGGGCAAGACGACGATTGCGCGTATCCTCGCAAAATGTCTCAACTGCGAGCAGGGCGTCAGTTCCGAGCCCTGTGGTGAGTGCGGTTCCTGCCGGGAAATTGCCGAGGGTCGCAGCGTAGACTTGCTGGAGGTCGACGCTGCGTCTCGTACCAAGGTGGAAGATACCCGTGAACTGTTGGAAAACGTGCAGTATGCGCCGACACGCTCGCGCTATAAGGTTTACCTCATAGACGAAGTGCACATGCTCTCCACCAGCAGTTTCAATGCGCTGCTGAAAACGCTGGAGGAGCCGCCTCCCCATGTCAAGTTCCTGCTGGCCACCACGGACCCACAAAAACTACCGGCCACTGTGTTGTCCCGCTGCCTGCAGTTCAACCTCAAGAATATGCCGCCGGAGCAGATAGTCGGTCATCTCGCCAACGTGCTGGAACAGGAGATGGTCAGTTTCGAGGAGCCCGCTCTGTGGTTGCTGGGCCGTGCCGCTGCCGGCAGCATGCGTGACGCGCTGAGCCTGACCGACCAGGCGATTGCCTTTGGCTCGGGTAAGCTGAGCGAAAGCGATGTGCGCAGCATGTTGGGCACTGTAGACCTGAGTTTTGTGTACCAGTTACTCGAGGGTATCGCAGCAGGCGACCCGGCCGAATTGCTCGCAGTAGTGGGTCGTATGGCGGAGCACGCCCCGGATTTTGAGGGCAGCTGCGACGAGCTGATCTCCCTGACCCATCGCGTAGCGGTAGCCCAGGCGGTGCCTGATGCCGTGGACAATAGCTGGGGTGATGCCGAACGAGTGGTCGCGCTGGCGCAATCAATCACCGCCGAGGATGCTCAGCTGTTCTACCAGATCGCCATCAACGGCAAGCGCGATATGGGGCTGTCACCGGATCCGCGCAGCGGGTTTGAGATGCTGTTGTTGCGCATGCTGGCGTTCAGGCCCTCAGCGGTGATAGATGAGTCCATCGACGCTGCACAATTGCAGCCTGTGCCATCCTCAATCACACCGGACAACCCCGCCGCGGAGGTCGGTGCCAAGGCAAAAAAGCCACTTGAGCCGGCGCGGGGGAGTGCTCCTCCGCCGGAACCGCCGACACCTGTGCAAACGCCCCGGCCGGCACTGAGCAGGCAGCCATTGGCCGACGCAGTACCCGCGCAGTCGGCGGAGTCAGGGTCAGCGGAGGTGACGGCGGTGCTTGAGGCTGCAGCCGCAGCCGTTGAACCCACCCCGAAGAACTGGCCAGCGCTGCTCAGCCAGCTGGGCCTGCGCGGTATGGTGCAGAACGTGGCCGCGAATATGGAACTGCTCAGCGTTGCGGATGACAAACTGGAGTTCGTACTGGACAGCGACAACGCGTCCCTCTTCAACGAAAGCCAGCAACAGAAGATAGCGCTGGCTCTGGAGAATTACCTGGGGCGGAAAGTCTCCGTTACCATTACGCTGGGCCAGCCCGGAGGCGAGACGCCGGCCATGCAGCAGGCCAGGGCGGCACGCGAGCGGCAGCAGCAGGCTGTGGCAGAGATTGAGAACGATCCCCGGCTGCAGTCCCTGATAGCACGGTTTGACGGGGAACTGGACGCGAGCTCCATCGCCCCGCTGGAATCATGAGGGAGAAGCAATGAAGAACATATCTGACCTGATGCAACAGGCTCAAAAAATGCAAGCGGACATGCAGAAGAAACAGGAGGAGCTCGCCAATGCAGAGGTGCGCGGTGAGGCTGGCGCCGGCCTGGTCTCGGTAGTCATGACCGGGCGCCATGACGTCAAGCGCGTCAATATAGATCCTTCCGTATTGTCTGAAGATAAGGAAGTCCTGGAGGATTTGCTAGCGGCCGCGGTTAATGACGCGGTGCGTAAGGTAGAGGCTCACAACCGGGAAGCGATGTCCGGGCTGGCCGCGGGGCTGGATCTCCCCGGTGGCTTCAAGATGCCATTTTGACGCAGTTCGGAAACGGCATGAAATTCAGCCCGGCTCTGCAGGAATTGATGGATGCACTGCGTTGCCTGCCCGGTGTCGGCCCCAAGTCCGCGCAGCGCATGACGCTGTATCTATTGGAACGTGACCGCGAGGGTGCCACGGCTCTGGCCGATGCCTTACGCACAGCGGTGGACAAGGTCGACCACTGCTCACGCTGCAGGAATTTTACCGAACTGGAAGTCTGTGAAATCTGCATTGATCCCCGCCGCGACACGTCTACCATCTGCGTGGTGGAAACACCGGCCGATGTGCTGGCCGTAGAGCAGAGCGGCAGTTACCGCGGTGTGTATTTTGTGTTGATGGGCCATCTGTCACCCATAGATGGAATCGGGCCGGAGGAGATCGGCCTGGACCGTTTTCAACAGCGCGTGGTGGACGAGGGAATCGCCGAGGTGATTCTGGCGACCAACCCGACGGTAGAGGGTGAGGCCACGGCCTATTACCTGTCAGATGTACTGCAGCGTGAGGGCGTTAAAGTGTCCCGGATTGCGCACGGCGTGCCGCTTGGCGGTGAGCTGGAGTATGTGGATGGCAGCACTCTCGCTCATGCATTTTCCGGTCGCAGGCCGGTGGAGTAGCCAGTGGACTGGATACTGATAGAGACGGATCAAGACCTTCACGCGCTGCTTCAGCGTGCTGACGCGTGTGAAGCGGTGATGGTGGATACCGAGTTCATGCGTCGCAACACGTTTTATCCGCAGGTCGCGCTGGTGCAACTGTGCTTTGCCACGGGGCCTGCGGCCGGCACCGCCTGGTTGATCGACCCGCTTGGTCTCACTGATCCATCGCCGCTGGCGCAGTTGCTCACCGACAGCGCAGTCATCAAGGTCCTGCATTCCGCCAGCGAGGATCTGGAGGTCTTTCAGCGCTGGCTGGGAGTGCTGCCGCAACCCCTGTTTGACACGCAGAAAGCAGCAGCACTGGTCGGGCTGGAGTTCGGACTCGGTTACCGCGCACTGGTGCAGCAGCTGTGCCACGAAGACTTGCCCAAAGGTGAGACCCGCTCGGATTGGCTGCAACGCCCCCTCACTGAATCGCAATGCCATTACGCGGCGCAGGATGTCATCTGGCTGCTGGATGTGTATACGCAGCTGGCGCGACGTTGCCGGGAACAGGGCCGCTGGAACTGGGTGTTGGAAGATGGCGCGGCCGCCTGCGACGGTCTCGCTTCCAGCAATGCCGCAGACTACTACCGACGCATCAAAGGCGCGTGGAAGCTGCCGCCCGGTCAATTGGCCGTGCTGATCGCTTTGTGTGAATGGCGGGAGAAGGTTGCACGCGAGAAGGATAAGCCACGCAGTTGGATTATCGACGATAAAACCTGTTTGCAACTGGCGCAGACGCAACCGGCCACGCCGGAGCAGTTGCGTGACTGTGCCGACTGGCACCCGTCTTCATTGCGTCGCTACGGCGATGCCTTGTTGCAGGTCATCGCAGAGACTGATCAGGGTGATAAGGCGAACCTGCCTGTACGCCTGCCGGCGCCACTAACCGCCGCGCAGCGTGACCAGGTCAAGCAACTGAAGACCCGCAGCGCAGTGATTGCCAAAGAGCTGGGAGTTGCCCCGCAAATGCTGGTGTCCGGCAAGGATTTCGAGGTGCTGGTTCGCGGCGATCAGCCGGAGCCTTTGCTCTGGTCAGGCTGGCGAGGCGAGCGTGTGGTAGCGCCGCTTAAAGATATGCTGGAGAGGAGCGCCTGATGGAGCCCGACAGTGAGCGCAGGTTTATCGAGATATTCCGCAGTCCGCGCAAGGAAGAGATGTATCTGTATGTCGACCGTGCCCAGGGAACAAAGGACGTGCCTGAGTCGCTGATGAAACAGTTCGGCGAGCCGCAGAGTGTAATGACCATGTTACTGGATGCGCAAAGGAAGCTCGCCAGGGTCAATGCGGCTGATGTGCTCGCAGGCATTGCGGAGCAGGGGTTTTTCCTGCAGATGCCGCCGACGCCCGAACAACTGAGGCGCAGGAATGAATGCAGTGACTGACTGGTGGAACACGCTGCCGCTGGCGGAACTCGACCGGCAGCAGTGGGAAGCCTTGTGCGATGGCTGTGCCAAATGTTGTCTGCACAAGCTCGAAGATGCTGACACCGGCGAGGTGTTCTATACTCGCGTGCGCTGCCGCTACCTGCGGGAGGCCTCCTGCAGCTGCAGCGATTACCCACGACGATCGGTAATGGTGTCCCACTGCATCAGTCTCGAGCCAGACAACGTGGCGTCGCTGGATTGGTTGCCGGCAACCTGCGCCTACCGATTGCGCGCCCAGGGCAGCCCCCTGCCAGCCTGGCACTATCTGGTGTCGGGCAGCCGTGAGAGCGTGCACGAAGCGGGCGTTTCTATTCGAGGCAAGGCGATTTCCGACGAGTTTGTCCATCCGGACGGTTACGATGAACATATTGTGACCTGGGTAGATCAGGAGTGATGATGTGCTGAGCGAGACCTCCTACATGACCGCTATTTATGTGTATTGCGGCGCAGCTGTCCTGTTCACCCTGTGCTTCGGCTGGTGGCTGCTCAGGCGCTGGCCCACTGGCTGGTCGGCGGCACTGGTGTTGCTCGCTGCCGCATTGATGTTGACCCCGGCCTACCCCCGAGAGGGCGTGGACACACTGGCGCCCGCCCTGGTGGTTGCTGTGTTCCAACTCGCCACCGAGGGGCCTGCCCAGGCGGAACATGCGCTGAGACCGCTGGGCCTTGCCTGCGCCGTGGCGCTGGTGTTGGCCTTGTTGTTACGCCTGACGCTGCTCAGGTCGGGGCGTCGAACTCCCGAGGCTGCCACCCCCGGCGCTGCGGAGCAGGCGTAGTGCGCAGTTCGCTACTGGCACTGCTGTTGCTGTGCCTGTTCGCGCCCGCTGCTGGTGCGGACACGGCAGGCGCCGGCCTGAAACCTGACCTGCGCCTGTTGATTGATATCTCGGGGAGCATGAAAACCTCCGACCCTGACAATCTTCGCGCCCCGGCAATGGATTTGATGATCCGCCTGTTGCCGGAGGGCGCCAAGGCGGGTGTCTGGTTGTTTGGCGAAGAAGTACGGGAGCTGGTGCCTCATGGGCTGGTGGACGCACAGTGGCGGGCTCGCGCGCAGGTGGCCATGAGCCAGATCGACAACTCCGGCCAGAGAACCAATATTCCCGCAGCACTGGCGGCAGCGACCTATGACTTCGACCGGCTTGATCCGGGGTTTCGCAGCAGCATTGTTCTGCTCACCGATGGCAAGGTTGATGTGGCTGAGTCGCCCATGGTCAACGCCGGGGCGGCGCGGAAATTACTGCAGCAGCTAGCGCCCCAACTGGGTGCTACCGGTGTACCGGTGCATACCATCGCACTCTCGGCTGAAGCTGATTGGCTGTTTTTGCGAGCACTTGCGCAAACGACCAGCGGCGTTGCAGAGCAGGCAGAGTCAGCGCAGCAACTCACGGGCATCTTTCTTCAGGCACTGGAGATGGTGGCGCCTACGGCGAGAGTGCCACTGGCCGGAAGTGTTTTCGCTATTGATGACAGCGTTCGGGAATTTACCGTGCTTGCGTTCTTTGGGGATGAACAGGACCGCCTGCAACTGCTTGATCCAACCGGGAGCAGCTACGGAGCGTCCGCGACCGGTGGATCCATAGACTGGTTCCAGAACGAGCAGTTCGCGCTGGTGACAGTGACCTCGCCGATGGCGGGGAAATGGCAGGTGAATGCCCCCGACAGCGCCGGAGTGCGTGTCACGGTCATTTCGGACCTGGAACTGGAGGTGGACCCTCCGCCCAATAGTATACCGGCAGGCCGCCCGTCAGAGCTTGGTGTGAGGCTGACGGAGCAGGGCAGGGTACTGACCGACCCGCAGGTGCTTGAGGCTTTTGAGATTGTTGTGGACATACTCGGCCCGGACGGCGCGTCACGACGGATAGCGGTAACTGAAGAATACCCACAACCTGCCGACGGGGAATACCGTGTGGCGATGCCGGTGTTCGAACTGCCCGGTCGCTACCAGCTTCTGGTGCAGCTGCAGGCTCGTACGCTACAGCGAGAATTACCGCTGTACCTGGAGGTTGTTGCGCCGCCGGAGAAAGCCACGCTGGTCACCCGCGGACAGCAACCTCCGGAAGACGACTTCCAGGCGCCACTGTTGTGGATGGCGACTACCGTTGGCCTGGTGCTGCTTGTTACCTGGGGGCTACTGCACCGGCGCAAGCGCCGTAAGCTGGCTTTGTGGAAGCAGCGTGCCCGGCTGGCGGCGCACAATGGCGACGCGGAGCTGGTGCGCGGTGTGAGTGCGGACAGGCCAGAGTCCAACAGCAGTCTTGATTAGTCGATTCCCAATCGGTACGCTGATCAGCTTTGCAAATTGAGCGGATGCCATAACAGATGAAATTTGAAGGAACTGAACGTTACGTTGCCACGGACGACCTGCGCATGGCGGTCAATGCGGCGGTGTCCCTGGAACGGCCCCTGTTGATCAAGGGCGAACCGGGTACCGGCAAAACCATGCTTGCCGAGGAAGTCGCCCAGGGTCTGGGTAAACGCCTTATACAGTGGCACATCAAGTCCACTACCAAGGCGCAGCAGGGTCTGTACGAATATGACGCGGTATCGCGGCTGCGCGACTCCCAGTTGGGTGACGAGAAAGTGCACGATATCTCCAACTACATCAAGAAGGGGAAACTGTGGGAAGCCTTCGATGCTGACGAGCAAGTGGTCCTGCTCATTGACGAGATCGACAAGGCGGATATCGAGTTTCCCAACGACTTGCTGGTTGAACTCGACCGTATGGAGTTTTTTGTTTACGAGACCGGCGAGACCGTGAAGGCGAAGCAGCGCCCTATCATTATTATCACCTCGAACAATGAAAAAGAACTGCCGGACGCATTCCTGCGCAGATGCTTCTTCCATTTCATCAACTTCCCCGACCGCGACACCATGCGCGAAATTGTCGCTGTTCATTATCCGGAAATTTCCAGGCAACTGGTCAAAGAGGCGATGGAAGTGTTCTTTGATTTGCGTGCCATACCGGGCCTGAAGAAGAAGCCGTCCACATCGGAACTGATTGACTGGCTTAAACTACTGATGGCCGACGACATTCCCGATGAGATTCTCAAGGACCGCGACCCGAGCAAGGCGATTCCGCCTCTCTACGGCGCGTTGATGAAGAACGAGCAGGACGTGCATTTGCTGGAGCGGCTGGCGTTCATGCACCGTCGCGAGACCCGGTGAACAGGCAATGCTGATCAATTTTTTCCAGGGACTGCGAGATGCCGGCGTACCCGTGACGACCCGCGAACTGCTCGATTTGCTGGAGGGGATGAAGCGTCAGGTGGTGTTCGGCTCGGTGGACGACTTTTACTACTTCAGCCGTACCTGCATGGTCAAGGACGAGAAGTATTTTGACCGCTTTGATAGGGCGTTCGGGCTGCATTTCCAGGATCTGGAGGCACTGGACGACGTAATCGAGGCGCTTATTCCGGATGACTGGCTGCGCTCCGAGTTTCTAAAGAACCTGAGTGAAGAAGAGAAAGCCCAGATAGAGTCGCTCGGTGGCCTGGAAAAACTGATAGAAGAGTTCAAGAAACGCCTCGAGGAGCAGGAAAAGCGCCACGAAGGCGGCAACAAATGGATTGGTACCGGTGGTACATCGCCGTTCGGGCAGGAAGGCTATCATCCGGAGGGCATTCGCGTCGGTCCCAATGGGCGCAACAAGAAAGCCGTAAAAGTCTGGGAAAAACGGGACTTCAAAAACCTCGATGACAACGTGGAACTGGGCACGCGTAATATCAAGGTGGCCATGCGTCGACTGCGCAAGTTTGCCCGCACTGGTGCGGCAGACGAACTGGACCTGGACGACACGATCAGTTCCACGGCACGTAATGCCGGCCTGCTGGATATCAAAATGGTGCCGGAGCGCCACAACGCGGTCAAAGTACTGTTGTTTTTTGACGTGGGCGGTTCCATGGACCCTCACGTACGCGTATGCGAGGAATTGTTCTCGGCGGCGCGCACGGAGTTCAAGCATATGGAGTATTTTTACTTCCATAACTTCCTCTACGAAAGCGTCTGGAAAAACAATGTGCGCCGTCACAATGAGCGTACCGCGCTACTCGATGTCCTGCACAAGTACAGTCACGACTACAAGGTCGTGTTTGTGGGAGACGCGTCGATGTCACCTTATGAAATTCTGCAGCCCGGCGGTTCAGTGGAGCACTGGAATGAAGAGTCAGGGGAAGTGTGGATGCGGCGCCTGCAGGAGGTTTACGACAAGGTTATCTGGATAAACCCGGTACCCGAGGAAGAGTGGCAGTACACGCAGTCTGTGGGTATTACCCACAAGCTGTTGGAAGGAAGAATGTACCCACTGACCCTCAAGGGCCTGGAAGAGGGTATGGCCTACCTTTCCAAATAGCTCGGTAGAAAAGCGATAAGACTTGCGGTCACGGCTACGTTCAGTGACTCCACCTCGTTGTTCATGGGAATGGATAGCGGCGTAACCGCCATCGCGGCGACCTCTTTGGAAATCCCCTCCGTCTCGTTTCCCAGTACATAGACCACGTGTCCCTTGCCCGCATGGGCGAACAGGTTTTGCGACGCTTCCGCCTGCAGGACGCAGATTTCCGCGCCAGCTGCCGCTAACTGTTCCAGGCTTGCTGGCAGAGTATCGCAGGTCACCAGAGGGGCTCTATACAGGGTTCCCGCGCTGGCCTTGATCACCAGTGGGCCCAGCGCAGCGTTGCCTCGTCGCGACCACAGCACGGCGTCGATGCTGCCGGCTGCCGCCGAGCGCAGAATCATACCCAGGTTCTGTGGGTTGGTGATCCCGTCAAGGGCCAGAACACGCTGGCGAGGCAAAGTGGGTAGCTCCTTCAGGTAACCTGCGAGCGAGCGAAAACGCGGGCAGAGAATGTCCAGTGCCACGCCCTGGTCCTGCTTTCCATTGCGGGAGATGCGAGACAATGCCTGGCGATCATGTTGCTGCACCGGAATGTCGCGCTGTTTTGCACCAGCGATCAACTCGGCGACTATACCTCCGGTGCGATTGCTGTCGGCAAGGTGTAACGTCAGGCACTGCAACTTTGGGTCGCGCAGGGCTTCCAGCGCAGGCTTGCGGCCATACACCGTCAGCACTCTGTCAAAAAATGCTTTCTTTCCTGCATAGTCGCCAGGTATCTCAGCCATGCCGTGAATCCTGCTGTTGCAGCGCCAGCTCCTGCCTGTACTGGCCGGGTGAGGTTCCTGTCCATTTCTTGAAGGAGCGGTAAAACGCCGAGTTGTCCTGGAAACCCATTACCGCGGCGATGGCGTCTATCGACAACTCCCTGCGCTGCATGTAGTGCACGGCAAGTTCCCGGCGAAAGGTGTCTTTGAGCTGTTGGAAGCTGGTCCCTTCAGCGGTCAGTCTCCTGTGCAGGGTGCGCGGTGACATGTTCAGCACGGCGGCAACGTCGCTGGCATTGGGCAGGTGCTCAGGCCCGCCCGATGCGAGCAACTGCTCGATTCTGCGGGAAAGCGCCTGCAATTCGCCTGGTTGATCACGCTTCACCAGCGGATAGGGCGCCTGGCGCAGGAATTCACGCAGGCTGTCTTCATTCTGCGCCAGTGGAAGTTGCAGTAGTTGTCTGGTGACCAGCAGCCCTGACGCGGGCATGCCGAAGTGCACCGGGCAGCCAAACAGGGCTTCATAGTGACTGGGGTCCGCGGGGGCGGGTGCCCGCATGTGAACCGCTTCCAGCGGCAGCTCGCGGGCTATCAGCCAGCTGTAGAAGCGGTACATCATCAGCAGGACGTTGGCGTGGCCGATGTGTTCGTGTTCTGCTCCTTTCGCGGCCGGGCCCTGCAGCACGCAAAGCACGCGGTCGCTGCCTTCCTCCGGTATCAGGGCCGGCGGCGAGACCCGGTGACCTACGTCCCGGTACTTGTTGCAATAATCATGGAACTCACGGGAGCGCAGCAGCGCCTGCTCAAGGGTGGGGCAATGAATAACGAACAGGCACATCATGCGAAACGTACCTGGGGGGGCGTAGTACTGTTGCCCCAGGCCGAATGCCTCGTCCTGCAGGATCTCCATCAGCAAGCGATACAGCTTGCTGTAACACTCGGTGGGTACGTCTGTGCTGGCGGGGTTGTGATGCTCCAGCGGGTTGTAATCCAGCCCGATCTGTTGCAGTGCCCCTTCTAGCGGATAACCCTGTTGGATGACGACACGCAGTAACGTGTTCAGGGTTTTCAGAGGCATGGTATTCATGAGGACAGCTTGGAAGTCTCTGCAGTATTGGAGGGGTATTTCATCAACCCGGCATCAGGCGGAATCTCCCTCTGCGATGCTGGTCATTCTATCCGCCGATTCCTTGATGCGGGAGGCAATTTCCTCGATTCGTGCACCCGTTACCGGGCCATCGAATGAACCCGCTACGAAGCATACCACGGGCAGCTTGTGGTCGACGAAGACCGGCACAGAGATCGTGCTCACATCGTAGCGTGTCCTGGGATCTATACGGTCGAGATGAAAATACTCATCGCAAAGGTCGTGCTGGTAGCGGTTGGCGGCGTCCTCCAGTTCGGTCAGGCTCCAAGAGGAGTGAATCCGGGTTAACTCACGCGTGAGCTCTGTCTCTGCCCTGGTTTTGAGTGTCACTTCGTAGCCGCGGGCGCGGATGGAGATGAGCGCGACACGCAGTTTCTGGTCCAGCTTTTCGTCGTAACCGCCTCTGGACTCGTGCGCCCTGGTCAGCCAGGCTTCCAGGTGCTTGGCAGGGGAGAAGGCCGTGAAACAGGCGCCTACGGGTCCCGTGTTGGGCAACCTCAGACCCAGTTGGAAAGAGTTGATCAGGGGCTGCGCCTTGCCATAGAGTGCCAGCAATACCATGTGCTGCTTGGAACGGCCGGTG
>JAUIIQ010000299.1 GCA_030431585.1 Gammaproteobacteria bacterium | reverse complement strand
CTAAAACGCGCGCTGGTAGCTGACCTGATATACGTCAAAGTCCTCATCGGAGTCGTTCACTGAGCCCGTGGCGAAGGCCAGTTTTATGGCGTGCTTGCCGGCAAAAGGAAACACCACGGTTGCCCCTATCTTCGCATCCCGCTGTACATCATCCAGACGCTTGCCGTTAACAACGCTTTGCCCGCCCCGGTAACCGTTCAGGTCCAGTGAGGCCCAGAAGCCGGGCGAGAACCTGCGCACCAGATGCACTTCCAGGGCACGTATAGAGCCCTGTTCTCGAGTGACTCCCAGAAAATCGTCGTTGTCGCCGAAGACCCACACACCCGCTTCAAACTCCAGCAACCACTTGGGCGCCAGCACAGTCATATAGCCCAACTCAAATTTCGCGGCCCAGCGATTGGCTCCCACATTGATAAGGCGATCTGCATCGTAACGCCCGGTGGGCGCGACAACCTTCACACTGGCGCCAAGAATAGGCCTGGGGTTCCTGCGCAATGCTGCAAAACCTTCTCGATCCATGGCAGGCGCGCCCATCAGGTTTACAGACACCGTGGCCGCCGCATCGCCCAGGCCCTGGTAATCAACTGAGAGAGGTCCAAGTTCATTGCTTTCGCCGACGGTTTCACCAGTGGAGTATGCCTGTTCCAGAATCAGGTGAGCGGTGCGTCCGAACAAGTCAAAGGTGCGCAGATAGCCCAGCACTCCGGTGGTAATCGTGGAGTTGATACCATTAATCGGCAGCGAGGGATCAGGCACAGTATCCCCTTTGGTGTACATGGCGCCAACGCTCACCACTTGCGTACCTTGCGGCGCAGGCCAGTATGCCCTGGGTGTGAGCTCCTGCGCCAAAGCACCTGTGGACGCTAACAGCAGGAGGCAGATGGCAAGTGGAAATTTCATCGGCAAAGTATGCTCGGGAAATTTTTCCTGCGCAATACGGGCTACTGCCTGCGCGCCTCAAGCAACAACCGTAAACCCTGAATCTCATCCCTGAGTTCGGTCAGCGTGGGTTCCCCCGCGGCCAACGCGTCCGCCCTGGCCTGACGCTTGTGCTCCTCCTCCAGTACGTTGACGACAATACCTATGATCATGTTCAGGAAAGCAAAAGCAGACAGGAAAATAAAGCTCAGGTAGAAAACCCAGCTCAGAGGATACACGGCCATGGTTTCGTACATTACATCTGTCCAGTCTTCAAACGTCATTACGCGAAACAGCGTAAGCATCGAAATGGCTATGTCACCCCAGAGCTCCGGATTGATAGTGGCAAAGAACGTGCTGCCAACTGCAGCGTAGATATAGAAAATGATGAACATCATCAACATCACGTAAGCAAGCTGTGGCATTGCCGCCAGCAGAGAATTCAGCAGGGTGCGCAACTCGGGAATAATGGAAACCATGCGCAATACACGGAATATGCGCACCAGACGGCCTATCAATGCGAGCTCGGAATCCTCTATCGGGATAAGGCTCACCACAACGATCAGTGTGTCAAATACGTTCCAGCCGCTATGGAAAAAGCGTTTCTTGTCACGCTCCCCAACAAAGCGCACCGTTATCTCGGCGAGAAAAAATAGTGTAATGCCCCAATCCAGAATCACGATGATCTGGGTGGCTATAGGTGGCAGAGGGTAGGTTTTTACCCCTATCACCAGTGCTGATACCAGAATGATGACAATAACCAGTGTTTCGAACAGCTTGTTACTGCGCAGGCGTTCGAACCTGGCCTGCCAGGCGTCAGTTTGAGTGGACATAGAAAGATCTTCCGTTGTTAACAGATTGCCTGTAAAGGCTCGCTCCGGTCACCGCCGCAGGCGCCGTATTCTAGGGAATTTCGTATCTGCTTCACAGTAGTAAGTAACGCTCAGACCTGAGCTTTTCCCGACATATCCCTCGTAAAAGTGAGGAAAAGCTTGCACAGCGCTGCGCGCTGCCCCGAGCGGACTGACCCAAATTGGACAGGCGGCTGTTTGCGGCGCACGCCTGTAGTCTGCGAGAGTGAGGAAGCAAGCTGCCACAGGGACGTCGCCTGCTTCAATTATTCACCCCGGGGGACAGAAAACCATGCGTTACTTCATGCAGGCGGAGCCACCAGCGTTCGACACGGAAACTAACCCGTCTATCCCTCGCATCATTGCACGAGGCGAAACCGGGGAAGAAATCCAGACACGTAAAACGGTAGGGAGTTGGGTACCGGTGAAAACACGAAGACCCTCGTCCTCGGGGCACTTTCTGGTGTTACTGCGCGGCAGGCGGCACCGGCTGATGGAGTTCTCGGTGGCTGACCAAACCTTCATCCCGAAAGGTCTCGGCGGTGCGGTAACTCACTGGATGCCTCTACCACCGGCGCCTTCCCAGCGGCCCGGTTAAGCCGCCGTCAGGCGGCTGTTCGTTTTGCCAGGTCCGCTGGCAAGCACAGCGAGCACAAACACCAGAATAGAGGGCGAGCCAATCAACACCACTGTCAACATGGCATAACGCAGCGCATCCTCGCCCAGCGATGGACCGCACAGATCACTGAGAAGGCCCAGTTGCGCGTTGTTGAGACCCAACTCGAGTTTGATCGGCGCCTGCAGAATAACGAGAATCTGCCGGTCGACGAAATGGAAAACCTGACCAGCGCACCGGCAACCCTAGTCGTCGATGGAGGTCCCCAGAGCCGCATGCACGAGCCCGCCATCGACAGTAATGGTATCGCCCACAACGTAATCACCAGCGCGACTGGCAAGAAAAATCGCCGTTCCCGCCAGATCTTCAGGTGTGCCTATGCGGCCAAGCGGAATCCTCTTACCGACAGCATCGGCACTATCGCGAGCCGCTTTGTTCATATCCGATGCAAACGCGCCCGGTGCAATCGAGGTCACGATAATGTTGTCGCTTACCAGGCGCGCCGCCAGGCGCTTGGTCAGGTATATCAAACCTGACTTGGAGGCGTGGTAACTATAAGTCTCCCACG
>JAUIIQ010000298.1 GCA_030431585.1 Gammaproteobacteria bacterium | reverse complement strand
TGAGTCGGGCAGGGCGTACTCGCTGGTCAGTGCGGACGAGATCAGGCAGCTCAATGCGATAGAACAGTTGATAGGGCGGCACCTTGCCCGGGAATATGTCGACGGTTTTGAGCCTGTTCATGAGGTGCCAGCCAGTGCGGCACTGCGCAGATCGCACAGGCAGCGGCGCCGCAGCACAGGGCATGCGGGTAGGCCCACAGTGCGCAGCAGCGGCAGTAAACGCGCTGCCAGCGGGCCATCAGGGAGGCGTCGCAAACCCAGAGCGGGATCCCCATCGGGCTCCCGAAACAGGGGCAAGTGATGATGCCAGGGGCAACTGCCAGGATTGCAGGCAGTCGAGAGAAAAAACTTGCCCGAATTGTAGTCGGCTAGTAACCGCCTTTTCCGGCAAGTATCTTCTTCGCAAAAGCCTCCGTAAGCGGTTCGTAGGTGTCACTGCCGGGCTTCATTACCAGAAGTTTGTCACTCACCTGCTGTGGGTCAAAGCCTTGTTTACGCAGTTCTCCCTTGAGCATCTTGAAGGTGCCGGTGGTGTCCATGTCAGGCAGGATGCGGAGAAACTGTGGCCGGGCGTAGGCGGGCAATTGTTCCCGCACCTGTGCAGAGAAACTCTCCAGGTCCAGTTCGTCTGTGCCGGCCTCAAGCAGTAGCGCTGCCATGCCCGCGCGCCCGTCCGTCCCGGGAATCTCCACACCATAGACGTTACAGAAGTGCACCTGTGGGTGCGCGTTAAGTACTTCGCCTACCTCGTTGGTGGATACGTTCTCACCCTTCCAGCGGAACGTGTCGCCAATGCGATCAACAAACTGGTAGTGGGGCAAGCCGAACGCAAAACCCACATCCACCGTTTTTAACAGGTCGCCGGTGTTGAACCAGGCATCGCCAGGTTTATAGACATCGCGCAGAATTTTCTTTTCGGTCGCCTCGGCGCTGGTGTAGCCCTCAAAGGCGGTAACGGCGGTTATCTTGCCCAATAGTAGCCCGGGCTCTCCCTTTCCGGCCTTGACACAGTGCCCCTGGGCATTGCGAATGACTTTATCCTCGTCCACATCGTATTGCACCAGGGTATGCGGCAGCGAGCCGGTACCTACGGTGCAGTCCTTGTTCAGCAGGTTGATAAAGCCCATATTGCCCTCGCTGGAACCATAGAACTCCGACACCCGACTGATGCCGAAACGAGCCTTGAACTCGTGCCAGATATCCGGCCGCAAGCCATTGCCCATTACCGTGGTCAGCGGGTTCAGGTAGTCGTCTTTTTTTGCTGGAGTTGCCAACAGGTAGCGACAGATCTCACCGATGTAGATAAAACAGGTGGTCTCGTGTTCGCGTACTTCCTGCAAGAAATGGCTGGCAGAAAACTTCCGGCGCAGGAACAGGCTGGCTCCGGTATTGAAAGCCGCGCCAGCGCCGAGGAACAGTGCCGTGCCGTGGTAAAGTGGCAGGCAGAGGTAAATACGGTCGTTGACGTCACAGCGCAGGCCGCCCAGGGAAGACATTAGCGAACTCAGTATGAAGCGACGGTTGGTCATCACCGCGGCCTTGGGTAAGCCGGTGGTGCCTGAAGTGAATATGTAAAGTGCGCGGTCGGCGATGGTATTGGCGGCCGTGTCGGGAGGGTTGGAAGTGAATGCGTTATCACTCAAGCCAGTGAGATCGCTGGCCCAACCCGGGCATTGCTGGTCCCCGGAATCGGCAACGTAAAGCCACCCCTGCAGGGATTCCAGCCCCTCTTCGCTGCGTACCTCGCTGATAACCTGTAACCTCTCCTCGCCAAACAGGCACCAGCGAGCATCAGTGATCACCAGGCAGTGAGCCAGTGCATGACCGCTGAGATTGGTATTGATCAGCGCGGCGATCACGCCCAGTTTGTTCAATGCAATCAGCGAGGTGAGGAACTCAATGCGGTTCTCCATCATCAGCGCGGCGCATTCCCCTCGGGAGAGCCCCGCCTCCTTCAGCGCATGGGCGACCCTGTTTGCCTGGCTGTTGAGTTCAGCCCAGTTGAGTTCACGTCCCTCGAAAACCACGGCGCTGCGTTCAGGGTAGCGCTCTGCCAGTTTTTCCACTCGTGCCGCGAAGCAGTCGGGGGTGGATAGCGGGCGCGGCTTCAAGGCTTTGGCCAGTGTGGTGATCGCGGGCAGTTGCCGCAGTGTGTCGCCGATTCTACGCATAGTCATCGCAGTTTGAATTCTCCATAAAGTGCAGCATGGTCGGAAAGGTCACGCCAGTGGCCACGCGCCAGGCGGCGGCAGGACTGAGGTTGTAAACCGCGGTAGTAGATCCTGTCAACGGGCAGCAATGGCGCCCACACTGGAAAAGTACGGGCGTGGCGGCCCTGCAGATTGACAAACAACTCCTCCAGGCCCAGATCATCATGCAGGTGGTTTTCGGCGCGCCGGCGCCAATCGTTGAAGTCACCTGCTATGATCATCGGCTCGTCTCTGGGCACATGCTCATTAATCCGTTCGGTGAGTACCTGCAGTTGCTCCTTACGCTCCTGCTCCAGCAAGCCCAGGTGAACGCAAAGCGTGTGCAGTCGCGTTTTCTTGTGCGGCAGTTCTATCACACCATGGAGTATGCTGCGGCTGGAGCGGGGGAAGATAGAGACGTCGATATTCTCCCAACTGATAAATGGATGCATACTGAGAATGGCGTTGCCATGGTCGCCCTTGCGGTAAATCGCGTTGCGTCCATAGGCGAAGTGCGGCCACGATTGGTCTGCCATGTATTCAAAATGGGGCTGGTCTGGGTAGTCGAACTTTCGTTGCTTGGCCTTGCTTTTTATCGCCTTACCATGAATTTCCTGCAGAAAGACAATATCGGCACCTGTTTCGGCGATGCGTTCTCGCATGGACTCCAGCATAAAGCGACGGTTTCCCGAGCAGTACCCCTTGTGCACATTGTAGGTAAGAATGTGAATATCGCGGTTGCCGCCGGCCATCGCCTCAGTGCTCCATCTGCTTTTTTTCTCTCGCCTTGCGC
>JAUIIQ010000297.1 GCA_030431585.1 Gammaproteobacteria bacterium | reverse complement strand
GCCGCTTTCTTCGATTCCGCCTACGACGACGAACTCGACGCCCGACTGAACAACCCGGACCCGGCTATATTCCAGCCGGCGATTATAGAGTGGCAGAAGCGCCTGCATAAGCAGGGCTGGATCGCCCCGGGCTGGCCTGTCGAATTTGGCGGCACCGGCTGGGATGCCACCAAATCGTTTATCTTTGAAAGTGAACGCGCCAGTCGTGGCATACGCGACGTTATTCCCTTTGGCCTGAAAATGGTCGGCCCGGTGATCTACACATTTGGCACTGAGCAGCAGAAAGAGCGTTTCCTGCCGCCTATTCTGGCCAGTGACGAATGGTGGTGCCAGGGGTATTCGGAGCCGGGTGCCGGGTCTGACCTGGCGTCACTCAAAACCCGTGCAGTGCGCGAGGGCGATGAGTATGTGGTGAACGGTGCCAAAATCTGGACCAGCTACGCGCAGTTTGCCGACTGGATTTTCTGCCTGGTGCGTACCAGCACGGAAGGCAAGAAGCAGGCTGGCATCAGTTTCCTGTTGATCGATATGAAGAGCCCGGGGATCAAGATAAACCCCATTGTGTCTATAGATGCCCATCACAGTCTCAATGAAGTGGAGTTCAACGACGTGCGCGTGCCCGTTGAGAACCGCATCGGTGAGGAGAACCAGGGCTGGACCTATGCCAAGGCTCTGCTTGCCCATGAGCGCACAGCGATCGCCGGGGTGGCTGACTCCAAGCGCGGGCTGGACTTGATCAAGCATTACGCCACCCAGGAAGTGAACGCCGGTAAGCGTTTGATAGATGACCCTCTGTTCCAGCAGCGACTGTCGGATATCGAGATAGACCTGATGGCCCTGGAGTTCACCGAGTTGCGTGTGCTGGCGTCTGTGGCATCCGGCGGTGCGCCGGGCGCAGAGTCTTCACTGCTGAAAATACGTGGCACCGAGATGCAACAGGCAGTGCAGGAATTGATGATGGACGTGGCGGCACATTATCAGGGCGTACTGCCCGGCGGCCCGGAAGCGGAGGTGTTGGGGCACAGCTTCGGCACCAGCGCCTTCAAAAGCTATATGTATGGGCGCGCCTCCACCATTTATGGTGGTTCCAACGAAGTGCAGAAAAATATCATCGCCAAGGCCGTTCTGGGCCTGTAACAAGCGGAGTTAGAACATGAATTTTGATTTCACAGAAGAGCAGGTGATGCTGCGCGACAGCGTGGCACGTTATGTTCAGGACGACTACAACTGGGAAACCCGTGTGGCTATTGCCAATTCGGCTGAGGGTATGGACCGCGCCCGCTGGCAGACCTTCGCCGAGTTGGGCTGGCTGTCCATTCCTTTTGCCGAGGAACACGGGGGATTCGGTGGCGACGCGGTAGATGTGATGGTGGTGATGGAGGAACTGGGCAAGGGCCTGGTGCTGGAACCCTACCTGGCCACGGTGTTGCTGTACGGCGGCTTACTGCAGAAAGGCGGCAGCGCTGAACTGCAGGCGGCGCATATCCCTTCCATTATCGACGGCAGCTCACTCGGAGCCTTCGCCTACCTGGAACGCCAGGGTCGCTATGAAATGGCCGACGTGAAGACAAGCGCCAGCAGCAGTGGTGACGTCTATGTGCTCAATGGTGAAAAAGTAGTGGTCTCCAACGGCGCCAATGCAG
The DNA here is from genome assembly GCA_030431585.1 of Gammaproteobacteria bacterium. Taxonomy (GTDB): domain Bacteria; phylum Pseudomonadota; class Gammaproteobacteria; order Pseudomonadales; family Halieaceae; genus Halioglobus. The sequence continues at coordinate 1,357 of JAUIIQ010000297.1, read as the reverse complement.
ATCAGTTCGTCGTTTCGGCGCGCACCAGTGGCGAGCAGAGCGATGAGCAGGGCATCAGCCTTTTCCTGGTGGCCGCCGATGCTGCCGGCGTGGAACGAATCGACTACCGCATGATGGATGGCCAGCGCGTGGCCAATGTGGTGTTCAAGGACGTGAAGGTGCCTGCGCAGAACCTGGTAGGCGAGCTTGACGCGGGCTATGCCCTGATGTCGCAAGTGGTGATGGAGGCCAATCTCGCCTTGTCGGCAGAGGCGCTGGGTATTATGCAGCGGCTCAACGCGAAGACGGTGGAATACACCAAAACGCGTGAACAGTTTGGCGTTGCTATCAGCAGCTTTCAGGCCCTGCAACACCGTATGGTTGATACCTTCATGAGTTACGAGCAGGCCAAGTCCTTGCTGTATCGCGCTGTCTGCGCGCTCACCGATGACCAGGAAGATGAAGCGCAGGCTATTCATGCACTGCGTGTGGTGATTGCCAAAGCCGGCAAGCACATTTTTGGTGAAGCCATACAGCTGCATGGCGGCATGGGGATAACCGACGAGCTGGATATAGGGCACTACGCCAAACGCCTGATGATGATAAACACTACCTTTGGTAATGGTGATTATCATCAGGCACAATTCAATGCGCTGCGCTATAACTCATAGACCGCATTCTAGGGAGAACAACAATGAAACTGGGCTTTCTGCTGGGCTATTCCGGCAAAAAAATCGAAATACCCATGGATCTGATCCGGCACGCGGAGTCACTCGGCTACGATTCTGTGTGGACGGCCGAGGCCTATGGTAACGATGCGGTGACGTCTGCCACCTGGGTGTTGGCGCAAACCAGCAAGATCAAGGTCGGTACGGCCATCATGCAGATGCCGGCGCGCACGCCCGCGTTGGCTGCGATGACGGCGATGTCGCTGGACCAGCTGTCCGGTGGCCGGTTTATCGTTGGCCTGGGTGCCTCCGGCCCACAGGTAGTGGAAGGCTGGCACGGCGTGCCTTACGGCAAGCCGGTGACGCGCACGCGCGAGTACATCAAGATCATGCGGGCGATCATGGAACGCAAGGGGCCGGTTGAGTTTGACGGCAATATGTACCAGTTGCCCAACAAGGGTGAGGGTACAACGGGCCTGGGCAAGCCGCTGAAGTCCATTCTGGAAGGCAATCCTGATATTCCTATTTATACCGCGTCGATTACGCCTGCCGGCCTGCGCTGCGCCGGCGAAGTGGCTGACGGGGTGTTCCCGGTATGGATGGACCCGAACAAGTACGACATTATTGGCGAGCATATCGAAGCAGGCTTTGCCAAGGCTGGCGGCGGTAAGGGCCTGGGCGATTTCAACATTGCGCCATTTGTGTCGGTT
>JAUIIQ010000059.1 GCA_030431585.1 Gammaproteobacteria bacterium | reverse complement strand
TACCCCCGAAAGGGAGTCAAGGGGGGTTCGACCGCTCGGGGGTATACCACGATTGCAGTGGCCGCTCAGCTGGAAAGTGTCTATCCACCAAGCAACCCCGATAATGTGCGAAGAGCCAAAAAAAAAGGGGAGCATCGCTCCCCTTTTTAATCTGATTAAGACGACCTAACCCAATTCAGCAAAAACCGCGTCACGTATGTCTTCCACACTTCCTACACCGGGAACACGGTGATAGGCCGGTGCAGCAGGGCCACTCATGTTGCGATAAAAGTCGATCAGCGGACTGGTCTGTGAATGATAAACCTCAAGGCGCTTGCGCACTGTATCCTCATGGTCGTCATCTCGCTGGACCAACGCCTCTCCCGTCTCGTCGTCAACGCCCGGCTGCTGCGGCGGGTTATGAATGACATGATAAATACGACCGGAACCGGGATGCACGCGTCGACCGCTAAGCCGCGCGACTATTTCCTCATCGTCTACGGCTATTTCCAGGACATGATCGATATTAACGCCAGCGTCCACCATGGCTTCAGCTTGCGGGATAGTGCGAGGAAAACCATCGAAAAGAAAACCGCGCTTGCAGTCGTCTTCGCTGATACGCTCTTTCACCAGGCCAATAATGATATCGTCTGAAACCAGACCACCTGCGTCCATAACAGCCTTGGCCTTGATACCCAACTCGGTCTGCGCCTTGACGGCGGCGCGCAGCATATCTCCGGTTGAGATTTGCGGAATGTTGTATTTTTCAGAAATGAACTGGGCTTGCGTACCCTTGCCGGCGCCCGGGGCCCCCAACAGAATCATTCGCATAAGTGAGCTACCTCATTTTCCTCGGGCAACGGCGTCGTCGCGTCGGAGTTTTACACAGCAGTTGATAGGAAGGCGGCTACCATACACAGCGCACCATGAGGTTACAACCCCTACCTTTGGCGGGTATCAGGCCCCTTTTGCCCGTTCCCACAGCGCATCCAGCGCGGCATCATCAAGTGCTGACATATCCAGCCCCTCGCTTGCCGCGGCGGCCTCCATGTAACGGAATCGGCGTTCAAACTTGCTGGAGGCGTCTCGCAGTGTTCGCTCTGCATCGAGACGAAGATGGCGGCAGACATTGACGCAGCTGAACAGCAGGTCGCCCATCTCTTCGCCTATGGATTCAGTGTTACCGGTGGCCAGCGCAGAGCGCAGTTCTTCAAGCTCCTCTTCAAGTTTTTTCAGTGCCCCGGCGCTATCGGCCCAATCGAAGCCCGTTCTGGCAGCCCGTTTTTGCAGTTTTTGTGCCCGGGGTAGCGCCGGCAAAGCGACAGGGACATCATCGAGCGCACCGTGCAACGCTCGCGCCCCCCTCTCTTCCTGCTTGATCGCCTCCCATGTCGCGTTGACCTGCCCTACTTCCACGTCCGCCTGCACTATGCCTTCAATGCGACCACCGGCAAATACGTGAGGGTGGCGTCGCACCAGTTTTTCCACCAGGCTACTGACCACCTGTTCAAAACTGAAAAGATCGCGCTCGCGGCCAAGTTGGGCATAGAACACGACCTGAAACAGCACGTCCCCCAGTTCTTCCGCTATATGCTCAAAATCGTCCTGCTCAATGGCATGAGCAAGTTCGTAACACTCCTCCAGAGTGGATGGCACAATGCTGCGAAAGTCCTGCTGCAGATCCCACGGGCATCCCGTTTCCGGGTCGCGCAATCGCTCCATCACCCGCAGCAGGTCAGGCAGGCTATAAGACGGCGTGCCGGAGCTACTCATTCACTTACTCTCACAGCTGAAATAACGTTATTCAGCCGGTTCATACGTTCCAGCAATTTCGAAAGAGAAGCGAGGTTCGGCACCTCCACTCGCAGGCGCATGGTGGCGGTGTGGCTTTTCTTGTTGGTTTGCGTGTTGATGGACAGTACGTTGATATGAGCATTGGCAAACAAACCGGTGATATCTCGCAACAGTCCATGGCGGTCGTAGGCCTCTATGGCCACGTTGACTTCATAATTGTCCGTGGGCGATGTTCCCCACTCCACGTCTATCACCCGCTCTGGCGAAGCATCGGCAAGCCGCACCAGCCTGGCACAGTCAGAGCGATGAATGCTCACTCCTCTGCCCTGGGTGATAAAACCTGTTATCGCATCCCCGGGTAAAGGTTTACAGCATCCCGCCATATGATTGAGAAGGTTGCCCACCCCCTGCACCCGCACTTCACTACGGTAGCGGGTAGCACCGGGTCTGGCCAGTTTCAGCTGGGGTTCCTGACGACGTTCCACAAGACCCTGGGCGGCATTCACCACCTGGGCGGAGGTCAGGTCGCCGGAGCCTACTGCGGCGTACATGTCCTCTACCGTAGACAGCTGCACCTTGCGCGCTACCCGCTGATAATCGACACTGGTGAGTGCCATGCGCTTGAATTCCCGCTCCAGCAATTGACGCCCTGCAGCTACGTTGTCCGCGCGTGCCTGCGCACGGAACCAGTGCTGCACTTTGGCCCGGGCGCGAGAGGTGCGCAGGTAGCCGAGGCCAGGCTGTAGCCAGTCGCGTTTGGGTGAACCGGCTTTACTGGTGAGAATTTCTACCCGCTCACCGGTCCGCAAGGTGTAGGTAAGGGGGACAATCGAGCCGTTTACCTTCGCCCCGCGACAGCGATGCCCCACTTCGGTGTGCACGTGATAGGCAAAATCCAGAGGTGTGGCGCCCTGGGCAAGGTTGACCACATCTCCCTCCGGCGTAAACACGTAGACCCTATCCTGGGCCACATCAAAACTGAACTGCTCAGCGACACCGCCGGCATCACCGGTTTCCTCATGCCAGTCCAGCACCTGCCGCAGCCAGGCCAGTTTTTCTTCATAGGTACTGCCCATGCCTGATCCGGCATCAGAACCCTTGTAACGCCAGTGCGCGCACACCCCCAGTTCCGCCTCTTCATGCATCTGGCGCGTGCGGATCTGGATCTCCAATACCTTGCCGTCAGGGCCTATCACGGCAGTATGCAGCGAGCGATAGCCATTTTCCTTGGGGTTGGCTATGTAGTCGTCGAACTCGTTGGGAATATTGCGCCACAGGCCGTGAACCAGCCCCAACGTTGCATAGCAGTCCTTTACTTCAGGGACCAGAATACGCACAGCGCGTATATCGTAGACCTGTGAGAAACCTATGCCCTTGCGCTGCATTTTGCGCCAGATACTGTAGATATGTTTGGCACGGCCCTCTATCTCGAACTCCAGGCCAGCCTCCCCCAGCACCTGCGTCAGCAGCCTGGTAACATCGGTAATAAACTGGTCCCGTTCCAGCCGCTTGCCATCCAGCAGTCGCGCAATCTTGCGATACGCGTCTGCATAGATATAGCGAAAGGAGAGGTCTTCCAGCTCCCATTTCAGATGCCCGATACCGAGGCGATGAGCCAAAGGAGCGTAAACATCGAACACCTCCCTGGCAACCATCTCTCTGCGCTGTTCGTCGTTCTTCACCGCGCGAATCGCACAGGTGCGCTCTGCCAGTTTGATCGGGGCCACGCGGACGTCATCGACCATGGCGATCAACATCTTCCGCACATTGTCTTTTTGCGCGTGCGCCTGACCGAGAACAGGTCGCTCCTGCGCCAGCCTCAAGTCACCAATGGCAGCCATACGCAATACGCCCTCAATCAGCGTGCTTACCGCGTCACCGAATTCATCGCGCACCTGCTCCTGGGTGATCCGTTGTTCACGAACGGCCCGGTACAGTAGACCAGCCACCAGGCAATCCATGCCCACCCGCAATTCCGCAAGAATCAGTACCACGTCGAGGCCGGCTCTGAAGCAGTCGCTCTCGCGTGCCCAATCGCCTATATCCAGATAGGGAGCTGCGGCCAGTCCGCGCAGGCGCTCCGCAGTGTGCAGCAATCGTTGCGCGTCTGCCTCCTCCAACCGCAGGGGCAGACTCGTCAGCCACAGGGTCAGGTCAACCTGGTCAGCTGCCGCTTCATGGTGGGATTGATGTCTTACCCGGACCATAGCATTACCCGGCAAATACGCCCGTGGACAGGTAGCGGTCACCACGATCACAGATGATGGCGACAATCACCGCGTTTTCCACCTCGGCAGACAGGCGCAGGGCGGCGGTCACTGCCCCGCCCGACGAGACCCCGCAAAATATGCCCTCTTCTATCGCCAACCGGCGCATCGCCGCCTCCGAGTCCGCCTGGGAGATGTCCATCACCCTGTCCACACGCGCCGCATCGAAAATGGATGGCAGGTAGGCCTCCGGCCAGCGCCTGATTCCCGGAATACTTGATCCGTCCTCCGGCTGCAGGCCGATAATCTGGATATCCGGGTTCTGTTGTTTGAGGAAGGCGGAACAACCCATGATAGTACCAGTAGTGCCCATGCTACTGATGAAGTGCGTCACGGTACCGTCAGTCTGCTGCCAGATTTCGGGTCCGGTGGTGTCCAGATGAGCCCGGGGATTATCGGCGTTGGCAAACTGGTCCAACACCCGGCCTTCACCGCGGGCCTGCATGGCCATGGCGAGGTCTCGCGCCCCTTCCATGCCCTCTTCCTGGGTGACCTCGAGCAGTTCAGCGCCATAGGCAGACATCGCCTGCTTACGCTCATCACTCATATGGCTGGGCATGATCAGAATGAGCCGATAGCCGCGTATTGCAGCAGCCATGGCCAGGGCGATACCTGTGTTTCCGCTGGTCGCCTCGATCAAAGTATCCCCGGGTTTGATTTCACCGCGCTCCTCGGCGCGGGCAATCATACTCAGCGCCGGGCGGTCTTTTACCGAACCTGCGGGGTTGTTGCCCTCCAGTTTCAGCAGCAGGGTATTACTGGTCTCCCCCTGCATGCGTTGCAGGCGCACCAGTGGAGTGTTGCCTACACAGGCTTCGATAGTGGGGTATTCGCGCATGGTTCCATCATTCTCTGTGGCCTGGCGCAGTGTAGCGCCCGGCTGTCATCGCTGCATTCTCGCGTGTCGCATCTGCCTGCCGGTGTACCGATACCGATCAGGCCAATACCGCAAAGGCGAGAACACAATCTACCTCGTCAGACAGGCTAAGAGCCACCCTGGTTCCGCCTTTTTCACCGGCGACGCGCAACGCGCCACCGCTGAGCTTGACCTGCGGCGCGCCGAGTTCGTCATGGGTGATGCAGATATCCTGCCAACTGACCCCGTTGCCTATGCCCGTACCCAGAGCCTTGGCCACCGCTTCCTTGGCAGCAAACCGCTTGGCCAGCAGGTTACCCGGACGGGCACTGGCGGCGTACTCCTCACGTTCTTCCGGGCGCAGTATTCGCTCTATGAAGCGCTGCCCCTGGCGCTCAACCACGGAATTTATGCGGTCAAACCTGAGAATATCTGTACCCACCGCTATCATTGGCTGTCCACACTCTGTTGCCGCCTGCCACGAAACAGTTCACGGCTCTTCAACGGTGTATCACCCAGATACAGGGCCAGAGCCAGGCGCAACAGACGCCTTGCTGCAAGCCTTGCTTCGCCGGCAAACTCACCTCGCGCCATCGCCAGTAAATCGCCGCCTTTGAACGCTGGCTGCGAGGGATCCGCACCCGGTGCCACCTCAACCAGACCATGATCCGGATGGAAGCGGTACCAGTGTTGCGCATCTATAGGCTCACCGCTGAGCCCTTCATACTCCAGGGAGAAACCATAGCCCAATTCGTCAAGCAGTCCCAGCTCGAAACAACGCAGCACAGGCTCAAACGCCGGCGCCGCGACCAGATCCTGCAATGTCTTTCCGTAGGCGGCAAATAATCGTGGGTGCGGGTCGTGTCTGTGCAGCAGGCGCATCAACAGTTCATTGACATACATCGCACCGTACAACTGCTGGGCGCGCAGAGCCATGGGCGCACCCGCAGACTCAACCTGAGTCAGGGTTTTCATTTCGCTGCGACCGCTGAATGAGAGCAACAATGGGGTGAAAGCCTGCAGCAGTGCGGCGCTACTTCCACCCTTTGCGCGGCGCCGGGCGCCCTTGGCAATCAGGCTGATTCGGCCGTGTTCGGCAGTAAACGTCTCCAGAATCAGGCTGCTGTCCCGATAGGGGCGGCTGTGTAGAATATAGGCAGGTTGCAGTTGGACTCGCATGGTCGCACCGCGTCAGCGGTCTTCATAGCCCAGGCTGCGCAGCGCTCGTTCGTCGTCCGACCAGCCACTCTTGACCTTTACCCATAGCCGTAACATCACCTTGCAGTCGAACATTCGCTCCATATCCTTGCGCGCATCTGTCCCGATAGAGCGCAAGCGGCTGCCTTTTTCACCAATGAGTATTCTTTTCTGGCCGTCTCTTTCCACCAGAATCAGTGCAGAAATATCGATCACGCCGTTCTCGAAGCCGAACTCTTCAATTTCCACGGTGACCGCATAGGGCAACTCCTCACCAAGCTGGCGCATGATCTTTTCACGTACTATTTCAGCCGCGAGAAAACGCTGGCTGCGGTCGGTAATCTGGTCCTCCGGGAAAAAATGTTCGGATTCCTTGAGGTGTTTGATTATCTCCTGCTCCAGCGGTGCAATATTGTGCGCTCGTAGCGCCGAAAGTGGCACAATAGCGGCGAATTGCCCGCGCTCCGCCAGTTCCTGAAGGTGCGGCAACAGCAGTTCCTTGTCTTCCAGCAGATCAACTTTGTTCACCACCAATACGGTGGGGCGCCGAGCCTGCTGCACCTGCTCCAGCACCATCTGGTCTTCATCGGTCCAGGCGGTTCGATCTACCAGAAACAACACCAGGTCGACATCGCGTATCGCCGAACTGGCTGCGCGATTCATATAACGATTGATGGCTTTGTCGGCACCGCGATGCAGGCCCGGCGTATCGACGAAGATGATCTGATTGTCGCCCTCGGTCTTGATACCCAGCACCTGATGGCGGGTGGTTTGCGGTTTGCGTGAGGTGATGCTGATCTTTTGCCCTAGAATATGGTTCAGCAGTGTCGATTTACCGACATTGGGACGGCCCACGATGGCCACATATCCACAGCGCTTGGTATCACTCAATTAACTCACTCCCAGACGATCCAGCGCATCCCTGGCCGCCGCCTGTTCGGCCTTGCGACGACTGCTTCCCGACCCTTCCGCCACCAGTGCTGGCTTGGCCAGCCGGCAGGCCACGTGAAACTGTTGTTTATGGTCATCGCCCTGAACATCCAGTAACTCGTAAGCGGGCAACGGACGTTGTCGCCCCTGCAAAAACTCCTGCAAGCGAGTCTTGGCGTCTTTCCGGGCATGCTCAATGCTGAGACCCTCCAGGCGGGAGCCAAACCAGCCCAGCACGCAGCGGCGGCAGGTTTCCACATCGGCATCCAGCAAAATTGCACCGGCAACCGACTCCAGCGCATCCGCAAGAATGGATGCGCGACGTTTACCACCGCTTTTGCGTTCACCGGAGCCCAGCAGCAGGTGATCACCGAGAGTGAGTTCACGGGCTATTTCCGCCAGTGACTCGCCTCTCACCAGCGCCGCACGCATGCGACTCAACTCACCCTCGCGGGCATCGGGAAATTTATGATACAGGGCCTCGGCAACTATGTGGTTCACGATAGAGTCACCCAGAAACTCCAGTCGCTCGTAATTACCGCCGCCGACACTGCGATGTGTCAGCGCCAATTCAAGCAAACCGGTATCGTTGAAAAAGTAACCCAGAGCACGCTGCAGGCGCGCTGAGTGCTCCTGCCGGTCGCTCACTTGGGCTGGGACTGCCCCGCTTCAAACAGCAGGTCATCGAACTTGATAGTGGCATCGATACGTCCGGCAATAGGCACACGCGCCTCGTAACTGGCGTCGATGTAGGTCTTGCCTTTTTCGCGATAGATTTCCACGTCACCTATCTTGAGCGCGTAGATCTGGTTGGTATTGAACAACCTGTCAATTCGGCGACGCACCTGCCCAACCGTGGTAGTACCGGGTTCGTGCTCCGCTGCCACAGTACTGATAATGTCCTTGATAGCTTTGTACTCGAAGTAGTGCGGAACCATCTTGACAAAGCACATCAGGTAAAACCCGGCCATGATCGCGATAATCAGCATGCCCGGTATGGACATCCCTCTCTGACGTTGCGGTGTGTGCATTTTTCTGCCCCCAGTTTTCTCGTTATATCATTCTATGAGACCGACCCGGTTGAAGCTGGGCAGACTCAGGAAGGAGTCCCAGTGCATCCATACCGCGAAGGCCTTTCCCACTATATCCTTTTCTGGCACCTGACCCCAAATACGCGAGTCCGAGCTGTTGTCACGGTTATCGCCCATCATGAAGTAGTGTCCGGGCTTGACCGTTACCGAGAAATTGACCGGCCGCCGCGCGTCATTTACCTGCATCATGAAGCGCGCCTCGTCCAGTTCTTCAAGACCCAGCCGGTAACGCCCGTTGGGACCGGGAGCCACTGCCACCTCTTCCCGACCAACCTGTTCGCCGTTAACGTAAATACGTTTGTTTCGGTAGCTCACTGTATCGCCGGGCAGGCCGATTACCCGCTTTATGTAGTAGGTTTCATTCATATGCGGCGGAAAGAACACCATGACATCGCCGCGCCGGGGTTCATTCAGGTCAAATACCTTGGTCCGTGTTACCGGAAGGCGGATGCCGTAAGTGTATTTGTTTACCAGTATGTAATCGCCGACCTGCAGGGTGGGCACCATCGAAGAAGAAGGAATCTGGAACGGCTCGACAATAAACGAACGCAAAACAAACACCACGAACAGCACAGGAAAAAAAGACCTGGCATATTCAACCAGCACAGGCTCAGCCGCGCGATCCTCCACGCGGGCAATGTACTGTTGATGCTGGGGGTTGTCCGCTTGTTCCCAATTGGGGTACTGATCGCGCAGTTCGGCGATGACACGCTTACGTCCAGGTGCAAGAAACAGCGCATCAAGCAGCCAGATCAGGCCGGATCCGCCCACCAGAATAACCAGAATCAAGGGGAAATCTATGGTCACGCCACCCATCAGCCGTCTACCTTCAACACCGCGAGGAACGCTGATTGAGGTATTTCCACGCTACCGACCTGCTTCATACGTTTCTTTCCTTCTTTCTGTTTCTCCAACAGTTTCTTCTTGCGCGTGGCATCGCCACCATAGCACTTTGCCGTCACGTTCTTACGCAGCGCCTTGACGGTCGTGCGGGCCACAACCTTGCCGCCAACCGCAGCCTGAATGGCCACGTCGAACATCTGCCGGGGAATCAGTTCCTTCATTTTTTCGGTCAGCGCACGCCCCCTGTACTGTACCTGGTCGCGATGCACGATGATCGCCAGCGCATCTACCCGCTCCCCGTTGATCAGCACATCCAGGCGGGACAGGCTTGCTGCCTCAAAACGCTCAAAACCGTAATCCAGCGACGCGTAACCACGGCTGACCGACTTCAGGCGATCAAAGAAGTCCAGCACCACTTCCGCCATGGGAATATCGTAGGTCACCTGCACCTGGGCACCCAGGAACTGCATATCCACCTGTGAGCCACGTTTCTCGACACAGAGGGTGATCACGTTACCCAGGTAGTCCTGGGGGACCAGAATGTTACAGCGCGCTATAGGCTCACGCATTTCCTCTATATCGCCCATGTCAGGCAACTTGGAGGGGTTGTCGACCTTCACCAACTCGCCGTTTTTCTTCAGCACTTGATAGATTACGGTTGGCGCCGTGGTGATCAGGTCCAGGTCATACTCGCGTTCCAGCCGCTCCTGGATAATCTCCATGTGCAGCATGCCGAGAAACCCGCAACGAAAGCCAAAGCCCAGTGCGTCGGAGGTCTCCGGCTCATAGAACAAGGATGCATCGTTGAGCGTGAGTTTCCCCAGGGCATCGCGAAAGTCTTCGTAGTCGTCTGAGGAGATAGTGAATATACCGGCATAAACCTGAGGCTTCACCTGTTTGAAGCCAGGCAGGGCAGGCACATCCGGGTGCTTGTCATGCACCAGCGTATCGCCCACCGGAGCGCCGTGAATATCCTTGATTCCGGCTACGATGAAACCCACTTCGCCCGCCTGCAGGCAACTCGTTTCCTGTCGTTTGGGGGTAAAGATGCCCACACTGTCGACCTGATGGGCCTTACCGATTGATTTGGCGACAATTTTATCGCGCTTGCGCAAGATGCCCTGCTTTACGCGCACCAGCGATACAACGCCCAGATAGTTGTCAAACCAGGAGTCGATGATGAGCGCCTGCAGGGGGGCGTCCCGATCACCCTCAGGCGGCGGAATCTTGTCAACGAGATATTCCAGGGCATCTTCAATGCCCATGCCCGATTTGGCGCTGACCATGCAGGCCTCGGTCGCGTCTATACCGATGATCTCCTCGATTTCCAGCTTGACCCGGTCAGGGTCTGCCTGTGGCAGATCCATCTTGTTGAGGATGGGCAAAACCTCCAGACCCTGCTCGATAGCGGTGTAGCAGTTGGCCACAGACTGCGCTTCCACGCCCTGGCCGGCGTCAACCACCAGCAGTGCACCCTCGCAAGCGGCCAGTGAACGCGAAACCTCATAGGAAAAATCAACGTGGCCCGGGGTATCGATGAAATTGAGCTGGTAGATCTGACCGTCGCGCGCCTGATAGTCGAGCGTAACGCTCTGCGCCTTGATAGTGATGCCGCGCTCGCGCTCGATATCCATTGAATCGAGCACCTGTTCATCCATCTCACGGGCCGTGAGCCCTCCGCAATGCTGAATGAACCGGTCGGCAAGTGTCGACTTGCCGTGGTCAATGTGGGCAATAATAGAAAAGTTGCGGATGTGTTGGAGATCGCTCAATGCCAGGGCCCGGGAAACGTGCGGCGGCGATCAGGTGACCGCCGCCAAAAAACGCGCGATTGTACCTTAAAGCACTAGCCCCCGCTATCACGCAGCAGGGGAAGTACGCGCATCAGTCTGCCAGCTTGAGGCCAATGAACATGGGCGTGCCGCGGCGCATCAACCGCAATGGCACGGAGCTGCCACTGCGCAGTTTCTCTACTGCCTTGTCAAAGGCACTGACCGACTTCACCGGCACGTTGCCAATCAGGGTAATAATATCACCCGGCATAATCCCCGCTTCTGCCGCCGGGCCACCGCTGACAACCTCGCGCACCTGAACACCTCCGGTCAACCCCCAGCGCTCCAGTTGCTCGGCAGCCGGTTCCGTCACGATAAGCCCCAGGCGGCCTCCCTGGCCCTCACTGGCGTCACCACCCCGCAGGGAGTAACTGTCGTCAGCATCCAGCCCCCCTACTTTGACCTTGATTGTCCGCTGCTTCCGATCGCGCATGATATCTACAGAAACCCGCGAACCCGGAGCGATCAGGCCCACCACATGAGGCAGGTGGGAAGAAGTGGGTATATCCTTGCCATCGAAGGCCACAATTACATCCCCTTCCCTGAGCCCTGCATCGTCAGCCGGCCCGTCCTTCGCTACCTGTGCTATCAAAGCACCGCGTGGGCGATCCAGCCCAAAGGACTCGGCAAGGTTCTTGTCTACGTCCTGTATGGTCACACCAAGCCAGCCACGGGTCACCTTGCCCTGCTCCTCCAGCTGCGTAACCACGTTGCGCACTACACTGACGGGAATCGCGAAAGAGAGGCCAATGGAGCCACCGCTGCGGGTAAAAATCTGGGAGTTCACACCCACCACTTCGCCTTTGAGATTGAATAGCGGTCCGCCGGAATTGCCAGGATTGATAGCGACGTCAGTCTGGATAAACGGCACATAGTTTTCGTTGTTCTCGGTTGGCAGGCTGCGCCCCTTGGCGGATACGATCCCGGCGGTAACCGAGTAATCCAGACCAAAAGGAGAGCCAATGGCGAGGACCCACTCGCCCACTTCCAGTTCTTCGTTGGTGGCCAATTTCAGAGTGGGCAGGTTTTCGGCTTCGATGCGCAGCAGTGCCAGGTCAGAGCGCGGGTCGGTGCCAATAATCTCGGCGTTGAACTCGCGCCTGTCGCTCATTCGCACCAGCACGCTGTCAGCGCCTTCAACCACATGGTTATTGGTAACAATCAGTCCGCTGTCAGATATGATAAACCCTGAACCCATCCCCATACGCTGATGAGGCGCTGGCGGCGCACCACGGAACTCGAAAAAACGCCGCAGGTACTCAGGGATTTCTTCAGGACCGGGCTGCCCTTGCGCTGCTCGGGGGCCGCTGGCTTCTACAATGATCTTGACCACGGCCGGGGAACTCTTTTTCACGATATCGCGGAACTCGGGCAACGCCGCCTGGGCATTCCCCGCGAACATCACAGTCAACGCAATGATTAACACAGAACTTAATCGGGTCAGTACAGTCATTCCACTTGTCCATTCAAATGTTGAAGAAACCATCAGCGGTATCAGCCGATGCGCACTGCCTGTGCCTCGCGATGCAGAATATCTACCAGCGTAGGCTGCAGAGAAGGGTCGTCACGGTGGCGCCTGGCATGAATTCGCACCAGCAGCACACCCACAGCGAACCCCAGGGCAGCACCAAGGGCAGCGCCAACATCGGTATTAGTGGTCAAGCCGCTTGATCCGATAATGGTGCCGGCAAGCATAATTACAAGAGGAACCATATAGACGATAAAAGAGCCACGCAGGATCACCTCTTCGGGTATGGAAATGCGAACCTCGTCATCCACCCGGCAATCTGCAGGCTTCAGCGCCCCGGGCAAGGCCCGTATCAGCGAGCGATGGCCTGCTGACATACTGTTGAGCAGGCCATGACCACAACCCTTTTGTGCGGCACAGCTACCGCAGGTCGTCTGACGTATGGTCTCCACCCAGACACCATCATCCTCAACCGCCACTACCCGCCCAGTTTCCAGTAACATCCTAGCGCACCCGGTCTACAGAATCCGCGACCATTCTAGCGGTATTGACCGGCACCTCGCCAACCACGGTGATGAGTAATGGGGCTCCCTCCAGCGACAGCCCCCGACTGTAGGAGGTGGTACTGCCTTCGCGGAACATACCCTCCCCTGGTCGTATCTCGCGATCCAGTTCTTCCACAAACACTGAAAACACGGCGAGACCATCAGTGAACGTCTTGCGTCCGGCGTTGGCCGGCTGACTGTCGGTGGCCATGAAACCTTGCGGCAACCAGCCTACCTGCCAGGCCAGGGACAGCGTGGCAGGCTGCGCCGACGCACTGGGCACCGGATGCTGGGCCTGATGGACCAGGTTGATATCAACACTGTCCGGCACCGGCTTGTTGAACGACAGTTCTGCAAACTGGAACTTCTCCAGCACCTGGTTACCTCGGCCAACCGTGGTAGTTTTCAGCAAGAGTCCGGTTTTGCGGTCCAGGTCCATGATATAACCGAAACGATACATATCCCGGGGCGTGATCAGCACCCGCACCGCCTTGCGCCCGGCCACACGGTCACCGTCAGTCACGCGAAAACGGTAGTGCCGGGCCAGACCGCAATAGTCGCCTTGCGCGGGCTCTCCCAGGCGCAATAGCTTGTGGCCGGGGTGAACACAATCGAGGGGATGATCGACGCGAACGACCTGTGCGCCCTGGCCGGTAAGCTGAGTCAATTGCTCAGAACTGCTGCCGTCACCCACTGAATGGGAGACCTGCATCACCTGCATGTCCTGCCCGTCTCGCTGATAGGTAACCACGCCGTGGTAACTGACCTGATGGACACTGCGCGACATTTTATCCAGCCACTGCATCGCCTCTGCATCGGCCTCGGGACACTGGGCTGCCGCTGTCACCGCTGGTGCGAAAGCCACAGCAATGACAGCTGCAATCCGACGCAATGCGCCAGCCCTGTTACGGTAGCGAATCACCTGTGCTACTCGCGAATTTCCGTGACGCGGGCAAAGGGAATAAGCCCATGGGGGGAATTGAGCGCAGCATGTTCTGCATGCTCCTGCATATACATCTCCATGCGTTGCCTGGCCAACTCACGGTAGGCGGTGCGCGCCGCAGGCTGCAGCGTAGGCACAGACTGCGTGCCGTAGCTGGCCTGCACCGTAGTCGCTCCGAGGCTGTTTACCATGCCTACGGGAGAAACCCCTCCGGCTGCCACGGTCCCGTTACTGAAGGCCTCGTCGCCACTCAGCTGGGCCAACTGCTGGCCGCCTATCACTACCGTGGCGGCTACCGACGCCGCAACGGCAAAACTCGCCAGGGGCCGGAACAGCCGTTCACGCAGGGATGGAGACTCGGCCGGGGTGCCGTCTATCGCCTGGCGCACCCTGGCGGAGATATCCACTTGCGGATGACTTATCTCCTGTCCGGACATAACGGCTCTGGCGTTATTGTAGCGAACCCAGGTCGCACGCAATTCGGCGTCATTGCCCAACTGTTTCAGAAGACGCTGCAACTCCAGCTCACTGGCCTCATCGTCCATCAGGGCCGACAGTGATTCCCGCAGTTGTTCACTCATTCTCATTCCTTCGCAGCATCCGCCGCGTTCTACTCATCACTCGATGGAGCCCGCAGGCTCCTTTTGATGGTCGCTGGGCTACCCATCGACCTGCTCTTTCACCTTGCTGTCTATCGCTTCACGCGCCCTGAAAATCCTCGAGCGAACGGTGCCTACCGGGCAATCCATTATTTCTGCGATATCCTCATAACTGAGACCATCAAATTCACGTAAAGTTACCGCACTGCGCAAGTCATCAGGCAAATCACGTATGGCGTTTTCAACCACCTGCTTGAGTTCGGCACCGAACAGGGCTGTTTCCGGCGTCTCAATGTCCCGCAGGGCAGCGCCGCCTTCGTAATATTCGGCATCTTCCACTTCAACATCTGAGCCCGGGGGGCGACGAGAGCGCGATACCAGATGATTCTTGGCCGTGTTGACGGCAATACGGTAAAGCCAGGTATAGAACTGACTGTCGCCGCGAAACTTCGGCAGTGCACGATAGGCCTTGATAAACGCCTCCTGTGCCACATCCTGCACCTCGTCTGCATCATGCACGTAGCGACCAATCAGGCTGAAAATCTTGTGCTGGTACTTGAGCACCAACAGGTCGAACGCCCTTGAGTCGCCTTTTTGCACTCTGACCACGAGCTGCTGGTCCGTCTCGGCAGCCGTCACTCCCCTAACCCCTCCATGGCCGAGAGCATGACTGCCCTGACTCGAATTGCGATTCTGGCCAGATAGACCGCGAACGCCGCCCAAGGTTCATTCACAGGCCGAGAAAGCGCGAGATATGCGCAAAATTCCCGTAAGGATTCGGGCAAGGGGCAATTCCTTATTCAGCTGAAGCTCGATTATACTCGCAGTCACGCAGTGTCCAGTAGCGCTAAGTTGTTGAGGCATATAATATAATTCACTCCCTGGCCCGGCAAGCGACCCACACTGTGCCCAAGACCTACCAACATGATGTCCTGATCATCGGGACCGGCGCTGCCGGTCTCAGCCTGGCACTGCACCTGCCGCCCGATTGCCGCGTGGCATTGTTGTCCAAGGCAGATCTGAACCAGGGCTCTACCTACTGGGCGCAAGGTGGCATGGCGGCCGTGCTCCACGACCGGGATACCGTCGCAGCCCATGTGGAGGACACCCTCACCGCCGGGGCAGGCCTGTGCAACCGGGATGCGGTGGAATTCACCGTGAGCAACAGCCGACGCTGTGTCGAATGGCTGGTAGCGCAAGGCGTTGATTTTGACCTCCGCGAGGACGTGGCCGACAGCACGGCGCGTGAATTCCATCTCACCATGGAAGGAGGACACAGCCACCGACGCATTATTCACTCTGCCGACCGCACCGGCCGCGCCATTTCCGAAGTACTAACGGAAAAAGTCCTGGCGGCAGACAACATCGACATCTACACGCACCGGGTCGCGGTTGACCTTATCAGCGCTGGTGGGCGCTGTCAGGGCGCCTACATTCTGGATCGCGAGAGCGAGCGCGTCGACCTGTTTCAGGCCCATGCCGTGGTCCTTGCCACCGGCGGTGCCAGCAAGGCCTACCTCTATACCAGCAACCCCGATGGTGCCAGTGGCGATGGTATTGCGATGGCCTGGCGTGCCGGCTGCCGCGTCGCCAACCTGGAGTTCAACCAGTTTCACCCCACCTGCCTGTATCACCCCAAGGCCAAATCCTTCCTCATCACCGAGGCGGTGCGCGGCGAGGGCGGCAGACTGCTGCTCCCGGATGGCGAGCGCTTTATGAACAGGTTTGACGAACGTGGTGAGCTGGCCCCTCGCGACGTGGTGGCCAGAGCCATAGACCACGAGATGAAACGCCTGGGCGCAGACTGTGTGTTTCTCGACATATCCCACCAGCCCAGGGATTTCCTTGAAAGCCACTTTCCCACGGTGATGCAGCGCTGCCGGGAACTGGGAATGGACATGGCTAGCGGGCCGATTCCGGTAGTGCCCGCGGCGCACTACACCTGCGGCGGTATCGTGGTGGACACGGCAGGCCGTACCGACCTGGCGGGGCTTTATGCTATTGGCGAAACGTCCTGTACCGGCCTGCACGGCGCTAACCGCATGGCCTCCAATTCCCTGCTGGAGTGTATCGTTTACGCGGAATCGGCAGCGCAGCACATCGCAGCTGGCCTGCGGGAACGCCCCA
>JAUIIQ010000296.1 GCA_030431585.1 Gammaproteobacteria bacterium | reverse complement strand
CCTACTACATATTGGAAAAAGATACCTACAGCATCGTCAAAGAGGTGATACCTGAGGGTAAAACGACTTGCGGACTTTGCTCCAGGCTGCGGCGCGGCAGTCTGTACGGATTTGCCCAGGATATAGGCGCCACCCGGATTGCCCTTGGCCATCACCGTGACGATATTGTCGAAACACTGTTTCTGAACATGTTCTTCAGCGGCAAACTCAAGGCGATGCCCCCCAAGTTGCTCTCGGATGACGGCAAGAACGTCGTTATTCGTCCCATGGCCTACTGTAAAGAGAAGGACCTCGCGCGCTTCGCGGACTACAAGGCCTTTCCCATTATTCCCTGCAACCTGTGTGGCTCTCAGGAAAACCTGCAGCGAGTGCAGATCAAGAAGATGCTGCTGGATTGGGAGCGGCAGTACCCGGGCCGAACCGAAACGATATTTCGCAGTATCTGTAATGTTGCCCCCTCGCAGCTTGCTGACGGCAAACTGTTCGACTTCAACAGCCTGCGTGCGGAACAGCTTGATACGGAGCTGCATATTCCTGTTGTCAATGTGGTGAATCTCTGACCGACTCCGGCGACAGCATGCCCTTGCTGGCTGCCCGGGATTTATGCCTGGAGCGGGGCGGGCGGCAACTTTTCACTGGCTTGTCCTTTGCGGTACTGCCTGGCCAATTGATACAGATTGGCGGGGCCAATGGTGCAGGTAAAACCAGTCTTATGCGTATCCTCGCCGGGCTCTCGCGCTATGGCTTCGAGGGACAGGTAGAACGCAACGCGTCCCTGTTGTATCTGGGCCATCACAGTGCGGTAAAGGCGATGCTGACGCCCAGGGAAAACCTGGCCTGGCATGTGTCCGGTGAGGGGGTCTACAGCGATGCAGTCATAGAAGAAGCTCTCCACAAAGTAGGGCTGTATGGCTATGAAGATGTGCCCAGTCACGCGCTGTCGGCAGGGCAGCATCGACGCGTCAACCTGGCTCGGCTGTATTGCTCCAGCAGTCCGCTGTGGTTACTTGACGAGCCTTTTACGGCTATCGATGTGGCAGGGGTCGGCGAACTGGAGGCATTGTTTGCCCGCCATGCCCGTCTCGGTGGTGCGGTAGTGCTGACCTCGCATCAGCGCCTGGGTGTGGATCATCCGGTCGTCCCGCTGGACCTCGACACGGGCATAGCGCCTTGAGTGCGCCCGGCACAGCCGCTTTCTGTCTGCGATTGCTGCGCAGGCAGCTGGTGCTTGCAGTGCGCCGCCCCATCGACATTGGCAACCCCTTGCTGTTTTTCGCCATGGTCGTGGCGCTGTTTCCGCTGGGGCTTGGCCCGGCGCCGGATACGCTCGCGGAATTCGCGCCGGGAATACTATGGATCGTGGCCCTGCTGTCCAACCTGTTGACCTCGGATGGCGTATTTCGCAGCGATTTTGATGATGGCAGTCTGGAGCAGCTGCTGCTCTCGCCGCAGCCGCTGTATCTGTCGGTTCTGTCCTATATCTGCGCCCATTGGCTTGTTACCGGCCTCTTGCTGGCATTGGTTTCACCGGTGTTTGCGCTGATGCTGAACCTTCCTGTCGCTGGTATCGCTGCGTTGTTTGGCAGTCTTCTTCTTGGTTCGGCCGTGCTCAGCCTGGTCGGGGGTATTGGTGCAGCCCTCACGGTAGGGCTCAAACGCGGAGGCATGCTGATATCACTACTGATCCTGCCCCTGTATATGCCCGTATTAATTTTTGGCAGCGCTGCGGTCAAGGCCGCTGTTACCGGCGCCCCGGCAGGGCCGTATCTGGCCATTCTCGGGGCGATGCTGTCGCTGGCGGTGGCATTGGCACCGTTTGCTATTTCTGCAGGTTTGCGAATCAGCGTTGATGCCTGAGGAGGGCTCATTGCAATGACTAATCCCCTACGGCGGAACTGGTTGTTCGCCCCCCGTGGCTCTGTATAATCAGCGCCGCTATGTGGACCTTCTTCCATAAACTCGGTTCTCCCCCCTGGCTGTATGGTATTTCAGGATCCATTCTGCGCTACCTGCTGCCAGTTACTTTGATCGGGTTGGCAATAGGCGTGACCTGGGGCCTGCTGTTCACCGCGCCTGATTTCCGCCAGGGTAATAGCTATCGCATCATCTATATTCATGTGCCCGCCGCTGTGGTGGCGCTTGCCGGCTATTATGTTATGGCTATTGCCGGCGCTGTCAGCCTCATATGGAAAATGAAGATGGCGGACATCGCGATGAAGTCCTGTGCGCCGATCGGGGCTGCGCTGACCTTCATAGCCCTGGTAACCGGTGCGGTGTGGGGCAAGCCTACCTGGGGAACCTGGTGGGTGTGGGACGCACGTATCACCTCCATGCTGATCCTGCTTTTTCTCTATCTGGGTGTGATTGCACTCTACGAAGCCTTCGACAACAAGGCCGCAGCGGCCAAGGCATGCGCGGTGTTGAGCCTGGTGGGAACAGTGAACATTCCCATCATCTACAAGTCAGTGGACTGGTGGTACAGCCTGCACCAGCCGGCCTCTATCAAATTTACCGGTGAATCGACCATCCATGCCAGCATGCTTTACCCCTTGTTGCTGATGATTGTTTGCTTCTACGCGCTGTTCACCTGCGCATTGCTGATGAACATGCGTGGCGAGATACTCAATCGTGAACGGCGTACCAGTTGGGTTCGCAAACTGGCCCGTGGAGGCGATGTCTGATGTATTTCGACAGCCTGCATGCGCTGTGGTACATGGACGGGCACGGTGCTTATGTCTGGGCCGCCTACGGCATTACCCTGCTGGTGTTATTGGCCCTGTTAATGCTGCCGCGACGGCGCCAGCGCCGACTGCTGGAGGATGTGGCCGGGGAACTCCGTCGCGCCCAGGGGGCTCCAACCCAGAGTCAGCCATCAAGCCAGGAGGACGGCCATGCATCCGGTTCGTAAGCAGCGACTGTATCTGGTCCTGTTCATAGTCATTTTCTCCAGTGCGGCCATTGGCCTGATTGCCTATGCCATGCGCGGCAATATCAACCTGTTTTATCCGCCGACTGAC
>JAUIIQ010000295.1 GCA_030431585.1 Gammaproteobacteria bacterium | reverse complement strand
CGTTGGTGGGTTCGTCCAGTACCAGCAGATTGGCCGGTTTGCTGAACAGGCGTGCCAGTACCGCACGGTTCTGTTCGCCGCCGGACAGGGCTTTCACCGGCGTGCGCACCCGCTGCGGGGAAAACAGAAAGTCACCCAGGTACGAGATGGCGTGACGGTTCTTGCCGTTTATTTCAATGAAGTCACGGCCGCCACAGACGTTGTCTATCAGGTCCTTCTCCGGGTCCAGGTGGCCGCGCAGCTGGTCCGAATAGGCAATCTCCAGCTTGCTGCCCAGTTTGACGCTGCCGCTGTCTGGCGTCAGTTGTCCCAACAGAATCTTCACCAGGGTGGATTTACCAGCGCCGTTGGGGCCGACAATGCCTATACGATCGCCGCGCTGCACGATGGTACTGAAGTCCTTTATCACCTGCTTGTCGCCAAAGGCGTGACTGACGTGCTCCAGCTCCGCCACGATCTTGCCCGAGCGTGAGGCTTCCTCTACGCCGAAGTCAGCGCGGCCCTGGCGTTCGCGCCGTTCACTGCGCTCGCTGCGCATCGCCTTGAGTGCACGCACTCTGCCTTCGTTGCGGGTGCGTCGGGCCTTGATGCCCTGGCGAATCCATACCTCTTCCTGGGCGAGCTTTTTGTCAAACAGCTCGTTGGCCCTTGCCTCAGCTTCCAGTTCCTGTTCGCGGTGGCGCAGAAAGCCCTGGTAATCGCCCCGCCATACGCTGAGGTGGCCGCGGTCCAACTCACCTATACAGTTGACCACGTTCTGCAGGAAGCGGCGGTCGTGAGTGATGAGGATCAGGCAGCCGCGAAAGTTGCGCAGCTGCTCTTCCAGCCAACTGATGGCGGGAATATCGAGGTGGTTGGTAGGTTCGTCCAGCAGGAGAATGTCCGGTTCGCTTACCAGCGCACGCGCCAGGGCAACGCGGCGGCGCCAGCCACCGGATAACTCACCCATGGTTGCGTCAGCTGGCAGCTGCAGTTGGGTGAGAGTGGTGTCTACACGCTGTTGCAGATTCCAGCCATCCACCGCCTCAAGTTGTTGCTGTACCCGGGCCAATGCGTCCATGTCCTCGCCCTGTATCAGCTGGTGATATTCAGCGAGCAGCTTACCTGCCTCTTCCAGTCCTCCGGCAACCACATCATAGACGGTGAGTGCGTCGGCATCCGGAAGCGTTTGTTCCAGCCTGGCCATGCGCGTGCCCGGACGCAGCCAGCGCTCTCCGGAATCCAGTGCCGCTTCGCCGGCCATCACCTTGAGCAGTGTGGTTTTACCTGTGCCATTGCGTCCCAGCAGGCCCAGTTTGTCGCCGCGGGAAATAGTGAGATTCACCTCGTCAAGAATGACGTGGGTGCCGAAGTGCAGGCTGGCTTTGTCGAGTTTGAGCAGGGGCATGAGGGGACTTCTTTGATCGGGGTGCGAATTCTACGTCAGTAGGGCGCACTACTGCCAGCTACCCTCGCTGGCGCTGGTGAAATGCAATCGCAGGCAGTTGATCAGCGCGCGCGCAGGCTGCGACGGTGCGTGACGCCGCCGGGTAAATATACCGACGCGGCGTTCAATGCCGGGCTTGCTGATAGGTTTGCAGAGCACACCCATGCTCTCCATCTGTCCCCTGCACAGCTCCGGCACCGCGGCAACGCCCAGGCCCACGGAGACCATGCGGCCGATGGTGGCCATCTGGTTGGCTTCCAGCAGGCGCGCCGGAGTTACCCTGGCGCCGGCCATGGCGAGGTCGGTGGAAGCCCGCGACCAGGAGCCTCTATTCATGGCGATGAATGGCTGCTGCGCCAGCGCGGCCCAGGACACTTGCGTCTGCTTCGCCAGGACGGAGTCGCGGTGAACCAGTGCAATCCAGCGGTCCCTGAACAAGGGAAGGAAGTCCACGCCGTCGAGCTGCTCAGGCTCAAAGGTAACCCCAAGGTCGACCTGGCCCTCACGCACGGCGTCTATTACCCCTTCCATGACGATGTCTTCCACGGTGATATTGATCCCCGGATGGTCACGTTGGAAGCTCGCCAGCGCCTCTGGAAACTGGTTGACGGCAAACGCTGGCATCACCGCCACGCTCACCTTTCCCTGCTGCAGGCTGAAGGCGCGGCCGAGATCATCGAAGGCCTGCTCCCAGTCAGCGAGCAGGCGACGCGCAACGGGCAGGAACTGCCGGCCCTCCGGGCTGAGTTGCAAGGAGCGCGTGGAGCGGTCGAAGAGGCTGCCCCCGGCTTCCTGCTCCATGTTCTTGATGGCGACACTCAGCGCCGGCTGCGACAGGTGCAGCAATTCGCTGGCCTCGGCAAACGAGCGGCTGCGTGCCAGGGTCACAAAGGCGCGCAGCTGGCGCAGGGTTACATTCATAAATTAATATTATATAAACATATAATTAATCAATTTGATAAATATATGGCTCCTGCTCATAGTATGCAAGTCGTTAAACGAGGACAAACCAATGAGCCAGCCTTTATGGACCCCTTCCGCGCAACGCATCGAGCAGGCACAGATGACACGCTTCCAGCGTCAGCTGCGGGAACGGGGAATGCCTGTAGGCAAGGACTACGCTGCACTGCATGCCTGGTCCGTGGCCGAGCCCGGGGTATTTTGGCGAGAGTTGGCCGAGTACTGCGGCGTCACCTGGGAAGGTGATGTGCTTCCCGCCCTGGAGAACGCGGATCTTTTTCCAGGCGCCCGCTGGTTCCCGCAGGTGCGACTCAATTATGCCGAGAACCTGCTGCGTTATCGCGATGACCGCACAGCGCTGGTTTCGCTACTGGAAAATGGCGAGCGGCGCGAATTGAGCTATGCCGCGCTCTATGCCAGGGTCGCCCAGCTGGCGGCGGCGCTGCGCGCTGATGGTGTGGTCGCAGGAGACCGCGTCGCAGGCTTCCTGCCCAACATTGAAGAAACCGTGGTGGCGATGTTGGCCGCGACCAGTCTTGGTGCCTTGTGGTCGTCCTGCTCACCAGACTTTGGCATCAACGGTGTGATGGACCGCTTTGGCCAGATAGAACCCAAGGTGCTGTTTGCGGCCG
>JAUIIQ010000294.1 GCA_030431585.1 Gammaproteobacteria bacterium | reverse complement strand
GCGGGCGGCGGCATCAGCTTCGGGGATATCTTCGTTCTCTGTCATCAGCTCTTCACTGAACTTGAGGCGGCGCAGGCACAGGTCCTCTGCCAGCACCAGCTTCACGCGCTCGTCCCAGCACAATGCTAGGCGAGCCACCTGCTTGCCAGCATTGAGATGAGTCTCCACCTCATCACTCAGCAAATCAACTCCGCGACAGCGCACCACACCGCCTTCCTCACCCAACTCGCGCAACTCGCACTCCTCACCCAGGGCGAAGTCGTCAGGCAGACTCTGGTGCGCCAGCCAACCGGTCATGACGGCACCCGGGGCGTTATTGACCTGTGGCAACACCACGGGGAAGCTGCCGATGCACTCGCGCAACAGGTTGAGCAACTCCTCTGCCCTGCCGGCGCTGGCGGCATCAACGAAAATCCAGTTATTGCGGGTATCAATATAGGCATATACGGCAGCCGAGCGGGTGAACGCCCGAGGCAGGCAATCCTGGACGATCTCGTCCTTCAGCGTAAGTCGCTCCTTGCGATACACCTTGCGGGCCTGATCCGCTTCTATAGCGGCCACCTTCTCTTCCAACTGCTCGCGCACTACCGTTGACGGTAACAGCTTTTCCTCACGCTTGAGCTTGACCAGCAAACGCCCGCCGGCGGCGTGCGCAAGCTCCTCAGACGGCTCTCCCAGCGGTGCCACCCAGCCCAGGGATAGCGCCTGAGACTTGCCGCAGGGTTCGAAGGCCTTCCGGGAGAGCTGCTCTCCCAATTGCTCCGCAGAGAGTGCGAAAGGGCTGGTAAGGCGATAGGCGCGAATGTTCTTGAACCACATAATAAAGACTTATCCCGACAAAAGCGGCAGATTGTACCCCAGCACTGTGGTGCTGAAGGAAGAAAAAAAGCCGTCACGTACAAATTGTTGACCCTCAGCGCCCGGCTCGACATTGTAACGGGCCAATGCACACGTTTTAATTTTCGCCTCATACACAAACTGCCTGCTTACCCTCAGGCCAGAGACGCCAATATGACCTCAACAGCCAAGACCAGCCCCTCGCACCCCCGGTATACCCGGGATATAGCCCGGTGGGATATGGAGACCGATGTGGCCATTGTCGGCTTCGGCGGCGCCGGTGGCTGCGCGGCCATAGAAGCGGCAGACGCCGGCTCTGAGGTGGCTTTATTTGAACTCGCCAGTGCCGGCGGCGGCTCCACAGCCATGTCCAGTGCCGAAATTTATATGGGCGGCAGCGGTGGCACCCGAGTCCAGAGGGCCTGCGGTTTTGAAGACAGCACCGAGGACATGGTCACCTACATGATGATGTCCAACGGGCCTCAGGCAGATGAAGCCAAAATCCGTAACTACTGCGAAAACAGCGTTGAACATTTCAACTGGCTTTGCGGGATCGGCGTGCCCTTCAAGGACAGCTTTCACCAGGAACGTGCCATCATGTGCCTGACCGACGACGGCCTGCTCTACACTGGCAGCGAAAAAGCCTATCCGTTCAGTGAGCATGCCAAGCCGGCCCCCCGCGGACACAATCTTTATGTGGAAGGGGACAATGGCGGCCCTCTGTTCATGAAAATTATCACCGAGAACATCGACAAACGAGAGCGCATCAATGTCCACTACGAGACCCGTGCGCTTACCCTGATCACTGACGACGACAACACGGTGACCGGACTTGTCGTGCGCCAGGGTAAACAGGAACTCAATGTCAGGGCCAGGCAGGGCGTCATCCTGTGCGCCGGCGGTTTCAATATGAACGAGGCCATGGTGCAGAAGTACGCGCCGAAGTTGCTTTCCGGCAATGAGCCCATAGGCAACCCCGGCGACACCGGGACCGGCATCATGATGGGTATGTCTGTAGGTGGTGCTGCCATCAATATGCACGAGGGCTTTATCAGCATCCCCTACTATCCGCCGGCCAGCATTACCGGCGGTATCGTCGTGAATGACAAGGGGCAGCGATTCATCAATGAGGATGTTTACCACGCCCGGCTGGGGCAGGCCGTACTGGACCAGCCCGGCGACCGATTCTACTTTGTGCTCACGGTAGACCAGTATGGTGACTACGAAAAATTCAACTTCATGGGTGCCAGTATCGCCGGCACTGGCGAAAGCGTTGAGGAACTGGAGGAAGAGCTGGGCCTGCGCGCGGGCACCCTTGCCAACACGCTGCGAATCTACAATGAAGACTGTGCCGCCGGCGCTGATACCCAGTACCACAAGGCAGCTGAGTGGCTGCAGCCACTACAACCACCCCTGGTAGCACTGGACATAACCCCCGGGCGGGGTGTCTTTGTGCCCTACTTCACCCTGGGCGGTCTGGACACACTGCCCACCGGCGAGGTTCTGGACCCGCAACGTGAAGTAATCAAGGGGCTCTACGCAGCGGGCCGCACCGCCTGCGGCATTGTGCGCCGTGCAGACGGCTATTCCAGTGGTATGTCGGTTGGTGACGCCAGTTTCAGCGGCCGCATGGCTGGCAGGCAGGTGGCCGCGACTCCGCGTCACTAGCGGACAGACTTGCCAGCCCGGCAGCGCGCTTCTACCATGACCTTGCCACGCGCAATGTGAACTTATCTGCGCGGCACATTGATTTATAAACCTGAGGCAAGGCTATGAGATACCTGCACACCATGGTGCGCGCGCGCGACCTCGACGAGTCACTGGATTTTTATTGCAACAAACTGGGCCTGGTGCAGGTCAAACGCCATGATAGCGAGGCCGGGCGCTTTACCCTGGTGTTTCTGGCGGCCCCGGGCGACGGTGTAGGCGACGCAGATGATCTGGGCAGGCTTAGCCCCTGCGTGGAAATCACCTGGAACTGGGACCCACAAAGCTACACCGGCGGCCGCAACTTCGGCCACCTTGCCTACGAAGTGGATGATATCTATGCCAGCTGCCAAAGGTTGCTGGATGGCGGCGTCACCATCAACCGTCCGCCACGTGACGGCCATATGGCCTTTGTGCGCTCACCTGACGGAATCTCGATTGAATTATTGCAGGCCGGTGATGCACTGCCAGCGCAGGAGCCCTGGGCCTCCATGGAGAACACCGGCAGCTGGTAGACGCTACCGTGCCCAA
>JAUIIQ010000058.1 GCA_030431585.1 Gammaproteobacteria bacterium | reverse complement strand
CCGCACACAATCCCCAGTGGTATGGCAATGATGTTGGCGATCAGGAATCCGGCTGCAACGGTCAATAGACTGGTGACAATCTGGTCCAGAAAGGTCGCCTTGCCTGTGTATTTGCGCCACTTGATGGTCGCTTGCGGATCCTTGGCGAGTTTGATGGCATTGCGGTCCTCTTGTCGCTGATAAAACGCAGCTTCTTTTTCGCGCTCCCGTGCGTGTTCTGCGCCCAGTCCTTTTGCCTGCTCCCAAACCTGTGCCGGTCCCGGGAACTGGCCCAGTGACGTATTGATACGCTGAGCTGAGAATTGCCATACCATCAGGAACACAAGAATGCCCAGGGCGGGCAGAAGCAGCCCCTCAACAAAGGACTTCGAGCCCAGCCCGGCCAGCATCTGCCGGAACCGGTCGTCGTGTTGTATTGCTGCTGTGTCTGTCATGATTTCCTGTCTCTTCAATCGCTGTCCCCGCCTCAGCGGGGGTTCACTTGGTCGAACATTTCTGCCGCGAATATGCGCCTTTTTACTTAATGACCTCGTCGCCCTTCAAACCGATGGGGAACTGTTCCAGGTAAGCGTTGGGTTTGCTGCCGTCAAACACCTTGTCATCTATGAATTCGTCCTGTGGTGGCCGAAAGCCGGTTTCAGTAGCGAAGGCAGGAAATTCGTCTGCACTCATCTCGCCTTCTTCAATCAGTGCTTTGGCAGCGACTTCGTAGATGTCTGGTCGGTACACGCTGCGTGCCACATCGAAGTACCAGTCGTCTGACCTGGGCTCGGCAATCTGTCCCCAACGGCGCATCTGGGTGAGATACCAGATGGCGTCTGAGTAGTACGGGTAGGTCGCGTTGTAACGGAAGAACACATTGAAGTCAGGGATATCGCGCTTGTCTCCTTTCTCATACTCAAAGGTGCCGGTCATGGAGTTGGCGATGACATCGTAGTCTGCTCCCACGTACTCCGAGCGAGACAGTATCTCGACGGCCGCGGGTCGGTTGGCGTTGTCATTTTCATCCAGCCACCGCGCCGCTCGCAGCAGAGCCTTGACCACTCGTACAGTGGTGTTGGGATATTTCTCAGTGAACTCCTTGTTCAGGCCGAACACTTTTTCCGGGTTGTTCTTCCAGATCTCATAATCGGTAATAACCGGTACACCGATACTTTTGAATACGGCCTGTTGGTTCCATGGCTCGCCCACGCAGTAGCCATGAATGGTGCCCGCTTCAAGGGTGGCAGGCATCTGGGGGGGTGGCGTGACAGAGAGCAATGCCTGGGCGTCGATCTGTCCGGAGGTGTCTCCCTTGTGGGGCGCGTAGTAGCCAGGATGTATGCCACCCGCTGCAAGCCAGTAGCGCAGTTCGTAGTTATGGGTGGATACCGGGAAAACCATGCCCATGTTGAACGGCTTACCCTCGTCTATGTACCGCTCGACCACTGGCTTCAGGTAGTCAGCCTTGATCGGGTGCACGGGCCGGCCGTTCTCGTGGGGGATGTTTTTCTTCATTTCCTGCCACACCGCGTTGGATACGGTGATGCCGTTGCCGTTCAGGTCCATGGAGAAGGGTGTGACGATATGGGCCTTGGTACCGTAGCCGATAGTGGCGGCCAGGGGCTGTCCCGCCAGCATATGAGCGCCGTCAAGCTGTCCGTCGATGACGCCGTCCAGCAATACTTTCCAGTTCGCCTGGGCCTCCAGCGTGACGTAGAGACCCTCGTCTTCGAAGTAGCCATTTTCGTAGGCAACGGCCAGCGGTGCCATATCCGTCAGTTTGATGAACCCGAATTTCAGTTCATCCTTTTCAGGTTCACCGATTTCGGCATTGGCGCTGAGGGAGAATGCCGAACAGAGCAGCGAGCCCAGAGCGAAGGCGCTAAAGCGTCGGCGGGTGAACGAGAGCAGTGAATGGTTGATCATGCCTTACCTCTTTCCATCGTGTTGTCACACGCAGACGCTCCCGCAAGACACGGTGTGGTGAGGCCGTGTTACAAGAGCGTCGTTGCCCAGAGGAAGTGTCGTTGTGTAGTGAGAAGTTCCGGAGAGAGTGTTTCAAGACCCGCGCCAGAGTTTATAAAAATCAGATAAAACAGATGGTTATAGAAACAAGTCGTTAGAAATGCCCGGTATTAAAGACATGACAGGGCCAAATGCTGCACTGCCTTGGTGCGCTCGCTCACCATTATCGTGCTTGCGCCGATTACCGCGCTAGCATTGCGTCGGGTCCCAGTTCGATACCGGGCTCGATTTCCCATACCCTACTGTGCTCGCCCGGAGGCTTGTAGTCCTGGTTGGGGCAGGGCAGCGCCAGATGCCTGGCGGCCTCGCGGTACAGGTCCGTGCGGAAACAGCGCTGCACCAGCGACCTGGTATCTTCCTTGGCGAAGGTCCTGCCCAGCAGGTCGCCGATTTCGCGCAGCAGTAGTTCGCCGTCAGAGCGCCAGGGAAATCCGGCCTGAAAGCGGCCGAAGACATGAAAGTGCGGAAGCTCGGCGGCTGTCTCCCCTTTGGCAAAGCAGAACTGGCCGCACAGTGAGGGTCGCAGCTTGTCTTCTGGCAGGTCCAGATAGCGCTTGTCGGATAGAATGGTAGCTGTGTGCTCACGGTTGTTGTGGTCGGCCAGCCAGCTGCAGGCCTCCATGAGTGCCAGGCGCAGCCGAAGATGGGTGCCCGGATGATGTTGGTGCCAGCTTTCCGTGACGCCAAGCACTTTCTCGACGCCGTTATTCCAGATCTGGTAGCCGGTGGCCTGCACCGCGCCGATTCCGTATTGCACAGCAATACTGTTCCAGGGTTCTCCCACACAGAAACCGTCGATAATACCCCTGGCCAGGCTATCAACCATCTGCTCCGGGGGCAGCACGATAATGTGCAGGTCCCGTTCCGGGTCGATGCCGCCCGCCCTCAGCCAGCGGCGTAACAGCAAGGTATGGCAGGAGAAGGAGTGTGCCGTGGCCAGGGTGATTTCGCGTTTACCCTCGCCGATATATTGGCCAAACGCTTTTGCCGTGCTGGCGGCGCTTTTCTGCGCATCCCCGCCACGTGCCTTGATTTCCGCAGCCAGGGGCTGGCCCAGTGTGATCGCGTTACCATTCAGGCTAAGTGCCAGGCCGGTGATCAGTTCCGCGCGCATGCCGCCCACTCCCAGCGATGTTGCCAGCGGCAGAGGGGCCAATAGCTGTGCCGCGTCCAGGTCGCCGGTGACCAGTTTGTCCCGCACGTTGGCCCAGGAAACCTCCCGCTGCAGGAGCACGTCCAGTCCATACTTTGCGTAGAAGCCCAGTTCTTCGGCCATAACCAGTGGCGCACTGTCAGTGAGCCGCAGAAAACCGAGCCTCACCTGCGGTTTTTCCGCCGGTGGCAATTTGGAAATGTCGCTCACGGTTGCTTTCCTTTTGAGTCTGTTGAGCCAAGAATTGCGATGACGTCTGCCGCTGTTTCGCCCAGTGTGCGGTGCTTGTCCATGGCCAGTTTTCTCAGTGTGGTGAAGGCTTCCTCTTCGCCGACATCGTGTGTCTGCATGAGCAACAATTTCGCCCGTTCTACTGTTTTGCGCTCCTCAAGCTGGCGGCGAGTGGTGTCCAGTTCTTCGCGCAGTGCATCAAAGGCGCTGAACTGTGCTACGGCAATATCGATAGCAGCGCGCACCCTTGCCGGGCTGATGTCTTCAGCCTGATAGGCGGTAACGCCTGCGCGGATGGCATCCGTAATGAAGTTGTGGTCACCGCTTTCAGAGAACATCACCACGGGTCGAGGGTTGTGTGCAGAGGCGATGCTCAGGCTTTCCAGTACATCGCGGTCAGGAGAGTCCAGCGCAATGATCACCACATCCGGCTCACGTTGTGCCATCTGGTACAACAAGCCGGAGGCGGTGGGAATGACAGACAGCACGTCAAAGCCCACCTCGGCAAGCCGCGATTCCACCGCGGTTGCCCGCGGCAGGTCATCATCGACGAGGATCACGCGCAACACGCGAGACGAGGAGGGGCTTCTAGGCACGATTTTAGTTGGGCGACTCACGTCCACCCGCTTGCTCAGGTTGCGATCAGATTTTGAAGTTTACCGTCATCCATGCCTTGTCGGTATCGGTGTAAGCACTCGAATCGCTGGAAAAACTGGCAAATTTAAGCTGGAAGCTCCAGTTACTGTCATAGGCCCAGTTGGCGACAAGGTTAATTTCCGAGCCATAGTCTGTAGAGGAGTCCTCTGCCTGGAAGTCATGGTAGATCGCGGCAAGCTTGACTGGCCCCAGGGCCCCGGCGAGGCTCAGGTAAAGGTCTTCTATCCCATCGGCCGGGGTGACCAGGAACTTGTCTGCCCAGCCCTGGAATTTGTGCAGCGTTGCATAAGGCGTTTTGAAGCCAACGCCATCACCGCCGCCCAGTACTTCGTAGCCAAGAGTTGCCTTGATACCGGCAAGGTCAGCGCTGCCTTCGATCAGGTAGTAGTCGGCGTCGTAGCTCAGTGGTGAATCACCGGCATCGGATTGGGTTGCGTAGGCTGCGCGTGCAGCGACGGGTCCGAACTTGCCACTATACTCCAGCCCATAGGTATCGGAGGAGTTGCCGACTGACCTGCCCGCCGGATAGGCCGTGTCCTCATCGATATCCAGGGCGTAGACGAAACCACTGATGCTATGGTCAGGAAGGAATTTCCAGTTCGCATGCAATAAGTGATTTTCCCCGCGTAGTTGAGCAGGCTGTACCGGGCCGTCATCCGGGCCGAAGATACGATTCACGTTGTAGGCATATGTGTAGTCCAGCGTAATGTTATTCCCGCCGTTGAACAGTGCACGAAATCCGTCATAGGTTTGTTCGTTCTGGCGCCAGGCCACACCGCCGACAAAGCGCTGGTTTGCGTGGATTATGCGCTGTCTCCCATAGGTGCCGGAGGCGCCCCCGGCACTGTAGCGGCCCCAGACCTGATTCACCTCGGTGCCCTCCGGGTCGGCGATCACCGGGTACTGCAGCTTGCCGTTAGCGGTGGAGTTGTAGTCGTCAGCGCCAATGGCAGTGACATCGTCAAACTCAGTAAGAAATGAAAAGCCCCGGTAGGTTGCTGATGTGAACGTCAATCGCGAGCGCAGAGTGGATGCGCGAGCATTGCGATCACGGGCATCGTCGTCCACGTACTCATAGCGATAACGAAAGTTGAGTGAAGCCTTGCCTTCCGTGAACATACTGGTGAAATCCTGTGCCGGTGCCTCTTGAGCCGAGACGGGCAGGGCTCCGGTGGTGACCAGGGATGCAAGCATTACTGCGGGAATTCGATAAAACATACTTCTACTCCTGAAAATTAAAGAAGCCTGCGCAAACCGCTTGATGATGGGTGCGGTTTACGCAGGCTTCGTTGCCTTGAATTGAAGGTGGTGATGTGAGTGGTAAGTTGGATACAGCAAACTTCAGGCCAAAGTTGTGAAAGCCCCGTGTTGACTGGGCTCAGGGCTGCATCCAGTACTGTCGCATACAGGCTGCGGGGGCCGTTGTGGTGCAGCGCTGCACTGAAATGGTGATATAACTGAACAGGTTACGGACGTCTGGTCGGGGGTGGCCTAGCGTGCGCAGTCCTTTTTTGCGGCCAGTTTCAGGAACGGCCTGCGCACGCGCAGCGTCCCCTCAGCCTGATGCAGGAAGCCGACACGAAGCATGTCTGTGCCGGGGGGGACTGTCACCGTGATACTGACGGGTATCCACTCTGTAGTACCCAGGCGCGGTTCGTGCTCCAGAGAAGAATTGACCACCACCTTGCCGCCTCTCCTGGCGAGCAGCGACAGGCCACCGCCCGGGGTGAATGCGTGATCCGTGGGCATTTGCAGGTCCAGCTTCAGTTCGGCGCCAAACGTGATCCGCTTGCCCGCCAGCACTGCTGGATCCGGGCTTTGTGTCAGTAGAAACCAGGGCTCTCCGCCCGTTTTAAATATTGTCAGGACCCCATCGCTGGCGCTGTATTCAAAGGTCTGACCCGCGGCATGTTCCGAAGAGAACCACTGCCGCTGGGATCTCGGGTTTGAAAGGGTGGAGAAGGTCAGGTCTTCCAGCATGTTCTTGCCGCGCGGAGCACAGGCGTCTCCTACCGCTGTGTCAGTGGAGCAGGCGATCAGTGTCGATGCAGCGGCAAGGATCAATATCGTGTGTAGCAGTCGTCTCATTCGGTGAGGGTCCGGCTTTTTTGTCAGAGCAGGACTCTAGCACAAACGCTGCGGTATTCTCGCGGCGTTTGTTTTGCACGGGCCGGAAAGCTGCGCTATGTTTCAGTCTCTGTGATGCATACGCGAGGAAAATAAAAAATGTTATATGCCATGCCCGGAACCGAGAATGCGCTGTTCAAGTTCAAGAGCCGCTACGAAAACTTTATCGGTGGAGAGTGGGTCGCCCCTTTGGAGGGCCGCTATTTCGATAACACCACGCCGGTGACAGGGGAGGCGTTCTGTGAAGTACCCCGTTCTTCGGCTGCGGACCTGCACAAAGCGCTGGACGCCGCCCATGGCGCTGCGGATGCCTGGGGCGCTACCTCGGTCCAGGAACGTTCGAATATCCTGCTAAGAGTTGCTGATCGTATAGAGGCGAATCTGGAGACCCTGGCGTATGTAGAGACCTGGGAGAACGGCAAGGGCATTCGCGAGACACTCAACGCCGATATTCCGTTGGCGGTCGATCACTTTCGTTATTTCGCCGGCTGCATCCGGGCGCAGGAGGGCTCGGCGGCGGAGATTGATGCGACGACGGTGAGTTACCATTTTCATGAACCACTGGGCGTTGTCGGCCAGATCATCCCGTGGAACTTCCCTATATTGATGGCAGCCTGGAAGCTCGCGCCGGCCCTGGCGGCGGGTAATTGCGTGATACTCAAGCCGGCCGAGCAGACGCCGGTCTCCATTCTGGTGTTGATGGAAATGATTGGCGATCTGCTGCCGGCAGGCACAGTAAATGTACTGAATGGCTTTGGTGCAGAGATCGGCCAGGCACTGGCCTCCTCAGATCGTATTGCGAAAATTGCCTTCACCGGTTCAACGGCGGTGGGTCACCAGATTCTGGCCAATGCGGCCAAAACCCTTATTCCCTCCACGGTAGAACTGGGCGGGAAGTCTCCGGGTATTTACTTCGAAGACGTGATGCAGCAGGAGGAGGCTTTTATCAGCAAGTGTATTGAGGGCGTTCTGCTGGGTTTCTTCAATCAGGGCGAGGTATGCACCTGTCCGTCACGTGCCCTGGTGCAGGAGAGTATCTACGACGATTTCATCGAGCGGGTGCTGGAACGCGCCGGCAAAATCAAACAGGGCAACCCGTTTGACACAGACACCATGGTCGGTGCCCAGGCCTCGAAAGAGCAGTTCGACAAGATCATGAGCTATATGGATATCGCCAGGCAGGATGGCGCGCAGTTCCTGTGCGGCGGGAACAAGGCGACCGTCGGCAGCGACATCGCCGGCGGTTACTATGTAGAGCCAACCCTGTTAAAAGGCACGAACGACATGCGCGTCTTCCAGGAGGAGATCTTCGGGCCTACCCTGGGCATCACCACCTTCAAGGATGAAGCCGAGGCCCTGGCGGTCGCCAACGCCACGGAATATGGTCTGGGTGCCGGCGTATGGACACGCGATACCAATCGTGCGTTTCGCATGGGCAGGGGCATCAAGGCCGGCAGGGTCTGGATGAACTGTTATCACGCCTATCCTGCGCATGCCGCGTTTGGTGGCTACAAGAAATCGGGTATTGGTCGTGAAACCCATAAATTGGCGTTGGATCATTACCAGCAAACCAAGAATATGCTGGTGAGCCACGACATTAATCCGCTGGGCTTTTTCTAAGCGCGTTGCCGGGCATAGTGGTTCAGGGAGAGCGATTGCAGCGCGCCCTGTCGATCAGGCGTAACCGTTTGCCCGGAACCACTCTATGGAATCGCGCACTGCGGTTTCCACGGGAGTTTGTGGCAGCCCCAGTTCAGCCACTGCCTTGCTGGAGTCCACGTAGAAGTGCTCCATGGTATAGGTGCTGTTTTTCACGGTGGTGATGGGCGCCTTGCCAGTAAGCCTGGAGAACATTTCGGCCAGGCGCGCCACTCGCAACATGGTTGCCCTGGAAATCTCCTTGCTGCCCACGTTATCAATACCGGCCACCCGGCCTATCAATTGCAGGAACGCCTGGTTGGTCATGTTGTTGTCGGTATTGCCGAGTATGTAGGATTCACCGATGCGCCCTTTTTCCATGGCCAGTAAGTGACCAGCAGCCACATCTCGCACGTCAACGGGGCAAACACCACCATCCCAGTAGTTTTTCATCTTGCCCTGCAGGGCGCCAATAATCATGGTGCCGGTAGGGGTGGGTGCGCGGTCACCGGGGCCGAAGGGCAGGCCTGGCAGGACCATGGTCACCGGCAGGCCGTCCTTGACCATGCCTTTAACTTCCAGGTGACTGATGTACTTTGACATGATGTATTCGCTGGCAAAGTGCCAGCTCGCGAAGGGGGTTTCCTCGTTTGACGGGGTGCCCTTGCCGTCAGTGCCTATAGCAGCAATGCTGCTGGTGTAGACAATTTTCTCCAGCTCTGCGGCCTTCGCCGCGCGCATGAGGTGACGCGTGCCTTCTACATTGATCTTGTAGTGCAGGTCCGGGTCCCTGGTCCATACCGCGAACAGGGCGGCCAGGTGGTACAGTTTGTCCACCCCGACGACGGCTTTCGCCAGTGACTGTGGGTTCAGCAGGTTGCCTTCCACATACTCCACGTCCATGCCATCCAGCGGGGAGCGGTCTTCACCCGGCATTACCATCGCCCGCACCTCATCGCCCTGCTGCAGGCACATGCGGGCTACGTGATTGCCGATAAAGCCGGTGGCACCGGTGATCAGTACTTTACTCATGCGTGGGTCCTTAATTGCATGCCTGTTGAATGTGCGTGCTGTGGGCCGCAGGGGTATCAGCCATGATGATTTTCAAACAGCTCTATCAGTAGCGGGTCTGATGCGCGCTCCAGATAAGCCACAGCGAGGCCTTCTCCGTAGCGTTTGTCCCAGATCGAGGTATAGCCCAGCTCTTGCGCGGCGGCCACAGTTGCTTCCAGTGAGTCGATGCGAAAACGCAGGTGGTGCATGCCCTCACGGCCCGCATCCAGGAATTCCTTGTGTGGACAGCCACCCCTGACCCACTGGATCAGCTCGATCTCCAGCTCACCGCTGCGGCCGAATGCGAGTTTCATGTCACAGGTTTCTTCGCGACCACGATAGTTGTAGCTCATGGGTCCGGGATCCATCGTGGTGAAGGGGCCGAACAGGGGTTCGTAGCGAGCAAGGGAAGCATCCATATCAGCCACTACAAATCCAACCTGATCACAAGGGGGCAGTTGCAGCTGATGGCGAAGTTCTGCGGACATGGCGGGGCTCCGAAGGTTTTTACTATGGCTTATCAGGCTACCATGGTGGCAGGCAGGTTCACTGGCCGTATGGGCCAGATTGTGCTGACGTGAACGCCGCCCGCAGATAAACGGGCGGCTCCTCCCCCGTGAGGACAGAACCGCTAGTCACAACTGCGCTCTGCAGCGGGTGTATCCAGCAGGCTCTCCAGCAGCAGTGGCCGGTCTGTCATGATGGCGTCCACGCCCAGGGCAATCATTCGCAGCATGTCCTCGCAGGTATTGATGGTCCAAACCTGGACCGCCAGATCTGCCGCGTGTGCGTCGCGAATGAAATCCTCTGTCACCACCTCAAGGAAAAAGCCTGGCGGCAGTTGAGCCGGATTAATCTGGCTGGTGTCCGGGGGCACCTGAAAAGCGACGTGCTCGGGTACCGGTGGAATAATGCCGTCTCCCTGGGAGGCCAGTACCAGCAAAGAACCCTGATCAAGCGGAATGGACGTGTGCACACAGGGCGCAACGGCCTTGAAATTGTTTGCTGCCTCATCCACGAAGGAGGCAGCGATCAGGTCATCCCGGCGACCGTAACGTTGCAGCAGCTCAGCAATCTGCTGCTCGTAATTGCCGCGTCCATCCAGGTCTGGTTTCAATTCCACGTTAATCAATTCATGGGGATAGCGTTGCAGTGCTTCCTCCAGCGTGGGAATGCGGAAGTCGCTGGCGCTGTAGCCCGGGGGTGGTGGTTTGTCGCCAGTGGCAATGCCCCGGTAGACGTAGTCTTCCGCCGGTCTGTCGTGCGGTGTGCCGGCGCCTGGGACAAACCAGTAGGCGGCGTCCAGTTGGCGCAGCTCGGCCAGCGTCAGGTCGACAACATTGCCGCTGCCGTTGGTGGTGCGATCCACGTCCAGGTCATGGAGAATGACCAACTCGTTGTCCCGCGTCTGGTAGACGTCCATCTCCAGAACATCGGCGCCGGCCAGGGCTACCTCGCTGTATGCAAAGAGTGTGTTCTCGGGGAAGTCGATCACTCCACCGCGATGGGCATAGTTGAGCGGATCAGCTCCATATACGCGCCAGGGGTTTTGCGCCAGCTGGAAAGGCGCGTCGCAGGCGGAGTCGTCATTGGCGATCGTACCGATAACGCTGTCCGCGGTGGCCAGGGCATTTCCCGAGACGGTAAAGGTCAGGCTCAAGGTCTCGGCATCCTCTTCCTGAGCATCGCCGAACACATCCACCGGTATCAAGGCTTCCAGCTCACCAGCGGGGATCGTCACCTCGCCTGCGGTGTCCAGGTAATCCTCACCGTGTGTCGCTGTGCCGCCGGAGGTTTCGAAGATCACGTTCACCGGCCTGGGTTGTGGCAGGTCCATGATGACACGGAAGGTCAGCGTAGGCATTTCCCCCGGCGCGCCCTCCGGCACGGCGTTGGGGATGACGCTCAGGCTTGAGGGCGGCACAGGGGGCGTATCGCTGCCGTCGGAGCAGCCAAGCAGAGTGGCCAGAAACAGGCTCAGTGGCAGGGTGAAATGATGTTTTCGCAAAACATTGATCCTCTGTGGAATGACCTTTATTTTCAGGTTAGCAGCAGAGCGTGCCGGCGGCGAGTTGCAGCACCTTGCCATACCGAAGCGCTGGTTCCTTGCATCCCCGTCAGTCGCTGAAGTCAGCGGCGGTTTTTTTCGCCATCTCTTCAAGAAACCAGTGCGGGAACTGGCTGACAAACTTGTTCATGTCCCAGTAATCGTGCCACCGGTATACCAGGCCATCCCGCATTTCGTGCATGGTGGCGAAGGTGTGTTCGCAGGTCTCGCCTGTGTTGAACGTCCACTTTTCTGTGTGGTCCAGAAACACCACGTCACCTTCTGCGGCAATATGGTGGGTGGTCTGCTCCTGCTTTTGCAGGTGATCCCAGGCGATAGACAAGCGCTTGACGACATTCTCCGGCCCGTGAGCACCGGGGTCGTCGGCGGGCATGTCGCGGTAGTGGATGTCCGGATGAAGGCATGCGGTCAGGGTATCCCAGTCTCCAGCGGAGAGAGCTCGCCATAGGCGTTCAACGGTGTTTTTGTTCTGACTCATAGAATGGCTCCAATGTTGCGGTGTATTTGGTATGCGGTAATAGCCGGATGATGAAATACCGTAACCGTAAATACATACCGTGTGGCGGCTTTTATTGCGGGGCAATTCGATGGATATATCAGGGGGTCA
Organism: Gammaproteobacteria bacterium; assembly: GCA_030431585.1. Classification (GTDB taxonomy): domain Bacteria; phylum Pseudomonadota; class Gammaproteobacteria; order Pseudomonadales; family Halieaceae; genus Halioglobus. The sequence continues at coordinate 5,378 of JAUIIQ010000058.1, read as the reverse complement.
TCAATCGCTCAGTTTATGCACATACTCCAGCCGAAATAGTCCTCTCACCTGGCCATTGTATACTTCTCTACAATTGAACTGCGACTTCAGAATTTAGCAGGGTGCGTCGCTGTCTCAGGCTTATCCTGACCATTTGACACCCCCTGGAGGCCTGCGCAGCCAGGCTCTTTTGAGAAATAAGGAGTTGTCCCTCGCCTCGAATAGCGGATTAGAGGAAGTACCGTAGTTATTGGCAGGCCGGCACCTGCGGCGCAGCAAAGCTTAATTTGCAGCGCCGAAGACCTGTGTCCAGTAGATACGATAAGTGCTGTTGTTGTTGCTGAATTTGGCAGAACCCATGTTGGCGAAATTGCCGTTCATCATATTGGCACAATGGCCGTCGCTGTCTATCCAGCCCTGCATTGCAGCACTCACTGTAGGATAGCCCGCAGCGATATTCTCACCCCAGGTCCACCAATTGTAGCCGGCGCGCGTCGCCCGCTGGCCCGCCGAAGAACCATCGGAACCGGTGTGGTCGAAGAAGTCGTTATTGGCCATATCCATGGAATGTGTGAGCGCGGCCGTTTCCAGCTGGCAGCTCCAGGACAGCGCCCCCACTGCGGGGTAGATACCTCTGGAGCCGCAGTCGCGGGTTTGTGCCCGGAATGCGTTAACGGCGTCCAGCATCGCCTGGGCTTCGGGGGTCCCGGCGCAGGCACCGCCGCCACCGCCACCGTCATTTCCATTGCCACCGCCATTATCATTGACACTGTCACAAGCATCGCCCAGACCGTCGTTGTCCGTATCCGTCTGACCCGGGTTGTAGGCTTGCGGGCAGTTATCCAGGTCAGTGTTGACACCATCGTTGTCGGGGTCCAGCCCGTTCTGGTTATCGCAGGCGTCGCCCAGGCCATCGTTGTCTGTATCGTCCTGGCCTGCGTTGGCATCCACTGGGCAGTTGTCGGCGCTGTCCTGTACGCCATCGTCGTCGGTATCAGTGAACGCATCGCAGGCGTCGCCGATTCCGTCGCGGTCCATGTCCGATTGGTTCGGATTGGCAATGTCGGGGCAGTTGTCGCCAGCGGCAGAGGCATAGCCCTCCGGCGCCGCAATATCAATGGTGGTGTCCTGCGCGTCCCCGAATCCGTCGCCGTCCGTATCGCGGTAAAATTCGCGCTCGGTGAAGCCCTCGTCTATCTCGCCGTCACAGTTATTGTCAGCACTGTCGAAGGTTTCTTCGGCACCGGGGAAAATAGCGTCGTTGCTGTCATCGCAATCTGTGTCGTTGTCCACGTAGCCCGCCAGTGGCTCCAGTCCTGTCATGGTGTCGGCATCGCTGCCGTAACCATCGCCGTCAACATCGCGAAACCAGGTGCTGCCACCTTCGTCCACGCTGCCGTCGCAGTCGTTGTCGCGGTCATCCGCCAGTTCCGGGGCATCGGGGTAATCCTCGGCACTATTGTCGTTGCAGTCCAGGTCATTGAGCACATATCCGCCCGGTTTGCGGCTCTTGAGGATGCTGTTCTGCGGGTCGCCGTAGCCATCCCTGTCGCTGTCTGCGTAAAAGCGAATATCGACAAAGCCTTCATCGACCATGCCGTTGCAGTTATTGTCCTTGCCGTCTTCCCGTTCCTTGGTGAAAGGGTGGACGCTGTCGTCGAAGTCGTCGCAATCGGTTTTGTTGACGACGAAGCCCTGTGGGCGAGAGGCCGCGGTTTTCCTCTGGTTGGGGGAGCCATAGTTGTCGCCGTCCCGGTCCCGGTACCAGGTGCGAACTTCCGCGGACGGTTCAAACACAGCTGAAAGGCCAATATCGCCGTCGTAGCGACTGAACTCCTCAGGCAAGGGAAACACGGTTACTTCGCAGACCTCCACCGGGGAACGCACGCAAAGGCCCTCCCAGCGCACAAAACGGTATCCATTGGCTGCTACGGCGGTGAAGGTCTCTGTGACTTCTTCGGTAACCGGGAATATGCAGCGCTCCTCAGCGCAGTCAACCTGTCCTGAGGATGACATGATGTGACCGCCTTCATCGGTGGTGATGACCAGTCGGCAGCTGGCCAGCAGCGTCAACGACAGCCCCAGCATGGTGGCTTTGGCAAGTGACGGGGCGATGAGGCAGGTTTCAGTCCGTTCCATCGTAGAATCTCGCTTAAAGTCCGGATAGTCGTTGGCGTATTGAATGACACCAGTAGCCGTAGCTCCACAAAATTATGGAGATTTCTCCAGATTATTCTAATGGGTTATATCTTGAGGGTATGATCGGCGAGATTCAGGGTGGTGATGTGCGTTTCTGTCAGGGTCTTACCAGTCGGGAAGCTGTGCCTCACAAACGCTGTGTAAAACGTCGTCGGGTACGCTGTCGTCCATGCCCAGTCCGGCGTAGAGTTCCTCCAGGTCGCGCATGCTTTCGCAGGCCTCGTACAGCTCATAGGCAGTGCCGGCGAGAATTACCGAGATCCCAATCAGCGGCAGCGCCTCGGCAGGCAGGGTGGCGATGCTGGCAGCGGCCACGCGCTTCGTTCTACCGGCCAGTCTGGTACCGAACTTCCTTGCCACCACCTTGCGCTGTTTGGCTAGCTTGTCCTGTCGCGCGAGTCGGGTTTGCATTGCTCCGGTAACCGTTTGTATACCAAGCGCAGTGGTGAGTGCCGTCGAAATAGCGGTATTGAATGCCGCGCTGGTCAGCGTCAGTACGTTGCAGGCAACCAGGCCCACAAAGGTGAGAGTGATCGCGATTCGCCGCAGCCAACCGGCTGTTCTGGACATGTCTTCCCTCCTGAGCGGGAGACTCGGCACTGGCGAGCTGCAACACCGGTTATGCCCGAGTGTCGTTTACCGGTGCAGCGCAGTCCATCAGCGCGATGCTGTCTCCGTTGATGGCTAAACGGCAGGCGTCGACCCGCTGTATAGCTGGTCGTGCAGGCTTAGTAGCTGTTCTTCGACGTTTTCCCTGCTGGCGCTACATACGTTGATGTGTGCCAGTTTGCGCAATGGACGATGGGATTTGTTGTAATCGGTTAGCCTGGCGTCACGTGACAGGCTCAGCAGCGTGCCCCGCTGGTCGTACCCGCCGAGAATATTGATCATGCCGTGGCAGCGGCTGGTCTGTGTCGCACCCAGTGACATGCCAAGAATTGCCCTGAGGTGGTTCTCAAACTGGCTGCTTACCTCGCCGTGCATGGTCCAGTGACCGCTGTTGTGTACACGCGGCGCCAGTTCATTGATCAGCAGCGCGTCTGCGGTGACAAAGCTCTCCATCGCCAGCACACCGACATAGTCCATGGCTTCCAGCAAGGTGCTGATGTATTGGCAGGCTTTCTCATGCAATGGCCCCATGTCGGCTGCCGGAGCGATAGAGGTCAGCAGGATGCCATCGCGGTGGCGGTTTTCTGTGGGCGGGTAGAGGGTGACGTCGCCATCGGCGGAGCGCGCCGCTATCATCGACACTTCCCGCTCGAACGCAACGCGAGATTCAACCAGCCATGCGCCGGGAGGATTTTCCTCACAGAATGCCTCCAGCTGTTTCTCGGTGAGCAGGTGCCACTGCTGCTTTCCGTCATAGCCCTCGGTAGGGCTTTTCACGACGACTGGCAAACCCAGGCTCTGCGCCGCTGCGCGCACATCCTGTGCTGTTTCTGCTATTGCGTAGGGCGCACTGGGCAGTTCGGCCGAGTCCAGCAGTTGTTTTTCACGGAAGCGATCACCGCAAGCTTCTACTGCATCCGCGTTGGGGTGCACGGCACAGTGGTCGGCCAGCCCTCGCAGCAGTGCATAGTCGACGCGCTCACGCTCCACGGTAACCACGTCCGGTTGCCCCAGGTCCTGGTACACCTGCTCCGCCGTGTGGCCCGGCGTGTGCAGTACGATATTGCCCAGGCCCTGCACGCAAGTCGTTGATTCACCCTCGCTGGCCAGGAAGCTGAAGCGCAGCCCCATATCCCAGCCGGCCAGCGCCATCATGCGGGCAAGCTGACCGCAGCCGATTATGCCAACGTGCACTATGAGACCTCCGTGGGCACGTTGTCGCTGACTGACTGGCGGTACTCGGCCAATCTCCTGTAGAGATCGTCATCACCCAGTGCAAGTATCTGTGCTGCCAACAAGCCCGCGTTAAACGCGCCACTGCTGCCTATGGCCTGGGTCGCCACGGCAACGCCGGCAGGCATCTGGGCAATGGACAGCAGGCTGTCCATGCCACTCAAAGCCTTGCTCTGGACCGGCACCGCTATGACGGGTACCAGCGTCATCGAGGCGGCCATGCCCGGCAGGTGAGCGGCGCCACCTGCACCGGCAATGATCACCTGCAGACCGCGCTCCCTTGCTGAGCGCGCATAGGTATAGAGCCGGTCTGGCGTGCGGTGAGCAGACACGACCTGTGTTTCGTAGGCTATGCCGAGTTCAGTCAGCAGCTCTGTAGCCCTTTCCATGGTGGGCCAGTCTGACCGGGAGCCCATAATGATGCCTACGGCAGGCCCGGTGGCGGATGGTTGTGCGCTCAATTGAATATCTCCTATCTGCCGGCTGTCCTGCCGGCCAGGGTGATGTAGTGCGGAATGTGCCCATTATATTGAAAGGGGAGGGAATGCCCAATGAGCGAGTGACAGAAAGCTGGCATTCGAAGCAATTGGCCGGGCGTGCATGTCGGGGGCAGCAGGAGAATAGCATGGGCGGTGTCCTATCACAGGGCCGTGCGGGGCTGGCAGGGCCCTGATTCAGGCGAATGTAATAAAACGGACAGTTCGAGGCAGCCTTTGCGACTATAGTATTGGATGGTGTTGCAGAGGTGCCAAGGTTATGACTCGTCCCGTTATCGCTCTCGCCAGGGAGCTTCCACCTGCTTTCATGCAAGGTGTTTCCAGCCTGGGTGAGGTCCGTATATTTGATGCCAGCGCTCCCGAGCAGTCACTGGTCGGGGCCTCCGTGTGGCTGGGCACGGCGATGGACCCGGTTACAGCCGAGCGCATCGCCGATCTCCCCGAGTCTGTAGGGCTCATTGCCAATATCGGCGTAGGTACCGACAACATCGACCTGCCTGCCGCAGCCGCTCGCGGTTTGCAGGTCAGTAACACTCCGGTGGTTACAGAAGACACCGCCGACCTCGCCATGGCATTGCTGCTGGCCACGTGTCGACGCCTATCTATCTGTGAGCAGAGGTTGCGTGCGGGGGATTTTGCCGCCGGGGCAACGCAATTGGGCACGCGGGTGCATGGCAAAACCCTGGGTATCGTCGGTTTTGGTGCCATTGGTCAGGCGGTTGCCGTCAGGGCGCAGGGCTTTGGTATGTCGGTAATCTATCACGGTCCCAGCCGTAAAAGCTCGGCTGAAGAGGTCACCGGTGCCCGGTATCGCGAGCATCTTTCTGATTTACTGGCAGAGGCAGATATTGTCTCCCTGCA
>JAUIIQ010000293.1 GCA_030431585.1 Gammaproteobacteria bacterium | reverse complement strand
CTTCACGGACTCGTGCGCTGTCTGCAGTCTGCCGCGACCCGGCTGGAAAACCGGTCCGGGCGCCGAAGTTTTGCCTGGCATCTGGCGCTGGCCAATCTGCACCGACCTGATTCGCCATTGAAAATTACCCTGCTCGCCCTGGGGAGCGCGTTGACATTGATCGTCGCCTGCAGCCTGCTGGTCGGCACGCTGCTGCGGGCACTCAACAGCACCATCCCCGAAGAGGCACCGACCATGGTGCTTTACGAAATTTTTCCGGACCAACAGGCCTCCCTGCGCGAGAATCTCACACAGGTCGCACCACAAGCACGGCTGGAGTTGCTACCCATTATCCGCGCGCGTCTGGATGCACTGAATGAGACAAAGCTCTCTGAACTTCAAGACCGGGACACCGACACACTCAGAGAGGCCCAGGGGGACGAATATAAATTGAGCTACCTGTCGGCCAATCCGGATAACCTGGTGTTGATAGAAGGGTCCTGGTGGGAATCACCGGCGCCCGAGGGTGAGCTTCCCTACATGGCCATGGAAGACCGCGAAGCCAGTGAACTGGGCATCCGTATCGGTGACCGCCTGGTCTTCAACGTGGGTGGTCAGACATTAGCGGCACAGGTCCGCACCATCTATGCACAGAAAGGCTTGCAAACCCGCTTCTGGTTTGAGGGCATTCTGCAGGATGGGGCCCTCGAACCCTTCATCAACCGCTATGTCGGGGCGCTGTACGCAAGCGATTATGAAGCCAAGGCGCTACAGCAAGCCCTGCTTCAGGCACAACCCAATATCCTGACGCTGCGCACAGCTGAATTGATCGAAACCGCTGGAGACCTGCTTGGCAAAGCCGCCATCGGTCTGCTGGTTATCTCTGCGATCAGCCTGACCGCCGGACTGCTGGTAATGGCCAGTGTCGTCAGTGTCAGCCGCAGCCGCCAGCTCTATGAGGCCAACATACTTCACTGTATGGGGGCCCGACACAGCGCTATCCAGAAAGCCCTGCTCTGGGAAAGCGCCCTGCTGGCCATCTTGTGCAGTACTTTCGCCATTTTGCTGGGTGCAGCCATTGCACTGCCTCTGGCGGAGTACCGCCTGAAACTACCTGCCGCCGACTTGATCGGTCCGGTAGCCTTGCTCGGGGTCATAACCAGCATGATTGCCTTGCTCGGCGGCCTGCTGCCCATGCTCAGACGCCTTCGCTTCGAGCCGGCCCGACTGCTGCGTGACAGTTAGGCCGGAGAGTGATCAAACTCTCTGTTTGCGTCTGATGCCTTCTGCATTGGCTGCTTTCAAAGCCCACAACACGATTTGAGGGTCAACTTCAGAAGGCTCGTTATGAATGGTTTCACCTTCTGCACAGGCTGCCTTGGCCGCGATCATCAGCCGGTCATCATCCGCATCACCCAGCCCGATGTCTGTCAGTGTGGTCGGAAGACCAATAGCCTGACAAAATTCATATACCGCATCTATCAACTCAGCAGATTTATCCGTCAGAAACAGGGAGGCCAGCACACCGATCGCTACTTTTTCGCCATGCCAGAAACTGTGTGTCTCCTCGAGCGCAGTAAGCCCATTATGGATGGCGTGACACGACGCCAGCCCGCCACTTTCAAAACCGAGGCCGCTGAGCAGGGTGTTTGCTTCAATTACATGTTCCAGAGCCGGTGTAACGGCCTGAGACTCACAGGCACTCAGGGCCAGTTCACCATATTCCAGCAAGGTTTCAAAACACAGCTCCGCGAGCGAATAGGCCGTCATCGATCCCGGCCGCCCGGTCATGTTACCGGCACGACGGATGCGGCATGACTCTGCCTCGAACCAGGTCGCCAGAGCATCCCCCATACCTGAAACCAGGAAACGGGACGGTGCCTTCATGACGATGAGCGAATCCACGATCACAACATCCGGGTTGCGCGGCAATACCAGATATCTCAGAAACTCGCCGCGCGGAGTATATATAACTGACAGCGCGCTGCATGGCGCATCCGTTGAGGCAATCGTGGGGACAATGATAATTGGAAGTTTCGCGTTATGAGCAACCGCTTTGGCGGTGTCGAGCGCTTTCCCGCCTCCGATACCGACGACAACGTCGTTACCTGCAGCAGTAACCTTGTCATTGAGTCGCTCTATTTCAGGATCACAGCACTCCCCGCCAAATACTTCCATAGCCACCGATGCCAGCGCACCCAGGCCCTCCTGTATTTCGTCCTTGAGGTTATCGTTCACGAACAGATCAACCAGAATAAGCGGGTTGCCACCCAGACGCTTGATTTCTTCTCCGAGCACTTTCAGCGCGTTGGCACCCTGTACGTATCGTCCTGGAAAAATGGTTGTTGTAATCACCAGATCGCTCCTGTCACAGAAAATTGAATGTGTTTTGTTTCAGCTCATGCCCCCAAAAAGACAGTAAAGAAAGGGCTTCCGGTACTCCGGCTCAATTACCATACTCCGGACAGGTTTCATTTTAAATCACAGACTGAGTCGCCACCGGTTCACGCCGAAGCGATCCAGGGCAAAAGGCGCTGCTTTATGGGCTGCTTCCCGTGTATATTTTGCTGAACAGAGAATCAGCCAAACCGGAGCTGTATCAGATGAATACCCCACAAGGAGAGCGTGAAGCCGACGCAGCGCCCCGGGCAGCCGCCGGACTGTCAGATGACTTACAGGATGCCGATGGTGCATTACAGGCTGCCGGAATAGATCCGGGGCGCTTGTCCATTCTGCACCTGGGCCGCGCGCCCAGACTGCTAGCAAATGGCGGCCCACCCTGGGTCAGGCGCATGGTGTTCGCATATTTCCTCTGGTTGCTTTTGTTCGCAGCTGAGACTGCGGGCATCGTCCTTCCCCCGTTGCTGACCGCCTTTTTGTCACTCGTTGTAGGGCTGCTCATTCTGCAGGTTTCCTGTCAGGTACTGGTCAGTGCTACCGAGCGATTTGCGGCCCGCATGGGCTGGAGCCATTATGTGGCCGGAACGGTTGCAGAAATGCTGGCGACCCTGCCAGAGCTGGTCGTCATTGCCTTTGTGATACCGGTGAGTCCGTTAACCGCGTTTGTCATCGCGATGGTGACAATCTACAACAATGCCCTGGTATTCAGTAT
>JAUIIQ010000292.1 GCA_030431585.1 Gammaproteobacteria bacterium | reverse complement strand
CGGCGCACGCCCCATTAACACGCCCACAGCCATGCCGGCCATCACCAGGCCGAACACCAGTACACTGATCAGGAACATGGACATCTTTCACTCTCCATAAGGCTGTGCTTACTTGCTCGTTTGCGGAAGGTCGTCGAGCAAGGGCTCAAACGCCTCCGTAAAGCGACTGGAAAAACCGTCTCCGTCGCGTTCTATCAAATATACCGCCAAACCCTGCGCCTGCGCCACCGACCAGGCTTCCTGCGCGCCCAGTACAGTTAAAGCAGTGGCCCAGGCATCAGCCAGCATGGTACTGGCATTGACCACAGTAACCGATACGAGTTCATGCGCGATCGGGTAACCGGTACGAGGATCGATACTGTGAGAGTAACGCACACCGTCGACTTCGAAAAAATTACGGTAACTGCCGGATGTAGCAACACCCTGATCGCTCAGGCGAATGGCACCGGCAATCCCAAACTGTCGCGCGTCAGGTTGTTCGATCGCCACCCTCCAGGCATCACCTCTCGGGCTTTGGCCGGCTACCCGCATCTCGCCGCCCACTTCAACCAGGTAATCCTCTATACCCTGCTCTCGCAGCCAGCGTGCTACCTCATCAACCGCCCAACCCTTCGCAATCGACGAGAGGTCCAGATAGACATCGGCCGTCTTGAGGACGCGCATTTCGCTGCTGTCGAGGCGCAGCCAGTGCTGTCCAACCTGTTGTAAGGTCTGTTCAATCGCAGCAGGTTCCGGCGGCGTCACCGCCACCCCGGCTGGCCCGAAACCCCAGAGGTTGACCAGCGGTCCCACGGTGATGTCATACGCCCCGCCACTGTCGCGGCCCACTGCCAAAGCGGCTGACAAAACGTGAAAAAAAGACTCTGATACCGTAAACCAGCTATTGACCGGTAGACGATTGAACCGGGATATCTCCGAGTCTTCCCGGTACGTAGACATGCTGGCGTTGACCGCCTCCAACGTCTGCTCCACACCTGCCGTCAGGGCCGCTGCACGCAATGACAATCCGGCGGGTGCTGTCAGGGTCACGTGCCACGTGGTACCCATGGTGTGGCCGCTGAGACGGTGCAAAGCTGGCTCACGCCCACAGGCCACCAGAAACAGCAGACCTGCAAGCAAAAGTGGTAGGCGCACGGAATACCTGGTCACAGAATCACCCTGGCAGAAACGCAAAAACCCGTGGCGCCAGTGGCAGTCTCACGTACATACCAACCTGGTCACGGGCTTTTGCTCTGCTCGTCGGCTTATCAGCCGCCGAAGTCATCCAGCATGATGTTCTCAGGCTCAACACCCAGATCAGTCAGCATCTGGATCACGGCCGCGTTCATCATTGGCGGGCCACACATGTAGTATTCACAGTCTTCGGGCGCCGGATGATCTTTGAGGTACTGTTCGTAAAGAACATTATGGATAAAGCCGGTGAGGCCGTCCCAGTTATCCTCGGGCTGCGGGTCAGACAGGGCAACATGCCATTCAAAATTGTCATTCTCTGCCGCCAGCTGGTCGTAGTCTTCCACATAAAACATTTCACGGAGTGAGCGAGCGCCATACCAGAAAGAAATTTTACGTTTCGAATGCAGGCGCTTGAGCTGGTCGAAAATGTGCGAACGCATGGGCGCCATACCGGCACCGCCACCGATAAAGACCATCTCGGCGTCAGTGTCCTTGGCAAAGAATTCACCAAAGGGACCGTACACAGTGACCTTGTCACCAGGCTTGAGATTGAAAGCCCAGGAAGACATCTGTCCGCAGGGTATTCCCTCGCTACCCGGAGGCGGTGTCGCAATACGAATATTGAACTTCACCACACCCTTTTCTTCAGGGTAATTCGCCATGGAATAAGCGCGAATCACCGGCTCCTTGACGACCGACTCCAGCTTGAAGAAACCGAAGTGCTCCCAGTCGCCACGGTACTCCTCTTCAATATCGAAGTCCGCGTACTTCACATGGTGAGGCGGACACTCCAGCTGCACGTATCCACCCGCACGGAAATCCACGTTCTCGCCCTCTGGCAGGCGCAGAGTCAGTTCCTTGATAAAAGTAGCAACATTGGGGTTGGACTCTACCGTACACTCCCACTGCTTTACGCCGAATACTTCTTCGGGCACCTCAATCTTCATGTCCTGCTTCACTGCCGTCTGGCAGGAGAGCCGCCAGCCTTCAGCGGCGTCGCGCTTGGTGAAGTGCGATTCCTCAGTGGGCAGCATAGAACCGCCACCCTCATTGATAATGCACTTGCACTGCGCGCAGGTGCCGCCTCCGCCACAGGCCGAGGGCAGGAACAAGCCGCTTTCAGACAGGGTCTGCAGCAGCTTACCGCCAGCGGGGACAGTAATGGTTTTCTCACCGTTTATCTCAATCTGCACATCACCGGTGCTCACCAGGGCGTTGCGTGCCATCAGGATAATGCCTACCAGTGCGAGCACGATGGCGGTGAACATGCCCACGCCGAATACAATCGTCAAATCCATGTCTCAGGCCTCCGCTTACAGATCAATGCCGCCGAAGGACATGAAGCCAAGCGACATCAGTCCAACGATAATGAAGGTAATACCCAGCCCTTGCAGGCCATCCGGCACGTCAGAGTACTTCATCTTTTCACGGATACCGGCCAGGGCAACGATAGCCAGGGCCCAACCCACACCTGAACCCGCACCAAACACCACGCTTTCAGTAAAGTCATAGTCGCGCTCAACCATGAACAGGGACGCGCCCAGGATGGCGCAGTTCACTGTGATGAGAGGCAGAAACACGCCCAGCGCGTTGTATAAGGCGGGTACAAACTTGTCGAGAAACATCTCCATAATCTGCACGATAGCTGCGATCACGCCAATGTAGGAGAGCAGACCAAGGAAGCTCAGGTCCACTTCCGGGTGACCGGCCCACGCCAGGGCACCATCAGCCAGCAAGTACTTGTAGATAAGATTGTTCACCGGCACGGTGATGGTCAGTACCACCACAACTGCGATACCCAGACCCAGTGCGGCGTCAATTTTCTTGGATATGGCGAGGAAGGTACACATGCCCAGGAAAAAGGCCAGGGCCATGTTCTCAATGAAAATGGAGCGAATAAACAGGCTCAGCAGCTCTTCCATCT
>JAUIIQ010000057.1 GCA_030431585.1 Gammaproteobacteria bacterium | reverse complement strand
GTATACCAGGTCGGTTATATCCTGCTTGTCCAGCAGGGCCTGTAGTCTTTCATCCATCGCGGTTACCCAGTGCGTTCTGATAGGCCCTGACGGCATTGGCCAGCCCCATGCGTATGGCGTCCACCGTCAGCGCGTGGCCAATCGAGACTTCCAGCAGTCCCGGCACGGTGGCAAAACGGGGCAGGTTGTGCAGGTCCAGGTCATGGCCCGCATTGAGGCCCAGGCCGGCGTCTGCTGCTGTTTCTGCGGCGTTCACGAAGCGTTGGAACACGTCATCCACACCGGCCCCTCTGGCAAAAGCCTGTGCATAGGATTCCGTATAGAGTTCGATGCGGTCGGTTCCGGTTTGCGCTGCCAGGCGTATCTGCCCCGGATCCGGATCCATGAACAAGCTGGTGCGGATGCCCAGCGACTTCAGCTCCTGCACCAAAGGCGCGACCCGGTCTCCATCCTTATGCAGGTCGAAACCGTGGTCCGAGGTTAACTGACCATCGGTATCGGGTACCAGAGTGCATTGGGCAGGGCGAATCTCGCGGACAAGTTCCATGAAACCCGGATAGTCACTCACGCCTGCGCGATCGCTCTTCCGTGCCCGGGTAAACGGGTTGCCCTCAATATTAAACTCAACCTCGAGCATCGCCGCCAGTTCGAAACAGTCGTCCGCGCGGATATGGCGCTGGTCCGGGCGCGGATGCACGGTGATGCCATTCGCGCCGGCGGCGATACACATGCGGGCATGCTCAGGCACACTGGGATTGCGGGTGTCCCTGGAGTTGCGGATCAGCGCGATCTTGTTGAGGTTGACGGAGAGGGCGATCATGGCGCGCCCTGTCGCGTGGCCTCAATAATGGTGATCGGTTCAAGCGGGACGTTCTGGTGGCCGCCCGCGCTCCCGGTGGGTGCCGTGACGATGTAATCAACCACGCTCATGCCGTCGATGACTTCTCCAAACACGGTGTAGCCCGGTCGGCCGGGTGACCAGTCCAGGCGCAGATTGTTGCGCACGTTGATGAAGAATTGTGCTGTTGCCGAGTCCGGGTCGTTGGTGCGTGCCATGGCGACAGTGCCGCGAGTGTTGTGCAGGCGATTCTTTGCTTCATTGACAATTGGCTCGCCGGTCTCCTTCTCCTGCATGTCGGGAAGGAAGCCACCGCCCTGAACCATGAAGTCGGGAATCACCCGGTGAAAAATGGTGCCATTGTAGAAACCGGCGTCCACATAGCCCAGGAAGTTCTCCACAGTGACCGGTGACTTGTCGCGGAACAGGCGCAGGGTGATGTTGCCTTCTGACGTTTTCAGGGTGACCAGCGGATTGGGCATCTGGCTGTCGTCGGCAGCGGCGAGCGGCGCCAGCAGCAGGCTAAGGATAAAAACTAGATTGCGCATGATTAAACCTCCACTAGGCCCAGCCTGAGTTCTTGCGACGTTTCGGCCACAAACGCGGTACTACCAGGGTGATGATCACGCCAAGCAGCACTGCCAGTGCGCCATTGATGAAGTCTTCCCGTTGCAATTTGTCCTTGAGACGCGAGTTCTCCGCTTCCAGCATGTCGGCCTCCGAGCGCAGGTGCTCAGTCTCCTGCACCAGCCGCCGGTTGTCTGTGTCCAACTGCACTGCCTTGCCGGAAATCTTTTTCAGGTCGGCCAGTTCTTTGGAGACGTCGTCCAGTTGCGAGTCTGTAGAGCTGGCCTTGTTTTGCAGTTCGGCTTTCTCAGCCTTCAACGCGGCCAGTTCTGCGCTTAGCTCGGCATTGGCAGACGCCAGTTTTTCAGCCCGGGCTTGTGCTGCAGGCAGCCTCACCTGGGCAGGTGCCTCGGTAGTGAGAAACTCGCTGGTGACCCAGCCGCTTGTGCCCCTGGCAGTGGTTACTTCCGTCCACTTGCCATCGTCGCTGCTGCCAACCACGCGCAGGCGGGCGCCGGGGTTAAGTTTCGCAGCCCAGCGGTACTCCGTTCCAGGACCTGTATGCAAAACGATGAAGACCTCGTCGCTCACATAGCGCACTTCTTGCGCAGCGACGGGCAGGGCGAGGTACATAGATAACAGCAGAATGCTTGAATAACGCAACACAAACGGTTTCCTTCAATAGCGGGGTGGCCGGGCGGCGCTAGTTTAACGCCGTTACCGGCAGAATTGTAGGAGCAGAGCAGGTCACGCCCTGTCAGCCGTTCTCTTCCTTCAAATGAGGGCTGATCATCAGTGCGGTAAGCACGGTCAGTGCCAGGGTGAAGCCTATGGCTGAATAGAGTTTGTAGCTCACCCATGTCGCCTCGGAGAATCCATAGGCAACCACCAGGTTCAGCGCGCCAACGATAGCGAAGTTGCTCACCCACAGCAGGTTCAGCCTGCGCCAGACGTTATGCGGCAGTCTTATCTGGCTACCCAGCGTGCGCTCCATGAGGTTTTTCTCGCCAATAAACTGCGACGCGCCAAAGGCGATGGCAAGCGCCCAGTTGAAGATGGTGGGTTTCCACTGAATGAACAGCTCATTGCGCAGCAGTAGCGTCGCACCGCCGAAAATCAGCACTGCCAGCAGCATCCACATGGCGCGTTTCTCAAACTCTCTGGTCAGCGCGTAGGTGAGGGCAACCTGTAAAAACGTAGCGCCCATGAGCACCGCAGTAGCGGAGTAGATACCGTCGAACTGGTATGTCCAGCTGCCCAGGGAGACCGCCTCGCCATTTAACTGGTAGGTAATAAAAAACAGGGCGATGGGAATGAACTCTGCCAATTGCTTCATGGTGTGCCGGGTGCCTTGGCTGTTACCATTGTCGGTTTCCACCTGATTATCAATGCGGCGCCGTATCGGCGGCCGGGGGCGTAAGTGTAAAGATTGTGCTGATTGACTTCCATACCCATAGCACTGCTTCTGACGGTGCGCTCACTCCGCAGGAACTGCTCGCCAGGGCGCAGGCGCGCGGCGTCTCCCTGTTGGCGATCACCGATCACGACACTGTCGCCGGTTACCGCCAGGCGCTCGCTGTCTGCCAGCAATTCCCCACGGTGAGCCTCCTCTCAGGTGTTGAGCTGTCCTGCCGTTGGTCCGGGACCACAATCCACGTGGTTGGCCTTGGTATGGACTGCGACCATCGCGCCATGCGCGAGGCATTGTCGGTACTGAACGCCGCGCGGATCAAGCGCGGCACCACCATCGGCAGCCGCCTTGCCAGCCGGGGTTTTAGCGGCGCGCTGGAGGGCGCGCTCGCCGAGGCGGGTTCCAGCCAGCTGGGCAGGCCGCATTTTGCCGCCTGGATGGTGAAAGAGGGGCATGTGAAGGATCACCAGACGGCATTTCACAAGTATCTTGGCCAGGGTAAGCCGGGAGACGTCAAAGCCTTTTGGCCGGAGCTGGCCGAGGTGGTGCAGTGGATTGTGGCCGCCGGCGGTACCGCGGTGCTTGCCCACCCCCTCAAGTACAAGTACACGCGGATGAAGCTGCGCAGGCTGATAATCGACTTTGCAGCCGCTGGAGGCACCGCTGTGGAAGTGCTCAGCGGCCGACAGACCCCCGAACAAGTCACGCAATTGCAGCGTCTGGCTGATGAGTTCGAGCTACTGGCATCTGCAGGTAGTGATTTTCACCGGGATGGTCCCTACAACCCCGAGTTGGGTGTAGAATTGCGCCGTCTCGACAGCCGGGCCGCCCTTTGGCAGCGCTGGCTGCCAGCAGCAGAGGGCGCATAGTGAGCCAGTTTTTTCAAATTCATCCGGACAACCCGCAGGCCCGTCTGATCAGTCAGGCAGCGGATATCATCCGTGCGGGTGGCGTGGTCGTGTACCCGACGGATTCAGCCTACGCGATCGGCTGCCATATCGGCGACAAGAATGCGCTCGATCGCATTCGCCGCATCCGCAAACTGGATGCCCGGCACAATTTCACCCTGGTATGCCGTGATTTGTCAGAGATCGCCAGCTACGCGCGAGTTGACAATGCGGTATATCGCCTGCTCAAGCACTGCACACCCGGACCGTACACGTTTATTCTCCGTGCCACCTCCGAGGTGCCGCGTCGGCTTTTGCACCCCAAACGCAAGACCGTGGGGCTCAGGGTGCCGGAGAATAATATCGCCCAGGCACTGCTCGCCGACCTGGGTGAGCCCATGATGAGCGTAACCCTGATAATGCCGGGTGACGAATATCCACTGATAGACCCCTACGATATACGGGAAACCCTGCAACACGAGGTTGACCTGGTGATCGACGGCGGATTCTGCGGCATGGAAGCGACGACCGTTGTTGATCTGGTGGATGAGGTTCCTATCGTACTGCGTGCCGGGAAGGGAGATATTGCCCCATTTGAGACGTGATCAGGTATACTCGCGGCAAGATACCAGAGGTGTACCGTGGCAGTGAACGAACCCAATTCCGAAGCGCCGGCCGGCACCGTCGGCGAGCAGTCTGCAGCCCAACCGGACGCGTCCGCGACAGACCAGCCCAGGCATCCGCAGCAGGGTGAAATGCCCTTCGCTGTGGTGATGGGGCAGGCGATGACCGAGCTACCCAAGGACCTGTACATCCCGCCGCAGGCCCTTGAGGTATTCCTCGAGGCGTTCGAAGGCCCGTTGGACCTCCTGCTCTACCTGATAAAGCGCCAGAATCTCGACATCCTCGAGATCGACGTCTCACAGATCACTCACCAGTACATGCAGTATGTGGAACTGATGGATGCCATGCAGTTTGAACTGGCTGCCGAGTACCTGCTGATGGCCGCCATGTTAGCCGAGATCAAGTCGCGCATGCTGCTGCCGCGCTCAACCGAAGTGGAAGAGGATGAAGAAGATCCGCGGGCCCAGCTGATTCGCCGCCTGCAGGAGTACGAGCGGTTCAAGAAGGCCGCCGAGGACATTGAAGAAATGCCGCGCATGGAGCGCGACACCTGGGTGGGTAGTGCGCAGCCACCGGATATCAATCGTACCCGTCCTGACCCGGATGTGGACATGCGCGAGTTGCTGGTAGCCCTGTCGGATGTGTTGCGCAGAGCCGACATGTACGAAAGCCACCACATTCAGCGTGAGGCCCTGTCCACACGGGAGCGCATGTCGGATGTGCTGGAGCAGCTGTCCGGTCAGCAGTTCGTGCCGTTTGTAGCCCTGTTCAGGGCCGAAGAGGGGCGGCTGGGGGTGGTGGTCACGTTCCTCGCAGTGATGGAACTTATCAAGGAATCTCTCGTGGAAATTGTGCAGACCGACTCATTCGGTCCCATCCACGTCAAGGCAAGGTCGGAATAAGATGGCGGAAACAGGTCTGGTGCAGATTATCGAGGGCTCGCTGCTCGCTGCCGGCAAGCCGATGACGGTGGCGCAATTGGGTGAGCTGTTCGAGGAGCATGAGCGCCCGGAAAACGCGCAGATACGCGAGGCATTGCAAGAAGTTGCAGAGCGATGTGAGGGGCGCGGCTTTGAGCTGACGGAAGTTGCCAGCGGCTTCCGCTTCCAGGTGCGTCAGGCACTTAGCCCCTGGGTAGCCCGCCTGTGGCAGGAACGCCCCGCAAGGTACTCACGCGCACTGCTCGAAACCCTCGCCTTGATCGCCTATCGCCAGCCCATTACCCGTGGCGAGATCGAGGAGATTCGCGGCGTGGCGGTCAGTTCCAATATCATCAAGACCCTGCACGAGCGCGAGTGGATAAGGGTAGTCGGGCACCGTGATGTGCCCGGCCGACCGGCGATGTACGCCACCACACGGCAATTCCTCGATTACTTCAACCTGAAGAACCTGGACCAGCTGCCGGCACTGGCCGAAATTCGTGATCTGGAAACGCTCAATGCTGAACTGGGCTTTACGGATCCAATCGCCGACGCCCCCGAGGCGCCCCCCGGATTGACGGTGGTAGGAGGTATAGATCACCGTCCCGAGGACTCCGCTGCAGCGGACGAGAGCGCTGACCAGGCGGCCAACCCCGCCGCAGCCCAGGCGGCAGCCGAATCCGAAACGGACGCTGAGACTGACGCGCAGTTAGAGCCAGAGCACGCCGGTGAACTCGCTGCGGCTATCGACGAGCTACAAAGCGCAGACGGCAGCTCGGCAGCAGAGCCGGTGGTGGATGATGGCGATACCATAAATGCCAGCGAAGATGATACGGCCAAGCCTGAGTCACAGGTTTAGGGCTGCAGCAGATGACAAACAAGCAACCGCCTGGTGACCGGCCGGCCCAGCCGCAAACACCTGCCGGAGAGAAATTACAGAAAGTGCTGGCGCGCAGTGGGCTGGGCTCGCGGCGGGAGATGGAACGCTGGATTGAGCAGGGCAGGGTAACCATAGAAGGGCGCCCGGCCAAACTGGGTGACCGGGTAGCTGGCTCGGCGAAAATCGCTGTCGATGGCAAGCCACTGAGCACCGCTCCCGCCGAGGAAACGCGCTGTATTCTCTATCACAAGCCGACGGGCGAGGTGTGTTCCCGCAAGGACCCGCAGGGCCGCCGAACGGTGTTTGAGCGCCTGCCAAAACCCAAAGCCGGTCGCTGGATATCCATCGGTCGCCTGGACTACAACACGTCTGGCTTGTTGCTGTTCACCACAGACGGTGAACTGGCCAACAAGCTGATGCACCCCTCCTCAAATATTGAACGCGAATACATGGTGCGCGTCATGGGGCAATGGGACGAATCCATGCTGCAGCGCCTGCGCGAAGGGGTCATGCTGGAGGACGGCGTCGCCCGCTTCACCGATATCCAGGACGGCGGGGGCGATGGCATCAATCACTGGTTCTATGTGGTGCTCATGGAGGGGCGCAACCGAGAGGTGCGCAGGCTCTGGGAGTCGCAGGGCCTGACTGTGTCCCGCCTGAAGCGGGTGCGTTACGGAGACGTATTCATTCCTTCCAAGGTGAAGCAGGGGCAGTGGGTGGAGCTCGAATCCAAGGAAGTGAAGTCGCTGTACCGTATGGCGGACATGCCGCTCAAGCAGCAGAAGCGTGGCACCATGAAAGAACGTGAGAAAATGCAGCGGCAGTTTTCCAAGCGCCGTGGGCCGGCTTCTGCCCGGGGGCGGGGTAAGTCCTGAGTCTCGATCTGACCGGCAGGCGCAACCAATCTCGAGCCGGTTCGCCCGGCTTGACCCTGTTACTGAGCGTCGAAAGAAACCCCGGTTACGCCAGCGCTGTCATCACCCATCAGGTACAGGTAAACACCCATGATCTCGTTGGGCGAGGGGTTGTTGGTTGGTGGCTCAGCCGGGTACGCCGCATTGCGCATGGAGGTATTGGTTGCCCCGGGATTAATGCAGTTGACCCGGATGTTGGAGGTGTTTTCCAGCTCACTGGACAGCACCTGCATGAAGCCCTCGGTAGCGAATTTGGATACAGCATAGGCGCCCCAGAAGGCACGACCTGCGCGGCCCACTCCTGAGGACGTAAAAACCACTGAAGCGGACGGCGAGGCCTGCAATAAAGGCAGTAAATGGCGGGTGAGCAGAAACTGGGCATTTACGTTGACCTGCATGACTTCCTGCCAGGCCGCATAGGTCGCACTTTCCACAGGGCGACGCTCACCGAGAACGCTGGCATTGTGCAACAGGCCATCAAGTCGGCCGAATTCGTCGGCCAGACCTTGCGCAAGGTGCAGGCATTGCTCCTCAGTAACGCTCGCCAGATCCATTACCACCACCGCTGGCTTGGGGTGGCCCGCGCTTTCAATTTCGTCGTAAACCGCGTCCAGCTTACTTTCCGTGCGACCCAGGAGAATAACCGTGGCACCGTGAGCCGCGAAGGTGAGCGCGGCGGCCTTGCCGATGCCATCGCCGGCGCCGGTTACAAGAATCGTCTTGTCATGCAGCAGGTCAGCGGTAGCCCGGTAGTGAGCAGGAGCGGGTTGGATATTCATGAGACAGTCCGGTTTTACAGGTTGAGAATGAGTTCAGTAAGCTCGCTGCTGCAGTCAACCCGGGCATCTGCGCCCCAGGCGCCAGGGTCATCGTCAGGCTCGATATAGCCGTAGGCCGCGGCCACTGTATACATGCCCGCGCGCCGTCCGGCTTCAATGTCGCGCCGGTGGTCACCCACATAAATGGCCTGCGCAGGTGTGCAGCCGAGGTCGCGGCAGTTACGGTAAAGAGATTCGGGATCTGGTTTGCGCTCGCGCACGTCGTCCGGGCACACCAGGCTGCCACAGAGCTCGTACGACAAGCTTTTGTCGCCTTCAGGTCCAGGGAGCAGGTTCAGTGCCAGCATGAGCGGCTCCGCCAGGGCTCTTGGCTTGTTGGTCGCCACGCCCCAGGCGATATGACGTTCGGCCAACGCATCCAGCAAAGGCGGTATCCCTGGGTAGGGTTTGGCCGCTGTGCCCAGCACCGCAGCGTAAAGCTCCAGCAGGCGCAGTCGTTTACTCTCGAAGATCGGTTCCTGCGGGCTTATGTCCAGGCCCAGCGAGACCAGTGCCCGCGCGCCGTTGGACACGGAGGCGCGAATGCGAGCCGGGTCCATTTCCCCCAGGCCATGCTCTGCTCGCAGTTGCTGCACTACCACTACAAATTCGTCCGCAGTGTCGACCAGGGTGCCGTCCAGGTCAAAGAGAACTGCTTTCAGGTCTGTGCCTTTCATTCGGGTTTGACTGCGTGGACCATGTAGTTGACGCTGACATCGCGCGGATTCAGTCGATAGCTGCGGGTGATAGGGTTATACGTCAGCCCGGTCATGTCCTTTAACACCAAGCCGGCATCGCGCATCCAGCCGGCCATCTCTGATGGCTTGATGAATTTTTCGTACTCGTGGGTGCCAGCGGGCAACAACTTGAGGATATGCTCGGCGCCGACAATGGCGAACAGGAAGGCTTTGGGGTTGCGATTTATCGTTGAGAAATACATGGCGGCCCCGGGCCTGGCCATGTCTGCGCAGGCCTTGATGACAGCCCCCGGGTCTGGCACGTGCTCCAGCATTTCCAGGCAGCATACGATATCGAAGTCTTCGGGTTGCGCGGCTGCCAGGTCCTCTGCGGTGCTGCGCTGGTAGTCCACGTCCACCCCGGACTCCAGCTGGTGCAGCCTGGCCACGGACAGCGGCGCCTCGCCCATATCAATGCCGGTAACCTGGGCTCCGCGCTGGGCCATGGCCTCAGCCAGGATGCCGCCACCGCAGCCCACGTCGACCAGGCGCTTGCCGGCGACGGGGGAGTGACCGTCAATGTAATTGGCGCGCAGCGGGTTGATATCGTGTAAGGGTTTGAACTCACTGTTGCGGTCCCACCAGCGCGAGGCAAGTGCCTCGAACTTGGCTATTTCGGAGGGGTCTACGTTGGATGTCTGGGTCATGAGCTTGTGTCAGTCGGGTTGATTTTTTCCTGCCAGGCCGAGGTTCGCTGCAGCAGGTCCTTGAGGTCAAGGCGGGTGAGCCGGCGGTTCTCAAGCAGTTGGGTGCCGGCTACCCAGCTGTGGCTGACCTGGCTGCCGTTGCAGGCATAAACCAGCTGGGACAGCGGGTTGTACAAGGGCTGGCACTCGGGGCCTGACAGGTCCACTGCAATGATGTCGGCCTGTTTTCCGGGCTCCAGACTGCCAATCTCCTGCTCCAGCCCCAGCGCTCTGGCACCGCCCATGGTAGCCATATAGAGCGCATCCGCAGCGGGCAGGGCAGCCGCGTCTGCGGCAGTGAGTTTACCCAGCAGAGCCGCGCTTTGCATCTCCGCAAACAGGTTAAGGTCGTTGTTACTGGCGGCGCTGTCTGTGCCCAGTGCTACGTTGACGCCCCGTGCCAGAAGCTTGCTGACCGGGCAGGTTCCCGAGGCCAGTTTCATATTGGACTGCGGGCAGTGCACAACGTGAGCGCCGGATGCGGCAAGCGCGGCAATGTCCTGGTCGCCCAGGTCGGTCATGTGCACGCACTGCGTGCGCGGCCCCAGCAGGCCTATGGCGTTGAGGCTGTCCAGCGGTCTTTCACCGTGCTCCTCGACCGCAGCCAGTACCTCTGCCGCTGTCTCGTGCAGGTGGATCTGCACTGGTACATCCAGTTCGGCAGCGTAGGTCGCCACCTTTTGCAGCGTATCTGGCGATACGGTGTAGG
This sequence comes from Gammaproteobacteria bacterium, assembly GCA_030431585.1. Classification (GTDB taxonomy): domain Bacteria; phylum Pseudomonadota; class Gammaproteobacteria; order Pseudomonadales; family Halieaceae; genus Halioglobus. The sequence continues at coordinate 7,026 of JAUIIQ010000057.1, read as the reverse complement.
GAGCATGCGGTCCGAAGCCTATGGTGATCAGTTCGTGGTGCTTGAGTTCATCGCGCAGGCGCAAGCCTTTGCTGATGTAGTCGTCGGCGTCCCGGGCCCAGGCAGTGGGGAAATCGAGAATGGGGAAGACAATCTGGCAGCGGATACCCGCAGTGATGGCCGCGCCCGCCGCGGCGTCCGGGAAGAAGTACATGTCGCTGAACGTAGTAGTGCCGGCGCGGAGCATTTCCGCTATCGCCAGGGCGGTGCCATCCCGAACGAACTCAGGGCCTACGTGAGTGCCTTCTGCGGGCCAGATGTGCTGCTCCAGCCAGGGCATCAGCGGCAGGTCGTCAGCGTAGCCGCGCAGCAGGCTCATGGCCGCGTGACCGTGGGCATTGACCAGCCCGGGCATCAGCGCATGCCCGGGCAGGTCCAGCTGCTGCGCAGGAGTCAGCCCGGCCGCATCGGCTCGTGGCAGTATATGGCTTATGCGGCCCTCAGTGATGGCAAGGCTGTGGTTGGACAGCACCGTGGCGCGCGGCAGTACGGGCACAATCCATTCAGGATGCAGAAGCGTGTCGACGGTGGTTTGAGTAGTGCTCATGGGCGCGTTGCTGGGCCTTGTGGCTGTAAAACCGGGGTGCTTAGTGGGTAAAAAATCGCCAATGGGGACGTCCCGGTGACCATTCCCGCCAGCAGCGCCAAAGTATAACCTCAGTGGCCCCCCATTGTCGGCGAAATTCTTTAAAAACATGGTAGTTACGCGCTATTTTCCGTATAATGCCCGGCTTGAATTTGGGGGCGCGCAACATTTTATTTGCAGTTTTTCCGGGGCCTGTCCATGGGCCTTTCCAGGGCGAGCTGCAGCATAATAAAGCCTTATAGCTGGACCTGAAGGAAACCTTCTCGAAATGGGTGATTTAGCCAAAGAAATTCTTCCCGTCAATATCGAAGACGAGATGAAACAGTCCTACCTTGACTACGCGATGAGCGTAATCGTGGGCAGGGCACTGCCGGACGTTCGCGACGGCCTCAAACCAGTGCATCGGCGCGTGCTCTTCGCGATGAATGAGCTTAACAATGACTGGAACAAGGCCTACAAAAAGTCCGCCCGCGTGGTGGGGGACGTGATCGGTAAGTATCACCCGCACGGTGACTCGGCGGTGTATGACACCATCGTGCGTATGGCGCAGCCGTTCTCCATGCGCTACATGCTGGTAGACGGCCAGGGCAATTTTGGCTCCATTGATGGCGATAATGCTGCCGCAATGCGCTACACCGAAATTCGCATGCGTAAAATCTCCCATCAGCTGCTGGCTGATCTGGATAAGGAGACGGTGGACTTCGTAGACAACTACGATGGCACCGAGCGCATTCCCGCCGTGATGCCCACGCGTGTGCCCAATCTGCTGGTCAATGGATCCTCCGGCATAGCGGTGGGCATGGCCACCAATATCCCGCCGCACAATTTGACGGAAGTCGTCAGTGGTTGCCTGGCCCTGCTCGGCAATCCGGATATGACCGTCGACGAGCTCATGGAACATATCCCGGGGCCGGATTTCCCTACCGGTGCCATCATCAATGGCCGTGCCGGCATCATCCAGGCATACCGCACCGGCCGTGGGCGCATCTACGTGCGAGCGCGCGCGGAAGTGATCAGTGATGAAAAGAAAGGGAAAGACACCATCATCATTCACGAGTTGCCCTATCAGCTCAACAAGGCGCGTTTGATTGAGCGCATCGCTGAGCTGGTCAAGGAAAAGAAGATCGAGGGCATCACCGAACTGCGCGACGAATCCGACAAAGACGGACTGCGCGTGGTGATCGAGTTGCGCCGCGGGGAAGTGGGTGATGTGGTGCTCAACAACCTCTACGCCCAGACGCAACTGCAGTCCGTGTTCGGTATCAATATGGTCGCCCTGGTTGACGGCCAGCCAAAGATACTCAACCTCAAGGAGATTATCGAGGCGTTCATTCGCCACCGCCGTGAAGTGGTTACGCGCCGCACGGTATTCCTCCTGCGCAAGGCGCGCGAGCGGGGTCACCTGTTAGAGGGCCTGGCGATTGCCCTGGCCAATATCGACCCGGTCATCGAGCTGATCAAGGCCTCACCCAGCTCGGCGGAGGCGAAAGAGAAACTGATCGCCCGCGCCTGGCTGCCAGGAGATGTGATGGGCATGCTCGAGCGCGCCGGTGAAGACGCCTGTCGCCCCGATGGCCTGGAGCCGCAGTATGGCTTGCGCGATGGCCAGTACCATCTGTCGCCGGCCCAGGCCCAGGCGATTCTGGAGCTGCGCCTGCATCGGTTGACCGGTCTGGAGCATGAAAAGTTGCTGCAGGAGTACGAGGAAAAGTTGCGCGAGATCAGCGACTACCTGGATATCCTGGCAGACCCGGAACGTCTTAAAGTGGTTATTCGGGAAGAGCTGGAAGAAATAGTCAGTGAGTATGGTGACGAGCGTCTTACCGAGATTACCGCGTCCCAGCATGACCTCACGGTGGAAGACCTCATTACCGAGGAGGACCGGGTGGTAACCATATCCCATGGTGGCTACGCCAAAACCCAGCCGCTTACGGATTACCAGGCCCAGCGTCGTGGCGGTACCGGTAAGTCTGCGACCGCAGTCAAGGATGAGGACTTTGTAGAGCACCTGCTGATTGCGAGCACCCACGCGACAATCCTGTGCTTCTCCAATATGGGTAAGGTCTACTGGCTCAAGGTTTACCAGATACCGCTATCCGGGCGTAACTCGCGCGGACGGCCCATGGTAAACCTGCTGCCGCTGGAGGAGGGTGAGCGAGTAACCTCCATTCTTCCGGTCGAGGAATATACCGAGGGTTACTACATCTTTATGGCAACAGCCGGTGGCACGGTGAAGAAAACGGCCCTGACCGACTTTGCCCGGCAGCGCAGCGTGGGCCTGCGTGCCCTGGAACTGGATGAGGGCGACGTGCTCCTGGGTACCGCCATCACCAGCGGTGATTGTGATGTCATGCTGCTGTCCAGTGAAGGCAAAGCGGTGCGTTTCCGCGAAGGGGATGTGCGGGCAATGGGCCGCACCGCCCGTGGCGTGCGCGGCATCAAATTGGGTGAAGGGCACTCCTTGATCTCGCTGATCATCCCTGAAGAGGGTGGCCGCCTGCTGACTGTCTCGGCCAATGGCTATGGCAAACGCACGGAGATCAGTGAATTCCCCACCAAAGGGCGTGGCAACAAAGGGGTCATCGCCATGCAAACCAGTGATCGCAACGGCATGATGGTGGGCGCGGTACAGGTATTCGATGGCGATGAGCTGATGTTGATCTCCAATCAGGGCACGCTGGTGCGGACCCGGGCCGACGAGATCTCCGTGCTGGGCAGAAATACCCAGGGCGTGCGTGTGATCCGCACGCGGGATGGCGAATCACTGGTCAGCGTTGAACGCATAGAAGAGCCCGACGTTGAAGAAAATGAACTGGCCGTCGAAGAGTCGGCAATCAGCGATACGCCAGCTGCCGAAAATGCGCCGGCTGATGATGAAGACAAGGAACCTGAAGCATGACCCGCCGTTACAATTTCTGCGCCGGCCCTGCCGCTTTGCCCCTGCCTGTGCTGGAACAGGCGCGTGACGAAATGCTCGACTGGCACGGTGCCGGCCTCTCCATTATGGAAATGAGCCATCGCAGCCCCGAAGTAGTGAGTGTGGCGGAGCGTGCGGAAGCTACCTTGCGTGAGCTGATGGGAATCGGTGACGATTACGCGGTATTGTTCCTGCAGGGTGGCGCCAGCACCCAGTTCGCAGCTGTTCCCCTCAACCTGATGGGCGAGAACGGCGTGGCGGACTATGTGAACACAGGTCAGTGGTCCAAAAAGGCGATTGCCGAGGGCGGGCGCTTCGGCAAGGTAAATGTGGCTGCCAGCTCCGAAGACACCAACTTCTCTACGATTCCACCGCAGAGCAGCTGGCAATTGTCTGCGGACGCCGCCTATCTGCACTACACGCCCAACGAGACCATCGGGGGAGTGGAGTACTTCTGGGTACCTGAATCAGCGGCACCGCTGGTTGTCGATATGTCATCGACTATTCTCTCGCGCCCGGTCAACGTCGACGACTACGGCGTTATCTATGCTGGCGCACAGAAAAATATCGGCCCGGCCGGGTTGACGCTGGTAATCGTACGCAAAGATTTGTTGGGCAAGGCGCATGCGCAATGTCCGGCGATGCTCAATTGGAAAACCGCCGCTGACAATGACTCCATGTACAACACGCCTCCTACCTTTGCTCTGTATCTGGCAGGCCTGGTGTTTGATTGGTTGCAAGCGCAGGGCGGACTGCAGGCGATGGAAGTGCGCAACCGGCGCAAGGCAGAGAAGCTGTATGCCGCCATAGACGGCTCCTCTTTCTATGCCAACCCGGTAGAGTTGCAGAGCCGCTCGTTGATGAATGTGCCTTTTACGCTGGCTGACGACAGCCTGGACAAAGCGTTTCTCGCAGAGGCTGACGCAGCCGGTTTGCTGAACCTGAAGGGCCACCGGTCCGTGGGAGGCATGCGCGCCAGCATTTATAATGCGGTAGGCGAGGATGCCGTGGATGCATTGATTGATTTCATGCAGGACTTCGAGCGGCGCAACGGCTGAACCATGGCTGACACACCGGACAACAGGAGCCTGCAAGAGGTCAGGGCGGACATAGACGCCATCGATCGTGAGTTGCAGGAGTTGATCAGCCGCAGGGCAGAGTGTGCCCAGCGTGTGGCCGACATCAAATTGGCCGAGGTGCAGGCAGCGCGCGCCTCGGGGCATACTGAGGCCGAGGTGGTTTATTACCGCCCTGAGCGAGAGGCGCAGGTTCTGCGCAATATTATCGAGCGTAATCGCGGGCCACTTGCCGGCGAGACCGTCGCGCACGTGTTCCGTGAAATCATGTCGGCCTGCCTGGCACTGGAGCGTCCCCTGCAGGTGGCCTATCTGGGACCGGAAGGCACCTTCACCCAGGCGGCTGCAATCAAGCATTTCGGCCACGCGGCCATTTGTGTGCCTCAGGCTACCATCGATACGGTTTTTTCCCAGGTGGAATCCGGTGAATGCAGCTATGGTGTGGTACCCGTGGAGAACTCCACCGAAGGTATGGTCAGCCACACGCTGGATAGTTTCATGGACTCTGCGCTGAAGATATCAGGCGAAGTCGAGATGCCTATTACCCATCATCTGTTGGTGGCGGACCATACCGGTAGCGATCAGGTCACCCGCATATACGCGCACCAGCAAGCGCTGGCGCAGTGTCGCAACTGGCTGGATTTGCACTGGCCCCACGTTGAGCGCGAGGCGGTGAGCAGCAATGGCGAAGCCGCACGTCTGGCGGCGGAATCGGAGGGTGTGGCCGCAATTGCCGGAGATATGGCCGCAGACCTTTACGGCTTGCAACGACTTGCCGAACATATTGAAGATTACAGCGATAACACCACGCGCTTCCTTATCATCGGGCGTGAAGAGGTGCCCCCATCCGGGCGCGATAAAACTTCTATTATTGTGTCCAGCCGAAACAAGCCGGGGGCGCTTTATCTGTTGCTGGATCCCTTCCGCAAGGCAGGTGTGAACCTCACGCGTATCGATACCCGGCCTTCGCGCACTGAAAAGTGGGCGTATGTGTTTTTCATCGAGTTTGAAGGCCACCTGCAGGACGAGAACATTGCGCGTATTCTTGCTGAGTTGGAGGAGCAATCCATCCTCATCAAGCCGCTGGGTTCGTATCCGCAGGCCGTGTTGTAGCCGGCAGTGAGTATGAGCAACAAAGTGGAAACGGTGGCAATTCTTGGCCTGGGTTTGATAGGTGGCTCGCTGGCGAAGGCATTGCGCGCCAGCGGTTTCTGTCAGCGCATATTGGGTTACGGACATCGTGAGCCATCGCTGCGCCGGGGCCTGGAACTGGGGGTGATTGACGCGTTCACGCTGGACCTTGAGGAGGCTATAACCACCGCCGACATCCTGGTGATCTGCACGCCAACGCTGGTTGCTGAACAGGTTCTACGCGAGGTGTTGCCGCGCACCCAGGCTATGGTCAGGCCGCCGGTGATTACCGATGCGGCCAGTGTCAAAGGCAATCTGTACGCGGCCGCCGTAGCGGTCTGCGGCGAGTTTCCGCCTTACCTGGTGCTCGGTCATCCCATTGCCGGTTCTGAACGCAGTGGGGTAGACGCTGCGAAAGCGGATTTGTACGTCAATCACCGGGTGATTCTCACCCCTGCCAGCGAAAACGACCCGGGCGCGCTGGAATTGGTGCGCAACATGTGGCTGGCGACTGGCGCTGAGGTCGTGGATATGGAGGTGGCCAGGCACGATGCCGTGCTGGCATCCACCAGCCACCTGCCACATGTGCTGGCTTATGCACTGGTGGACTCGCTGGCGCAGTCCGCCGAGAGCGACGAGATCTTCCGCTGCGCCGCCGGTGGCTTTCGCGACTTCACCCGCATTGCGTCTTCCGACCCGGTGATGTGGCGGGATATCGCCATCGCCAACAAGTCCGCGCTGCTGCGGGCGATGGACCAGTTCACCGACCACCTGGCTCAGTTACGGCACGCGGTGGCCACCGAGGATGCCCAGGGCATGCATGATACCTTTGCCAGGGCAAAGACCGCGAGGGACGAGTTTACCGCTGTGTTGGCACAACGTTCCGCCGGCGAGGAAGGCTGAGGTTTGCTTTCATACTGCCTGCACCTATCCCGAGTGCGAACATCACCGGGGCATGACCATGCCCCGCTTTATAACAGGGAACCTCTATGAAATTCATACTAGCGCCAGGCGGCTGCATCGCTGGAGAAGCGCGCGTCCCGGGCGACAAGTCCATGTCTCACCGGTCTGTCATGCTGGGCGCGTTGGCGGATGGCACGACACGGGTCAGAGGCTTTCTTGAGGGTGAAGATGCGCTGGCAACCCTGGAAGCCTTTCGCAGTATGGGCGTGTCTATAGAGCGTGGTGGCGCAGGTGAAGTCACCATACACGGCGTAGGTCTGCATGGGCTGGAGGCGCCTGAGGCGCCCCTGGACCTTGGCAATGCCGGCACAGGT
>JAUIIQ010000056.1 GCA_030431585.1 Gammaproteobacteria bacterium | reverse complement strand
CCGCAAACCAGCGTCACGCTTGAGCTGCGCGGGCTGAAAACTGCTGGGCAGCGCCAGAGCGTTCAGCATGCCGGCACCGGTAGTGCGCAGCAGCAGGTCCCCAACCGCAGTGGCCTGCACCGTCATCTCGGTGCGTAAATCCAGCTCGAAATCGTCCGGAAACTTGTGAAAGCTGGTTTCAAGATGCTCCCACCAGGGCTGCGCCGGCATAATGCGCCGGCTGTGGCTGTAGGTTTCGTTGGCAACCCGCGATACAGTTTTGGCGATGTCGTACATACGACCAGGACCTCAAGGTATTTTTATCGAAGGCAGTGTAACTGAAGCATTCACGACCTGAAAACCCACCTCTACTTCAGGAATCAGCAAGCGCGGGGATCGCCCCCTGTGGACTATCCGGCTATACTGCAGCGGAAAAAGACCCCGCCGATGTCAACAACACCACTACCAGAAAGCCGCAGGGCCAGCCACACAACGCAGGGGACCATGTTACAGGTTCTGTGCATTGTATCGGGCTTGCTGCTGGCATCCTGTACCGTCCATGAACACCATCCCTACGATAAGCAGGGCTTCGCCCAGCCCAGGCATGCCAGTTATACATCAGGCTTTTACGACTACAACGCAGCTACACCTGCGCCGATGCTGTACCCGCTGCCTTTCCAGCAAGTTGCCGGGTATCACTTGCAAGGAATACAGTTTGCTTCCAGCGAAGACAACGGGCAGCCGGAGAATCTGGTTGACGCCCGCTATTTCCGCAGCCTCAAGCCTGGCAAGAAGCCCTTGCTTATCGTGCTCCCCATCTGGGCTACCCACAGTTTCCCTTCTACCGTTGTGGCCAACGGATTCGCCGCCTACTCTGAGGGCGGCGCAAACATCCTCTGGCTCCAGGGGGACGGCGCCCTGTTTGACTGGTTTAAGTTGGCAGGCATAGACAGCGAGGAGGCCTTTCGCGATGCGGTAGCCGCATCTGCCGCGCGCTTTCGCGCTGTCGCCATAGACACCCGCCGACTGATCGACTGGGCCGAGACAAAAGCCGAAATTGATCACCAGCGAATCGCCATTATTGGCTTTTCGATGGGAGCACTGTTAGCCGCCAATGTCGCCGGCAACGACCCTCGCATCCATACGGCTGTGTACGTGCTGGGCGGGGCCCGACCCTGGCACATGATGGCAGAATGCAACTTGGTGGTGGAGTATGTGCGCAAGCAGGTCAGTGCAGACCTGGGCTGGTCGCAAGAGCAGTATCGGGCGTTCTTTCGCGACCAGCTGCGCTATGGCGACCCGGCAATGTGGCAGGGCCGCTTCCGCGCAGAGAATACGCTCATCATTGAGAGTAGCCGCGACGATTGCATTCCGGCCGCCTCTCGCGCGGCCCTGTTCAACGCCACCGGTCAACCAGAGCGCATTCTTTACCCTTACAACCACTGGCAACCATTTCTGTCCATGACACCGGTAGGGCGCAATATCCTCAGCCGTGACATCTTCGAGTTCCTCGGGCGCAAGCTGCTGCAACCACCAGGTGAGGCGCTCACACCGGGGCCACACCAGACTCGCCATGTGCGCACACCCGCAGCAGATTAGGCCGCTTCTCCCCTTGTCAGCGGCCAGTGCTCGACACTATAGTGGTTCTAAATTAGAACCCATAATCTATTCGCGGGCAGTTTCCACCGGTTGAGAAGCCGCCCGCTCCATGAGCAACCCCGCATCGCATGGGCCTTTGAACCGGACCTGCGACCATGGACAGACAATTGACAGGAGCGATGGCATGAGCAAGGAACTGGACTTCTATTTCGATTTTGGCAGCCCCACCGCCTATCTGGCCTACTGCCGCCTGGGCCAGCTGTCCGAGCAATATGGATTGCGCGTGAACTATCGACCGATGCTGCTGGGGGGTGTTTTCAAAGCCACCTCCAATACTTCTCCGGTGACCATACCGGCGAAAGCCGCCTACATGCTGCAGCAGGACCTGCCCCGATTCAGCCAACGTTATGGCGTACCACTGAACTTCAACCCGCACTTCCCCATCAATACCCTTCACCTTATGCGCGGGGCATTGGCAGCCGAGCAACTGGGTTGCCTGGACGCCTATATGGATACCGTTTTTAAAGCAGTCTGGGTGGCTGGCAAGAATATGGGGGACAGTGACGTAGTGGCTGAGACCCTCGCAGAATCAGGCCTGGACAGTGGCGCCTTGCTAAGTCTCTGCCAGGACCCGGCGATTAAAGCCGCGCTGGTGGCGGAGACGGACGCGGCTGTTGCGCGTGGGTGCTTCGGCGCCCCTACCCTGTTTATGGACGACGAGATGTACTTCGGACAGGACCGCCTCGACTTCGTGGAACAGGCGTTGCAGGCCTGAGGTGTCAGGGGAGCAATACCGGGTAAAGCGAGGCCACCAGCAAAACCGCCATCGTCACATTGAACACCAGCAAGCGCTTCTGGCTGGTGAGTAGCCGCTGCAACTGCTGCCCGAGCGCGGTCCAGCTGCTGACGCAGGGGAAGTTAATCAAACCAAAAACCAGCGCCACCAGCACGACCGCACCCACGTCCTGCGAGGGCGCGTACACCGTAAGAGCCGTCAGGGCCATCGTCCACGCCTTGGGGTTAACCCACTGAAACAGTGCCGCCTGGAAGAAAGTAATCGGCTTGCCCTGTCCAGCATCACGCGCCTCGCCGCGATCAGGGGGTGACGCTGTTGCGACCCTCCACGCGAGGTAGATCAGGTACACCACGCTCACCACCTTCAGCAACTGATAACTTACCGGGAATGCCTCGAACAGGCCGACCAGGCCCACACCTACCAGAATCACCATAACGGTAAACCCGATACCCACTCCCAGAATGTGAGGCAGCGTTCGCCGAAAGCCGAAATTGGCACCGGAAGCCATCAACATCAGGTTGTTTGGCCCCGGAGTGATAGAGCTGACCAGTGAAAACAGTGCCAGGCCGATGAGAAGTTCAAATGACATGGCGCGATTATGAACGACCCAGGGCTCAAGGTGTTGACGGTTTTACCGGCAAAAAAGCCGCTTTTTCTCAATCAGTATGAAAATAAACGGTCAAAGCAGGAGCATAATTCGCTTACTGCGCTAGAATGCCGCCATTAAAAAGCTCGAGCAGAGCGACAGAGCAAACCGCCCGAAAAGCACCATGCGGTAAAATAACAACGTCAATCATGTGAGCACTGGACGATGACTGAACTGAAAAACCCCTTTGCAAGCGAGGAAATTACCGCGCCATTCAACGCCGAGTGGCAGGCCAAACGCCGCGTGGCGGCGGCTGTGCGCCTGCTGACCGAAGTACTTGTTACCAGTTCTCCGGATACCTCCAAGATGCACGATATCGCCGAGCAGTTGGAGAACACAGCGGCAGATTTCGCCGCCTCCCCCAGAATATACGGCCGCCTGGACTGGATAGAGTCCGGCGAACACGGCTCTTTTGGCCAGGTCAGTCATGAACTGAACCCACTGGCGGGTTACAGCAACCCCCTGGCCCCGCCAGTTACCACACGCATAGAAGGCGACATGGCCGTCGGCCGCTGCTTTTGTGGTTGGGCTTACGAAGGCCCGCCCGGCAGCGTACATGGCGGTTATGTCGCGGCCATCTTTGACCAGTTCATGGGCTTTGCACAGAAACTGGGAGATCAACCCGGCATGACAGGCTACCTGCACGTGGATTACCACCAGCGCACCCCCTTGACCACCGACCTGCATCTGGAAGCGCGCATCACCGCAACAGAAGGCCGCAAAACCTTCATGGAAGGCAAAATGTTCGCCAATGACGAGCTGACGGCCAGCTGCAATGCCTTGTTTATCGAACCCAGGCAGGGCATCTACTCGCTGGAGACCCAGACTCGCCCGGAAGACGTATTTTCCCCTCCCCGAGCCAACCGGGGCTGATACTGCCAGGGCCACACCTCATGAAGACTGTGCTGCTGGACGGTGCGCCTTGTGTACCCTCCAAAATTCTTTGTATAGGCCGCAATTACGTGGCACATATTGAAGAGCTGGGTAATGAAATACCCAGGGAAATGGTTGTGTTTGGTAAACCAAACTCCGCCATAGGTGACACACTGCAGGCACAGCTGGGCGGGGAGCCGCTGCATTACGAAGGCGAGATTGCCCTGTTGATAGAACAGGGCAGGCCGGCTGCCGTTGGTTTCGGGCTGGACCTGACCAAACGCGCGCTGCAAAGCACACTCAAGGCTTCCGGGCTCCCCTGGGAACGGGCGAAAGCCTTCGACGGAGCGGCCTTGTTCTCCCCGTTCTCCAGGCTCAAGAACGGCTGTGCGGACTTGTCGCTGCTGCTCGAGGTAAACGGGGAGATCCGCCAGCAGGGCGGCGTCAGCATGATGATGTATCCACCAGAGCTGATCCTGCAGGAACTGGCAACCTTTACCACGCTGGCAGATGGCGACATCGTAATGACGGGCACGCCAGCCGGCGTCGGCGCGGTACACGCGGGTGACCGCTTCGACGGAAAGATTTTCTGCGCAGATGAACTGGTTGCCGAAGCCAGCTGGATTGCCCGCTAAGGCATAGCAGGGGGCGCAAATAACGGTTCAATCCCTGGCCTGGCACACAGCAACAGGCGCCGGTATCGCGTCTACACGCAATACACTCTACCCCGTCCAATTGCCGCAGCGAAGGGGTTCCGCCCGCCCCCAGATGATTGTAGTGGACACCATTTTGCAGTAGCTTGGACACTCACATTGTGAGTGGAAGCCCATGCAAGCGATCCTGCGACTGGACATAGCTGGCCAACCACGCGGCTGGATCACAGTCCACGAGGCAATTTCTGCCTACGCCCGAGGCGATGTCATTTGGGGCATCGGCGAGACACTGCCGCCCGTCTTTGGCGGCATCCAACGACTCACAGGAAAACGGTCCCGCCTGGACCTGCAGCCTATCATCGCGATCCAGGACAGGGTGATGCAGGGCTTTTCCCCGCCATTGTGCAATCGCACCCTGTTCCGCCGCGATGACCACCGCTGCCTGTATTGCGGCAAACAATTCACGCGCAGCGAACTGACCCGCGACCATGTGCGTCCGACATCACGCGGTGGTCGGGATAAATGGGAAAACGTGGTTGCTGCCTGCCGTCGCTGCAATTGGCAAAAGGACAATATGACACCCGAGGAAGCGGGCATGCCTTTGCTTGCCGTTCCCTTCAGGCCCAACCCCTACGAATGGCATTTCCTGGCGAAGGAGCGCATCCTGGCAGACCAGATGGGCTACCTGTCGCAGCAGTTCAGGGCCAAGCGCGACTGGGCGCATTGACCGGCTGCGCGGCTTATGCCTTGAATCCCGGCAACACCCGTTATACTTTCTGGTGTCATCCAGCCCGCTAGCGTGACCACATTAAAAGGAGCACTTTCTTGTCCAGTGAAAGTCTGTCAGCCGTAACATCCATGATGCAGCAGATGTCCCGGTCGGTAATCGGCCAGGAAGAGGCAGTTCGCACCCTCACCCTGGCCTTGCTGTGTAATGGCAATGTATTGCTTGAGGGGCTGCCGGGAACCGCCAAGACCCGCTCCATCAAGACGCTGTCCCGGGTACTCAAGGCGGGGCTGGGACGCATCCAGTTCACGCCGGACCTGCTGCCGTCGGATGTCACCGGCAATGAGGTGTACCAGGACAACCAGGGTGTCTCCGAACTGATATTCCAACAGGGACCGATTTTCAATGAACTGGTGCTGGCCGACGAAATAAACAGGGCGCCTGCGAAGGTGCAGGCAGCGCTGCTGGAAGCGATGGAAGAGCGGCAGGTGACGGTGGCGGGCAAGACCTACCCGCTACCTGAATTGTTTATGGTGTTGGCAACACAGAACCCGATTGAACAGGAGGGCACCTACCCTCTTCCCGAAGCGCAGATGGACCGCTTCCTGATGAAAGTCTCCGTGGATTATCCGGACGGCGACGCCGAGTTGGCTATTGTGCGCATGCTGCAGGCCGAGGAAGCCAACCAGCAGGAGCAGTTGACCATGATTTCGCAGGACCACATCTTTAGCGCCCGTGACACCATTGGTGCCATGCAGGTTGCCGCACCTGTGGAGCAGTACCTGATTGACCTGGTCATGGCGACTCGCATACCTGAGCAATACGGAGACAAGCTTGGCAACTGGGTTGAGACCGGCTCCAGCCCGCGCGCCAGCATCGCCCTGCATCGCACCAGCCGCGCCAGCGCCTGGTTGGACGGGCGAGACCATGTCACACCAGAGGATGTACGCTCGGTGCTGCACGCGGTTATGCGTCACCGGCTCATCCTCAGCTACGACGCACTGGCAGACAGAATCACACCGGATGACGTTATCGACGAGATAATCAACCAGGTGGCTGTGGGCTGAACCGTGGCAGCGCCTGGCAACGAGCAAATCTATACCAATCTGCACTCGCTGGTGCGCCTGCGCTACACCGCGGGAGGTTTCAGTTACCTGCCGCGCCAGCCGGTGCGCTCCCTGCTGGCCGGGCGCAAACGCTCCAAACTGCGCGGGCGTGGCCTGGATTTTGACGAATTGCGTCACTACCGACCTGGGGATGATATCCGCACCATGGACTGGCGGGTCACCAATCGCACCGGCAAACCCCATGTACGCGTGTATACCGAAGAGCGTGATCGCCCGGTTGTTGTAGTGGTAGACCAGCGCCTGCCGATGTTCTTCGGCAGCGAGTATAAAATGAAGTCCGTAGTCGCGGCAGAAGTTGCGGCCATCACCGCCTGGCGCGTGCTGGGAGTGGGCGATCGCATCGGGGCAATACTCTTCAATGACGAGCGTATCGCCGAGGCGAGGCCGGCACGCAGCGAAAAAAAAGTCATGGGCTGGCTGGGTGACCTCGCCAACATGAACAACGAGCTCTCCGTCACCAGTGCAACCGAAAGCCGGCCGGCCGCCCTGGAAGAGGCACTGAAGGCGACGCAGCGTATGGTCAGCCACGACTACCTGGTGATCCTGGTGTCTGATTTCCATGGTTGGAGCGACAAAGCCCTGCAGAGCATTCGCCGGATCTCCCAGCACAATGACGTTATCAGCTGCATGGTGTTCGACCCGCTGGAGCGGGACATTTCCCGCGCTGACAAGCTGGTGGTCAGCGACGGTTTCTACCAACTGGAAATAGACCCGGTCCATCAGGACCTTGGGGAGCGCTTTGAAACCAGCTTCAGAAATTCGGTTGCGCATGTGCGCAGTGAACTGCTGCGCCACAACATTCCCGTGGTGCCGGTACACACCGCAGAGCCAGCAGACCGACAACTGCGCGAACAGCTGGGCGGCCAGCGAGTGCTGCAATGAGCCTGCCACCCTTTCCAGACATATTCGGCAACTACACGCTGGGTGAGTTCAACGAAATTGTCTCGCCGCCGCCGGTCGACTGGCTACCGCAAACGGCGGCGTGGTATGTGGTTGGCGCGGTGCTGCTGGCGTTCATCGCACGCGGCATCTGGCTCCGCCTTCGCCACTGGTATCGAAATCGCTATCGCCGTGAGGCCCTCCGCCGCTTACAAGCCCTTGACGGCGCAGACAATATTGCGGTCGAGGTCAACCGCCTGCTGAAGCTGGCCGCAATGGCCGCTTTTACCCGGCAGGACGTCGCCCGGCTATCCGGCACGGAGTGGACAGAGTTCCTCAATATGCAATGCCCCGCTCCTGCTTTTGATGCAAGCGATTGCCAGCTATTGGCGGTAGGCGTTTACCAGACGAAAGCAGTGGACCCGGCCTCCGGGGAACAGTTGCTGCGGGCCAGTATGGAATGGGTAGCCAGTCACAAGAACCGCTACGATGATTGAACTGGCCTACCCCTGGGCGCTGTCGCTGCTGCTGCTGCCGCTGCTGGTTCGACTGCTGCCGGCCTACAAGGAAAGCCGAGACTCCGTTCGCGTACCCTTTTTCAAGAAACTGGTGGAGCTCAGCAAACAGCGGCCGGAACAGGGCGCACGGGTGCTCCGCCGCGACCGGGCGCAGAAAATACTGGTCAATCTCACCTGGGTCTGCCTGGTACTGGCCGCCGCAAAGCCGGAGTGGGTCGGACCGCCCATAGAGCAGCAAAAATCCGGTCGCGACCTGATGGTGGCAGTGGACTTGTCCGGTTCCATGGAAGCTCAGGATTTTACCCTGCCGGACGGGCAGACCCTGAATCGCCTGGAAGCCGTCAAACAGGTACTGGGCGACCTGGCCGACAGGCGCCCTTCCGACCGCCTGGGCTTGATCGTATTCGGCGCGGCGGCCTATCTGCAGACACCCTTTACCGACGACCACCAGGTGTGGCTGCAGTTGCTGGAGGAAACCGGAATTGGTATGGCAGGACCCAGTACCGTGTTTGGCGATGCCATCGGCCTGGCCATCCGCCAGTTCAGCCAGAGCGACTCCGACAACCGGGTGCTGATCATACTCACCGATGGCAACGACACCGGCAGCACCGTGCCACCTGTCGATGCCGCGAAAGTCGCCGCGAGTTATGACGTGCGTATCTACACCGTGGCGATCGGCGACCCGGCAACGGTCGGCGAAGATGCGCTGGACATGGACACGATCAGGCGCGTCAGTGAACTGACCGGTGGCAGGTCCTTTGCAGCGCTGGATGGCGCACAGATGCGCGATGCCTACCTGACAATAGGGGAGCTGGAGCCAGAGCTTTACGAAAGCGTCAGCTTTCGGCCCCGGCAAAGCCTGCATTGGGTGCCGGTAGCGCTGGCCGCCCTTCTTTACCTGCTGTATCACGGCACCATGGCCGTGCTGACCCGGCGCGCAAGGAGGGCTGGCAATGCTGCCTGACCTGAATGCTCTGGAGCACTTTCATCTGCTGCGCCCCTGGGCCTTGCTGCTACTGCTTCCGGGGGCTGGCCTGATTGCACTGCTGCACAGGCGCCAGACACAGAAGGATATGTTCGGCGGTATTATCGCACCGCATCTACTGGAGCACCTCCGGCTCGATCGCAAAGACTCTCGATGGATCAGCCCCACCACTTTCAGTATCGCTATCATTGTCATCATGATCATCATCATTGCCGGTCCCAGCTGGCGGCAGCAACCCTCGCCCCTGAGTCAGGACGACTCAGCAATGGTGATTCTCCTGGACATCTCCTCTTCCATGGAGCAAACGGACATCCAGCCCTCAAGACTGGAAAGGGCAAAACAGAAAGCGTCTGACTTGCTGGCACTGCGCCCGGACAAGCAGTCCGCGCTGGTCGTGTATGCCGGCAGCGCTCATACGGTCCTCACGCTGACCACTGACCGGGAGATACTCAACCAGTACCTGGCCTCCATCAAGCCGCAAATGATGCCCCGGCGGGGGAAATTCCCTGAGTATGCGCTGCCCCTGGTGGACGAGATTCTGCGAGACAACACCGCACCTGCCTCGGTGGTGCTGCTGACAGACGGGCTGGGAGCAAATTCAAACCGTGTTTTCTCTGAATACTTTGCCCAGCGCCAACATCAACTGCTGGTACTGGGAGTGGGAAGCCAAAGCAAGCGGGAGGGACTCATTCCGCTGGAGCAGCGCAACCTTGCAGAGCTGGCGGACGCGAGCGGCGGGCACTACATCGAGCTGAGCATCGATGACAGTGACGTGCGCTCGCTGGAGCGCCGGGTAGACAGTCACTATGTCGTGATCGACGATGATGCTCTGCCCTGGCTGGACAGCGGCTACCCACTGGTGTTTGTCTGCCTCGCCCTGTTTCTGATGTGGTTTCGCAAAGGCTGGACTCTCACCTGGTCATGGATGGTCTTGCCACTGGTACTGCTGGGCACGCCAGCTCCAGTGCAGGCGCAGGCTTCAGCAGAGGACCCCAATCAGCCGGGGACTGTTGAGAGCAGTGCCTTCTCCCTGGGCCAATGGTTTGCCGACTTATGGCTGACCCCTGACCAGCAGGGCCGACTGCTGCTGCAGATGGGGCGCTATCGCGATGCGGCAGAGCATTTTCAGGACCCGATGTGGAAGGGCGTTGCTTTTTACTATAACGAGGATTTTATGCAGTCTGCCGAGTACTTCTCTCGCACAGACAGCGACGCGGCACTGTTCAATGAAGCCAACGCGCGCTCTCAGGCCCGCGACTACCTGCGCGCGGTCAAGCGCTATGACCAACTGCTGGCCCGCAGCCCTGACTACCCGGGCGCGCGAGAGAACCGGGACAAGGTACAGAGCATCATTGACGAGATAAACCGTCTCAGTGAGTCGCAGACAGAAGAAGCAGGTATAGGGACTGAAGAAAAACAGATGGGCGGTGACGACGCGATTCCTGCAGAGGGGGCCGAGCAGCTCAGTTTCGACCAGATAGAGTTGAAGCAATTCACCGCCGAGGAGATTCTGGAGAGTGAGGCCACTCGCGACATGTGGCTACGTGGTGTACAGCAGGACCCCTCCGACTTCCTGGCAACGAAATTCAGCATGCAACTCAGACGTCGTCAGGAGCAGGAATGACTCGACTGATACTGCTACTGAGCCTTGCCCTGGCAACCGCCTTTCCCGTTCGCGGCGATGATGACCTGCAGGCCCTGGTCACTGCCGGCCTGCTGAGTATAGACAGTGAAGTCACTGGCGCGGAACAACTGGTGCCCGGACAACGTGCTCAGCTGGTGCTGAAGGTCGCTACCAGTAACTGGTTCACCGGGGGTACACGCATACGTATACCCGAGGTCCCCGGTCTGGTGATTCTGCAAACTGAGCAGTTCGCCGCCAATGCCAGCGAGGTGAGACAGGGGCAGACCTGGGTGATACAACGCTGGACGCTGGACCTCTATCCCCAGCGTAAAGGGGAGTTCACTATCCCGCCCATACCGGTGCGCCTGAAGGTGAACGGCGGTGAGCCTGGTGCCCTTGAAGGCGAACTGCTCAGCCCCCCCGCCATGTTCAGCGTATCAGTCCCCGCCGCCCTGGAGCAGGCAGACTTCTGGGTAGCGGCCCCTCGCTTCAGCGTGGAACAAAGCCTGGACCGGGAAACCGATGCGCTGCAGCCGGGGGACGCTTTCACCCGGCGCATTGTGTTTAGCGCAAACGATGTGCAGGCAATGATGCTACCGACTATTGACGCAGAGCAGTTGCCGGGGCTCGCCAGCTACCCTGCGCCAGCACAGATGAGCAACAGCAACAATCGCGGAGTGACCAACGCCAGTCGCACTGAAACGATCAGCTATATTGCAGAGGCCCCCGGTGACTACCTGCTCCCGGCCAGAGATTTTTTCTGGTGGAATACGCAAACAGGTGAACTGGAGATACTGTCACTTCCCGCTATTACCGTGCAGGTTGCAGGAGAGATGGAGGTGGGTGCAACTGCAGCCGACCGCTCCGCATTGATCAGGAATGTCGTCATCGCGGCTGCAGCGGTTTTGCTGGCGCTATTGCTCTACCGGCTTCTGAATCGTTGGCAGCCCTGGAGCAGAATGCCGGCACTGTTTGCTGCGCTGGACGGGCTGCGGCAGACACTGCGCAGGCTGCGCCAGCCGGCATTGGCGCAAAAACTCAACCCCGATAATAGCGCTGCGGAATAAAGGGCATTTTTGTCACGTTCACCGCAAGCAACTTGCCGCGCACGTCAACCGACAGTTCCGTCCCTGGCTCGGCGACTTCCCGCTGCACGTAAGCCATGGCAATCGGCCCGCCGACGCTCGCGCCATAGCCCGCAGAACAGATTTCACCTACTGTATTGCCTTGCGAATCCCTGACGGTCTGGCCCTCTCGCACCGGGCGTTTGCCTTCTACCAATAGTCCCACACGCCGCAGCGCGGGCCTGTTGCGGATGCGATCAAAAATAACCGCGGCGCCGGGAAAGCCCCCGGGGCGGGCGCCGTCTTCACGCCGCGCCTGGCTGATAGACCACAATAGTCCGGCCTGAACCGGGTCGATATCTGCGTTCAGCTCGTGGCCGTAGAGACATAAACCCGCCTCCAGACGCAGCGAATCTCGTGCTCCCAGCCCAATTGGCGCAACCTGTTCATACTCGAGGATACGCCGCGCCAATGCCGCGGCGTCATCGTTCGGTACGGATATCTCAAAACCATCTTCGCCGGTATAGCCGGAGCACGTAATGTAAACGTCCACGCCACCGATGCTGGCCGGACAACCCTGCATAAAGACCAGCTGTGCCGCCGCCGGACACAGTTCAGCCATTACATCGCGAGCCTGAGGACCCTGCAGTGCCAGCAGTGCCTGTTGTTCAAGCACCTGTAGTGACTGACCGGCCAGATGAGAGCGCAGGTGCTCGATATCCTGGGCCTTGCAGGCCGCATTCACTACCAGGAAGAAGTGATCCTCGCCGCGGCGGGTGATGATCAGGTCGTCCATGACACCACCGAGCTCGTTGGTGAACAGGGCGTAGCGCTGCCTGCCCACGTCCAGGTCTTCAACATCCACGGGCACCAGGCCCTCAAGCATTGCCGCTGCGCCGGCGCCCTGCAAGACTACCTGCCCCATGTGGGAAACATCGAACAAGCCGGCTGCTGAACGTGTATGCAGGTGCTCCTTGATAATTCCGGTGGGATACTGAACCGGCATTTCATAGCCGGCAAAAGGCACCATCTTGGCACCGAGGTCCCGATGCAGGGCGTCCAGTGGAGTGGTTAGCAGACTCATGGTAGCTCCGGATATCGCTGAGAAAGCGCAACTCTACCCACCCCCGGGCAGCGCTGCAAGGCAGCACACTGGCGCCCAGCGGGCAGCATGCACATAATGCTGTTTTCTCCCCGGGAATCTTACATGAGCACATTCAATACCATCAGCCTTATCGGCATGCCCGGAGCTGGGAAGAGCACGGTAGGAGTGCTGCTGGCAAAGATGGCGGGCCTGCGCTTCATCGATACCGATCTCTCTATACAAGTTCGTCAGGAGGCAACGCTGCAGGAAATACTGGAACGCGATGGCTACCGCCGACTGCGGGAGCTAGAGGAAGAAGTCGTGCTGGGCATCGCCCTGGACCGGGCCCTGATTTCCACCGGCGGCAGTGTCGTATACAGCGCGAGGATCATGCAGCGCCTGAAAGCAGCCGGGCCGGTGGTGTATTTACAGGTCGAGCTGCCGGTACTGGAACAACGCGTTGCCAAAGCTCCGCCTCGAGGTATCGCCAGTGACGGGGCGCAGAGCTTCGCCGAGATCTACGCTGAGCGCACCCCCCTGTATCGACACTTCGCCGATTGCACTATCGAAGCCGGCGATGCTTCTGCGGAAGAAGTGGCCGCGGCCGTTTTGACCAAGCTGTCCGGGCTTGAGCGAACATGACCGCGAACATCCGCGTACATGTCCGCTGGCCACCCTCCTGCCTCTCAACGGCCATTTATGGCGTCAAAGGGCTGGCACATACCTTGCACCTAGCATAGCGGGTGGCCCGTTACCCCGCATGCCAGGGACGGCAGTACAAGGACGTTGCAACCAGGGGCAAGGAAAGCCACGGACGGCTGCGGGCCACCCGAATTTAGGCAAAATGCCCGTAAAAAAAACCATTCCCAAGCTACCGGTTTTTTGATTTACTCCGCTCAGAGGCAGATGTGTTTCTGCCCGGAACTTTTTGTGTAAATCATCGGGAGGTGATTTATGGCAGAGCGCAATCAGGAGACAACTTCTGCTGACTCCATGGACGACTTTTTCGAGCCAATGCTCGGTGATATGTCGGACGAGGAGTTCGCTGAATTTGAGCCCGTCATCAGCAACAAGCAGCGACTCGCTGAAAAACGGCGAAGAGCAGAAAAGCGGCTGGAAGAGAAACGTCTTCGTGACGAACTGGGTTACTATGACCTGGAACTGGATGATTTCTAGAGCCCTGCGGCTCTGGTAAGCTGTTCAGTCCAGTTAGCAGTGGTTTGTTGCTGGCGCAGCGTCGGTTTTTCCCGCGATGGCACTCAATGGGATTATCCGCCAGTGCCAGCCGGCACCACTCAAACCCCCACCGCCTATCTCAGGAGCCATGCCAGCTATGCCAGAAGTAAAACGCGAAGTAAGACCCGTTGAGGTCAACTATGTTTGCGATGCCTGTGGCCAGGGCATGATGACCAAGTCAGGCGAGATGGACCCCTCTACCGGCGATATAGAACACTCCTGCCTCATCTGCGATCACAAACAGGCTTTCCAGTGGCGCAGCTATCCGCGTATCGATCATATAGGCCTGGACGAAAAAATCTGAAGCCTGCGCAGGCGGATGACCGCCTCCTGCAAGGGGAGGTCAGATGCTGCCGTAGCCTCGACGGCACAGCCGCAGTACTCACCTCATTTCAGCAGTTGCGCACTCAACTCTCCCAGCCCGGACTTGCTCGCCTGAAAAACACCATGCTCGGTAATCAACCCGGAAACGAGCGCAGCGGGTGTTACATCAAAAGCGGGGTTTAAGGCCCGCGTGCCCGGCGAGGCAAGGTTTACCTCAAGTGCCTGCCCGGATGCATCCACGCCTGCGATAGACAGCACCTCGAGGGCATCGCGCTCCTCGATAGGAATCGCTTCACCGCTCTGGCAATGCCAGTCGATGGTTGACTCAGGCAAGGCGACGTAGAATGGCACATCGTTGTCACGGGCAGCCAGCGCTTTCAAATAGGTACCCACCTTGTTGCAGACGTCACCATTGGCGGCGGTGCGATCCGAGCCGACAATGACACAATCGACCAGTCCTTCGCGCATCAGCTGCCCACAACTGTTATCCGCCACCACCGTACAGGGCACACCTGCCCGCTGCAGCTCCCATGCGGTGAGGTTCATTCCCTGATTCCGGGGACGCGTCTCGGAAACCCAGACATGCACGGGCAGGCCCGCGGCGAATGCTTTGTATACCGGAGCGAGGGCGGTTCCCCACTGAATCGCTGCCAACCAGCCGGCGTTACAGTGCGTCATCACATTGAGTGTTTTGCCAGCAGACAGTTCTCGCAGCAGGGTGAGGCCATACTCGCCAATTTGCGCACAGCTGGCAATGTCCTGCGCGCGCAGCTGCACCGCTTTATTGAAGGCCGCCCTGGCACGCTGCGAAGGCGGCATATCGGCCACCTCAGACTGCACCTGTTCCAGCGCCCAGCGCAGGTTTACCGCCGTTGGTCGCGTGGCCAAGAGGGTGGCGCTGGCTGCCCTCACGTTGTCGTCATCCGGGTTCTTGGCAATGGCGGCTGCCAGACCAAACGCAGCGGTCACGCCGATAAGCGGTGCACCGCGCACCTGCATGTGGCTTATGGCGTGACAAAATGCAGGTAGCGAATCCAGGTGCAGCCAGCGCAGGGTATGTGGCAACAGGGTTTGATCGATGATCTCTACGGCACCGGACACCGCATCCCAGCGCAGGCTGGAAAGGTCATCATTACTGAACATGGTATTTCCTCAGGCTTGTGCAGCATCCTGCTGGGTAGTCTCGGCCTGCCATTCAAACACATTCAGTTCGATAAAGATAAAGGCAAAGAGCCACAAGGACGCATCCCAGAAATCAAGAAAATCTCCTGCTACACCCCAGTACCCGGCTGCCAGGAACAGCGTTCCATACACGGCCAACTTGAACCATTTGGTAACATTCATCACCGCACTGGACAGGTTGCCGCGCAACTGCAAACGCACCTCTATTTCCAGCACGATCACTACCAGCAACCAGGCAGCAGAATTGATGACATCAACCCAGGCCAGGCGGCGAGCCGCATCCAGCACTGCGGGCTCGGAGACGATGCCAAAGCCTGTCAGTTGGACGACGTCGGTACCAACAGCCGCACAAGTCTGCGCGTCCAGCGGCACGTACTCATCGAGATCTACCAGTAATGAAAGGGAATCGCCAATTCGCGCGCAGGCATCAAACCCGCTGACCGGCGCTGCTTCATACAGCATCGTCAGCTCCGCACAATAGCCGGTAAACGCATAAAAAACCGCGACGTAGCAAAGCAGTCGCACGCCGTGCAACGTCCACTTAACCGGCCCGTGAATCTTGCGGTCATCCAGAACGGAGGTTTCCAGTTCAAACAGCAGGAGCAGCAGAACCCATGCCGCAGTGTCGATGGTGGCAGAAAATACCTGGATGATCTGCGACAGCGCAAAGCCATCAATGAAGGTGTGTTCCAGCGCAGACAACTCTTCCTGCAGGAACAGGTAGATGTTGAAACTCAGCAGCAAGTAGACCAGGTACTTTACCAGCGTAAACAGCTGCAGCCTGATCCCGCTGTTGCCAAGAAAGCCGTCACTGTCCTTGGTCATAACCGTTTTCCCGTTCAGACCTGCAGCAGCAGGTGTTCCCGCTCCCAGGAAGAAATCACCCGGTTGAACTCCTCAAACTCGTCGAGCTTGACTGCCGCGTAAGCTTTCAGGAACAACTCGCCAAAAACCTCCACCACTTCCGGCGAGTCACCAAGGTTACGCAGTCCCTCTTCCAGTGTCCGGGCCACTTCCACCTCGTCCTCGTTGGCAGTACCTTGATGCGGTTTACTGGGTTTGAGTTTGCGTTGCATGCCCAGGTAACCAGAGGCGAGCGTAGCGGCCATCGCCAGATAAGGGTTGGCATCGGCACCCGGAAAACGGTTCTCTACTCGAGTTGCAGCAGGTCCACTTTGCGGCACACGAAACGCCGTAGTGCGATTATCGAGACCCCAGTTGAGATTGATAGGTGCCGATATCTCAGGTGCCAGGCGACGATAGGAATTTACATTGGGGGCGTACAGGGCTATCAACTCGGGTGTGTAGTGCTGCAGGCCAGCGATATAACTGAGGAAGGCGCGAGTGTGCTCGCCCTTCTTGTTTACAAAGATATTCTCGCCCGTGTCAGCACGTACTATGCTCTGGTGCAGATGCAGGGCGCTGCCCGGCTCAATCTGCATGGGCTTGGCCATGAATGTAGCGTAGACCCCGTGCTTGTGCGCGGTCTCGCGCACCGTGCGCTTGAAGGTGAAAACCTGGTCGGCGAGATCCATGGCATCGCCGTGCAGGAAATTGATTTCCATCTGTGCCGCGCCATTCTCGTGAATGAGCGTGTCCACGCGCAATTCCTGCGCCTCGGCATACTCATACATGTCTTCGACGAAGTCTTCGAATTCGGACACGGCGTCCATGCTGTAGGACATGCGTGACGTTTCTGCGCGGCCAGAACGGCCCCTGGGGGGCTCAAGCACGTTGTCGGGATCCGTGTTGCGGCTCACCAGGTA
>JAUIIQ010000291.1 GCA_030431585.1 Gammaproteobacteria bacterium | reverse complement strand
AGCTTATGTTGGTTCGCTACGCCCAGGACCGTCCCTTGTCTCTTGGCTCCGCCGCTGAGTTGAAGCTGTTGCAACACCGCTGGCAAGGTAACGTGCGTGAATTGGACAATTGCATTCAGCGGGCGGCCATTCTGTGTGCCGGGAATGAGGTGAGAGGCCAGGATATTTATTTTGAGGATGATTTTGTGCCGGATGCGGAGCGCCCGGCAGCTGGCGAAGCCACTGTCAATGAGGCAGAGCCGCTTCTCAATGGCGGGCTTAAGGACAAAGAGAAGCAGATGATTGTCACGGCCCTGGAAACAGTAGACGGCAGTCGCAAGGATGCGGCCAAGCTGTTGGGGATAAGCCCACGAACCCTGCGTTACAAGTTGGCGCGGTTAAAAGAACAGGGCGTAGCGATTCCGGCCGTCGGCTAGTGCCGAGTGTGCAGCAGAAGGAGAGAAGATGAGCAGTGTAGAGATCAATCAGGTGTTGGCGCAGATGCGCGCCATGTCTGCGGCGGCAGCCGGTGACAAGCCGGCATCCGTCGACGATGCTGCGGGAGCTGACTTTGGTGAGTTGATGAAACAGTCCCTGCAGCAGGTTAACGAAGCGCAGGCTGAAGGCAGGCGCCTGGCCGATGCATTCGAGTCAGGCGACCAAAGTGTCGAACTGCCGGAAGTGATGATTGCGTTGCAGAAAGCGAGTATTTCGTTCCAGGCAATGAGCCAGGTGCGCAACAAGCTGCTTAGCGCGTATCAGGAAGTAATGAATATGCAGGTCTGAGTCAGACCCGCCCCTGACGATATGTTGGTAACCCGGTAATTATGGCTCTCGAATCGCAACAGTTGATCGACCGTTTCAATCGCGTCAGTGCGCTGCCTGCAGTACGCCAGATGCAGTTGCTGCTGGGTCTCGCCGCCAGTATCGCGTTGGGGATAGGCCTGGTGCAGTGGGCGCTGGCTCCGGATTACACACCGCTGTTTGGCGACCTGCCCGCGGAGTCCTCGGCGGAGATCATTCGTCAGCTTGATGAACAGGGAGTGCCCTACAAGGTTGAGGGTATGGGTGGCCTGGTAACTGTTCCTCATGACCGCGTGCGTGAGTTGAGAATAAAGCTGGCCAGCGAAGGCCTGCCCAGTCAGAGCTCCCAGGGCTATGACACCCTTAACCAGGAGCAAAGCCTGGGCCTCAGCAGCTTTATGGAGAAAGCGCGTTTTGATCGCGCGCTGGAGCATGAGCTGTCGCGGTCTATTGCCTCTTTGGAAAATGTAAACGGCGCGCGGGTGCATCTGGCATTGCCCAAACAGTCAGCGTTCGTGCGCAGGAAAGACAAGCCGGCGGCATCTGTGCTGGTAAACCTCGCGCCCGGCAGACAGCTGACGGACAGGCAGTTGGCCGGCATTGTCCACCTGGTCGCCTTCAGTGTGCCCGGCCTTGAAGCGGAGCAGGTTTCTGTAGTGGGCAACGACGGCCGCTTGCTGTCTTCGCAGGCCAAGGACAGTGGTTTTGGACTGACCACGGAAAACTTTCGCTATACCCAGTTGCTGGAAGAGCGCTACGCCGATCGTATTATCGAAATCTTGACGCCCATTCTCGGCGTAGGCGCGGTGCAGACCCAGGTGGCCGCCGAACTGGACTTCACTGTGGTGGAAACCACCAGCGAGAAGTACGAGCCGGAAACCAGCGTCCGCAGCGAGCAGCTGTCAGAAGAGATCACCTCGGACCTGGGTGCTCTCGGTGTTCCGGGTACCTTGTCCAACCAGCCTCCCCAGGAAGAGCCGCCGGTGCAGAACGCCGAGGGTGAGGAAGTAGCAGCTTCTCCCGCTCGCTCCAACAAGCAGGAAATTCGTAACTACGAAGTGGATCGTACCATCAGCCACATTCGCGAGACGCCAGGCGGCGTCAAGCGGCTGACGGTTGCGGTAGTGGTGGACTACACCAATACCGTCAATGAAGCGGGGGAGGTAGAGCGCGCGCCGCTGTCCGAGGTGCAACTGGCTGAGGTGACGGCACTGGTCAAGGAGGCCATCGGCTTTGATGAGGCCCGCGGTGATCGGGTCAACGTCGTCAATGCCTCTTTCGTACCGCCGCCTGAGTTTGAGCCGATGCCCGCCGCGTCCATACTGGAGGCCGAGTGGCTGTGGCGCAGCGGCAAACTGCTGCTGGCTGCGGCCGCCGTATTTGCCACTATTTTCGTTGTGGTCAGGCCTTTGATGCAGGCGTCCACGGCGACCGCGCCCGCGGCACTGCCCGCTGGTGCCGGTGCCGCCATGGCCGGCGCGCCGGGTGGCGGCCAGGACGCCATGATGATGGGCGACGACCGGGTAACCCTGGGCTTTCAGGGAGCACAGGGACTACCGCCGGGAGAGCCGGCCTATAAACAGCAACTGGATATGGCCCGCAATATGGTGCAGGGCGAGCCCGAGCGTGCTGCACACGTGTTGAGGGGTTGGGTAGCCGCTGATGACTGATACTGCGGCCCAGGCTCAGTTGTCCGGACCACAACGCGCTGCGATTTTTCTGCTGGGCGTGGGTGAGGAAGGTGCTGCTTCCATTATGCGTCATATGGTGCCCAAAGAAGTGCAGCAGGTCGGGGAGGCTATGGCTACCCTGTCTGACGTGTCCAATGAGCAAATCGCCGCAGTCCTGCAGGAATTTGCCGACAAAGTCAGCGCGACCAGCCCCATCAGTATTGGCGCCAGTGATTTCACCCGCAGGGTGATGGTCGAGGCCCTGGGCGAAAACCGCGCCCGCAGCGTGCTCAGCAAAGTGATGCAGGGCGGCTCAACCAAGGGTATTGATGCGCTGAAATGGATGGATGCGCGATCTGTCGCGCGCATGATCAAGGGTGAACACCCGCAGATTATTGCTTTGGTGCTGGCGTATTTGCAGGAAGATCAGGCCGCCCGGGTGCTGGAGTTGTTGCCCAAGGAGGGTCGCTCGGACCTGGTGATGCGCATTGCCAGGCTGGATACCGTGGACCCGGCCGCCCTGGAAGAGCTGGACCGGGTGCTGGAAATTCAGCTCGCTACCAGTGACGATTCTCCGCCCGCTTCAGTAGACGGGCTGACACTGGCCGCAGGCATTCTCAATAATCTTGAAACAGAGCTGGAGTCCGCGGTGCTGGAAAGCGTCAAGGCCACGGACTTTGACCT
>JAUIIQ010000290.1 GCA_030431585.1 Gammaproteobacteria bacterium | reverse complement strand
CGAATGGCAGGGTGATGGCGAAGTCTCTCAGCGAGCGACGGCTGCGAGGGCGTTTCCCGGGCAGGCGAAAAATCGGCAGACAGTAGCGCGATAGTTGGCAGTACCGGCGGCAGCTCCCGGGCACTGGATCCGTTGCTGTACACCGTGCCCGGCAACCACTGATACAGTTGCGCAACGGCGGTTTCGAGTTCTTCGTGCAGCACTACCAGGCGATCCTCCAGGCGGGTAAGCTCCAACTGCGCCCGAACCAGGTCCTGCTGCCTTGTCCCGCCAAGGGAATTTGCATAGTTCGACTCCGCAACATCCACCAGTTGCTCGAACAGGTTACGGTCCGCCTCTATCAGCCGGATGATCTCCCTTGCGCGCCAGGCATCCAGCCACAAAGCTGACACTTCAGCCTGCACCCGGGCACGACGATCTTCCCGTTGATAGGGATGTTGATTTCCCAGGAACTGCAATTGCCGTTGGCGCAACGCCCGGCTGTCACCACGCGGCAGCGCCTGCACAACACCCAGCTTGAACTGGCTCATCGCCTCCTGGTTGAAATCGAAGGTATCTGTAGGCAGGTTGGCAAAGCCGGCATTGATCACCGGATCTGGCAGCGAACCCGCTGCCGTACTTTGCGCCAGCAGCGCCTGCTGTCTATAGCGACTACCATCGATCCAGGGGTCGCCTTCCAGCGCGACTGCAACCGCTTGCTCCAGCGACAGGGCCACACTGCCCTGTGCTGAAACAAGCAGCAGAACTGCGATCAACACAACAGAAAAAGCTGATTGTGCTCGAAAAATAATTGCTGTCTTCACGTTCCTTCCCACCATCCGTGCGCTTCATCGGCGTCGCGCACTGCTTGCGTTACGCATTGATCGAAGCGGTTTGACTGGAGCCTGACATAGCGTCAGGCGAAAGCAGGTGCTGATCGCCAAATTTCAGGCGCACCTATCCTGTGGGACTAGGAAGCGGGTGGGTGGTAGGGAGACTGCGGGGCCCAATCCGGGAGAATAGAGGATACCGACTGGAAGACGGGGCCATACAAGGGCAAATGAGAAATAGTGCTTGAGCTGACCGTGGCGCTGATGGACAGGCAGCCCCCCTGAGAGCAGTAACCGCTGTCACAGCACGTTCCGGATGCGGTGTCAGCAGACGTGCCCTCTGCCATGCCATGGTGCGCGCTGTGATCGACTCCTTCCATCGCGGACACCGCCATACCAGGCATCGCCATTGCAGACAGGTTGTCCTGCGAACCGGGCACCATCAGACACGGCACCGCTGACGCCAACACTGGCTGCAGTAACAGCAGGATAGTTAACAGTCGTGTGATGAATATGCGCAATCTGCTCACCGCTTGAGACCGGGTTTTGCTGACGGTCGGTTCAGTCATGCCTCTATTGTTCCGAGATTACACCTTCCACCTGACGGAAGGTCAAGCTGAAACATTGGGGAAAGTGACTTACAACCAGAGTACGCGTCCGCCGTGTGGGCAGCGGGAAGTATCTGCGCCTTGGGCAGCGTACTTCCATAAGCCGGCAGGCTTGTTATGCTGGTCCGCGAGTAAAGGCGGCAACCAAAGGCGCACTGAAGCTTCCTGGCGGCCGATACACTGCCCCGAACTGAAATCTGTTTCAGGATACGAACTTTTCCCTCGCAGGACAAAGAATACCCTGAACACATCGCTGATAACGACTCACAAACAGCATACGAGAGGTGATAACACAATATGTTTGGTGATAACCCTAACGACGAAGCCCTGAAGGCCAGCTGGGAGCACTTCTGCGATGAACTCAAGGCAGCCGGCGAACTGGTATTCAAGGACGGTGCACCAAGCCGCGACATAGACCGCGCCAAGGGTTTCAGGCTGCTGGCCCGAAACGTTTCTCTGGGTTTGCAGTTTCAGCTGGAAAACACCGACCCCGACTTTCCAGAACTCCTCCACTACTTCGACCCCTTGCGCAAGCAGGGTGGCGACAACACCGACGCACTTTACGTTGGCGCTCCCATCAATGGCGAACACACCTATCGCATTTCGGGCAACCGTGGCACAGCGCGCTATTTTGCCGTTACCGTACTGGAGGATGGCAATACGCCCTGGGGTGGCCGCGTGGTGGGCAACCTGATTGATAGCGACATCGAGACACAGGAAGATGGATCTTTCGAGTTAATCGTCGGACCCCACGAGCAACCGGGCAATTTCATAAAAACCACGCCCGGTGCCTGGCGCATCACTTTCAGGCAGTTCTTTGCCGACTGGGAGAATGAAATACCAATGACGGCGCGTATCGATTGTCTCAGCGACGTGACGCACGACCCGGTATTGACACCGCAACGCCTTCAGCAAGGGCTGGCCGATACTGCCGCGTGGATCAGGGAGTCAACCTTTTACTGGGCAAACATGCTGGACCAGTGGAAAGCCCGCCCCAACGATTTCGTTTCCTATCGACAACTGGACGACAACCCCATTGACGCGACACCGGGCGGAGAGCCGCTGATCTGCTTCTGGCAGGTGCCGGAAGATGAAGTACTGGTGATACGTGTGACACCGCCCAATGCCAGTTACTGGGCGGTCGAATTCGGCAACTACTGGTGGGAGTCGATGGACTACCGCTATCGTTTGTGCAGCACAAACTGCCACCATGCCCAGTTGGAAGACAGCGGCGAGCTGATTGTGGTAGTGGCTCACCGGGACCCTGGTGTGCCTAACTGGCTGGACCCTTCAGGGCACCATGAAGGCTACATTGCATTACGCTGGTTGAATGCAGACCACTATCCCAAACCCGACTGTACACAGCTAAAGTATGCGCAGTTGCAGACAATGCTCGGAGAGGGTGTCAAAACCCTGTCTCCCGAAAAACGCAAGGAACAGTTGATGGCCCGCAGGCGCGGCGTGCTCAAGCGCTTCCCATACTAATTGAGAAGCCGAGCTTGCCTGCTTGCAGTTGGTCAAAACTCTCAAGCCAGAACCCAGGACATGACAATGAGCAACGCTGACACTCCACTCTGGATCGCGCCCCCTCACCCGCAGTGGCTGGCAACGGTCAACAGGGAGGGCAGCTGCTTTAACCTGTCGGCTGTTGTGCCACTGGATCAAGATTCACTGATCGCCCACGCATGCCGGACCACTGGTTTGTCCGACTTCGGCGACGAG
>JAUIIQ010000055.1 GCA_030431585.1 Gammaproteobacteria bacterium | reverse complement strand
CAGATCAACGCGCTCGGCGCTCTGCCGGTCGCGCAGTACGCAGGGCAGGTGCGTATGACTGTCCAGGCTGGTATCGCCATGACCGGGAAAGTGCTTTACCGCTGCCGCCACCCCCGCGCTCTGCAGCCCGCCAACAACCTCTGCGCCCAGTGCAGCAACCAGAGCCGGGTCGTCGCTGAACGCACGCACATTGATAACCGGGTTCTGTGGGTTACTGTTGACGTCCAGCGTGGGCGCGAAGTTGACGTTGATCCCCAGCGCAAAAAGCTCTTCACCCTGGGCGGCACCCATGGCGCGCGCCAGCGGCATACGCTCATCAGCAGGACAGGCCGCCAGCGCCATATTGCCACTGAAACTGGTCACCTGGTCTCGCGGCAGCCGGGTCACCCTGCCGCCCTCCTGGTCAACGGCGATCAGCGCCTCTGGCGACAGGCACTGGCGAATCTGTGCCGTAAGCCCGGTAATTTGCCCAACGGATGCCAGGTTCTCACGAAACAGAATAATGCCACCGGGCTGCAGGGCCGCGAGCCCGGTGGCAAGAGCGGGCGGTAGCTGCAGAACCGGTTGTGGGCCATTGCCCGTGTCAAAGAACCGGATATCCAGCATCAGCTTCAGGGCGATGCACTGTTCCAGGGTCAGGTTTTCGGCGGCAGTCATCCTCAGCGGGCGTTCCAAAGCAAACAAGGTTTGCATGACACGATACCCCCTGCGAACCGGCGGGGGAACCGCGCCCGATGCAACTATTTCTCCAACGGGTGCGAACTGGTACCCTAGCGCCCTTTTCCAACCCTTGCCGCGCCCCGCGGCAGTGGCTTCAGTGGAGTAAACATTGGATTCCATCCTCGTCACCGGCGGTCAGCGCCTCAACGGCACCGTCAGCACCAGCGGTTCGAAGAACGCTGCGCTGCCCATTCTCTTCGCCTCATTACTGGCGGACGGACGTCACCACTTCGACAATGTCCCGGAACTCAAGGACATTGAGTCGACACAGCAGCTGCTCGCCTCCCTGGGCGCAACCAGCGAACGCCAGGGTGGCTCGCTGCTGGTAGACGTTGAGGCACCCACAGCCCACGTGGCGGATTACGACATGGTGCGCAAGATGCGCGCGGGCATTCTTTGCCTGGGACCGCTGCTGGCCCGCTATGGCGAGGCCAGGGTCAGCTTGCCCGGTGGCTGTGCCATCGGCTCCCGTCCCATTGATCTGCATATTGAAACCATGCGTCGCCTGGGCGCGGATATCTCCAGCGAGGGCGGTTATGTAGTGGCCCGGGCACAGCGCCTGGTAGGTGATCGCATCCTGTTTGAAAAAGTCACCGTGGGCGGCACCGAAAACGCCCTGATGGCCGCCAGCCTGGCGCGCGGGACCACCGTTATTGAGAACGCCGCCAAGGAACCGGAAGTCGTTGACCTGGCCAACTACCTGATCGCCATGGGCGCACGCATAGAAGGCGTGGGCAGCAGCGTCATCACCGTGGAGGGCGTGGACGAGCTGACCCCGGCTCGCCACAGTATCGTGCCCGATCGTATCGAGGCAGGCACCTTACTGATTGCAGGCGCCATTACCGGCGGGCATGTGACCGTGGACTGCTGTGTGCCGGAACATCTCAAGTCACTGATTACCAAGATGCGCGACGCCGGCTTTCGCGTGGATACCTCTGATGAAGCGATCACCGTACAAAGCACCGACAGCTGGCGCGCTGTCGACATCGCCACCGCGCCCTACCCCGGCTTTCCCACCGACCTGCAGGCCCAGTTCATGGCACTGATGACGCAGGCGGAAGGCACGTCGGTGGTGACCGAACATATTTTTGAAAACCGCTTCATGCACGTCCAGGAACTGGTGCGTCTGGGGGCAGATATCACGCCCATGACCCAGGTGGCAGTCGTGCGCGGTAAGCGTAAGGGCCTGAGCGGCGCACCGGTGATGGCCACTGACCTGCGCGCCAGCGCCAGTCTGGTGCTGGCCGGCCTCGTTGCCAGGGGAGAAACCGAGGTCAGCCGCATTTACCACCTCGATCGCGGCTATGAGCACCTGGAGGACAAGTTGGCCGGACTGGGCGCCCGGATCCGCCGCGTTACCACCGAATAAGGCTCAGTCATCACCCCGAGGCAGTTTGCGCTTGGGATGCATACCGTCGCTCATGCCCATGAACGGCGGGTGGATCAAGTAACCGAGCAAGCGGCGCATATCCTCTGACACGGCCGCCGCAGTGTCCGCTGAAACAGAGAGAAAATAATTCTCCTGGGTACGCACCCAGGGTTCGCAATATTGTGCGGTAATCGCCAGGCGGCTGTCGCCACTGACGTTCTCGCCACCCCCGTGCCAGAGATTACCTAAAAACAGGATGCAGGAGCTCGCCGGCATCACCGCGGTAACGCGCTGGTCCTACTGCGCGGGGCCTGACTCCCCGGCGTCATCGTCTCACTCACGCGCCGGTACACCACCACTGCCCGCCGCCGGGCTACTCCGGTCTATACAATCCACGTCCGGTGATTTTGGGCAGGTCCAGCGCTGCCACCATGCCGGGCTCATGCGCCACCACGGCAGGAATCGCGTTCACGATAGCTGTTGCGGTCTGGATGACGCCGGCAACGGCGTGGTCACCGTGGCGATCTTCCATATCCATGGTGATCTCCATGCGCGGCTCGCCCTCTATAATCGCACGGTAGCCTTTACCCTGTGGCCAGTCCGGCGCGATATCGTCGGTTATTCGCGTTACGTGTTCGAGCACTATCGCGTCACGACCGTTGACCACGCCGCGCACCTCAAAGCGCATGGCGCCGGTGGTGCCCGCCTTGAACACGCCCATGCCATTCTCCACGTCCTGCTCCAGTGGCAGCCTTTCGTGCACCTCATACACACGCTCCAGTTCCACGCCCAGGCCCGCGGCAACAGAGCGCACCGAACCACCCCAGCCCAGTGACAACATGCCCGGCTGGAACAGCATGCAATCATGATCCACGGGGTAACCAAAGCCCATGACCTCGCGCACAGTATGCTCCTGTTCATAGGTCGCATAGTTGATGACCTCGCGCATGCGTACGCTGGTCCAGTACTCCGAAAGCCCGGTGAAAGTCAGCGGCATGGTGTCGTTGGCGAAACCCGGGTCGATGCCGTTATTGAAGCAGGTGGTGTTGCCTTCGGTACAGGCTTCTTTCAAGGGGTCTGCCAGAAAGGCGATATCCGGTGAATCCGGGTACTGCAGCATGAACAGGGAACTGGACACCACATTGATGCCGGCACGCAGGCAACGCCCCTGGTCCACTGCCGCTTCCATCATGCGCGTTTCCGAGTGAGCCGTGTACACCACACAATCCGGTGCCAGCGCCAGCGCCGCATCGATGTCATCAGTCGCCAGTACGCCGGTGGGCTCGTCCAGGCCGGTCAGTTCGGCCACGTCTTTTCCCGCCTTCGCGGCAGAACTGACAATATGTCCCACCAACTCCAGTTCAGGGTGATTGATTACCGCGCGCACTGCGTAACAGCCCACGTTGCCCGTACCCCAGGTCACCACTCGTATACTCAATGCTCTCTCCTTTACTTTCAGTTGTTGAGGTCAAGCGCCAGATGCGGCGCGGCCCGGCCTGCGATCAACGGCAGGTCGAGATAGGTTTTGATGCCCGGCAGGGCCTGGCAAACGTAAGGAATGGCGCTCACCCCATGATTGGCCGTGGCGACGATACCCGGGTTGCGCTCCAGCCCCGCCGCCACTGACTCGGGGTGCCAGCCATGGAAGGTCACGTGGGAACTCGGGTCGCCCTGCACCTCCACTTCAAAGCGCTCACCCCCCGGGCCGAAGGACCAGCCGGTGTCGAAATGCCCTTCCCCCATAAACCAGTTAACGCGCACCGTGATCACCGGCTCCCCGTTGACCGTACGCTGCCAGGTGAAGCGCTGCGCGGCGACCCGCCCCGGCTCGATGATACCGATGGGCGAGTCGACAGGCTGCGTTGCCACCGCCACCTCATGCAGCGCCAGCGGCTCAGAGTCCAGGGCGAAGCCAAGTTCGGCAGCGACCATTTCCATAGACTGCCCGAAACCGTCGCCCAGGAAATCCACCATGGGGCTGGCTGCGGCCTCCTCCGGTGCCTTGCCGAACAACATGATCTCGCCCACCACGTCCGGTGCGTCATAGGTGCGAATGTCGGAAAACTCCTCGGCGCGCACGTGGGTGATCGATGCGCTGAGCGCCGACACCATCAGCGGGAAGCGCTCGGTGATGCCCCCGGGATGAATGCCGGTGCCATGCAGCGTGGAGTTGCCCTCGCGGCAGGCCGCTTCCAGGTCGCTGACATCGCGACTGCCCGGATAGAACCAGCCCAGAGGCGTGACCACATTCTTGCCACTGGCCAACATGCGACACACCAGCGCACGGTCGGCCATAACCGGGCTGTACATCACGCAATCGGCATCCATGGCAAGCAGGGCATCCACGTCTCGCGTTGCCGTAATGCCCATTACCCCGGTACCGAGAATATCGCCCACGTCGCGGCCGTCTTTTACTTCGCTACTGACCCAGCAGCCCACCAGTTCCAACTCCGGGTGCGCGCTGATGTACTGGATCGCAGCGCGACCGACCCCGCCTGTTGCCCATTGAATAACTTTGTAAGTCATCTTCGGCCCCACCTAAAAACTGGGGCCGTCGGACAAATGCGCCCAGGCCTCAGGGAGGTGCGTGCGCCAGTCGGGCTTGGCCGGCGGCATGTTGAACTCCGCAGGGGGCCGCCAGGCCATGGCTTTGAGGGTCTCTCCTATGAAGGTCATGTTGAGGTAGTCGTGGCTATAGCAAAACAAGCCGTCGCCGGCGTAATAGATAATCGAGAGCCCAGGCACGATCCACTGGCCGCCATCGGGTTTGTCGCCCAGCACCTGATCCCAGTGACTCACCAGCCGGTGGCCATCGACCATGGTCCAGCGCTCAGGTGTAGTCCAGCCATACCCGGTCAAGCCCGCCATGGAATTGACGAAAAATTCGCGCATGGTTTCGCGACCCTCCTGACGGCCCCAGGCGGGATCAATGTACACACCGTCCTCGGTGAAGAAATCCGCCATGGATTCCCAGCCGGCCTCGCCGGCGTCAATTTTGTCGCGCTGGGCGACAAAGCGGTCATAGGTATCGAGGGCTTCGCGCTCGACCTGGCTTTTATTATTCATTAGCAATACCTTGTCAGCAGACGGGCACGTTCACAGTGCCGCCGTTAAACCTTAGTACAGCCTACGCCATCAGTCTGCTTTTGGTTTCTCAGACGGTACTGAAAGTCATACCAGTTCGGCATTAGCCTTGTGCGCACCAGCCAGCCGCCGCAGGGCGCGCTTAAGGCCAGAACTGCACCGTTTAGAAAGGTCCATCGCACATAAGCGGGGAATGAGGCGTTCAATCAAAGCGGACGCCACGAAAGGGAGTCAAAGCGGGTTCGACCGCTCGGGGGTATACCACGATTGCAGTGGCCGCCCAGCTGGAAAGAGTACATCCACCAAGCAACCCCGCTAATCTGCGAAGCGCCTAAAAAAAGCGTAGTATTTGCCCGCGATCTTCTTCAGCCTGCCGCGAGCCGGCGGCGGGAACCCCCGGACCATTGACATAAACAAGGAATCATCATGCAGGCAATGACACTAAAAGCACCATGCGGACTGGATCAACTGGCACTCAAAACCATAGACCCCCGCCCGCCCGGGCCGGGTGAAATTCAGGTCGCGGTAAAGGCCAGCTCGTTAAACTTTCACGACTACGTTGTGGTTCTTGGCCTGCTGCCTACAGAAGATGGCCGCATACCCATGTCAGACGGTGCCGGCGTGGTCACCGCTGTTGGCGAGGGCGTGAGCCAATTTCAGGTGGGAGACAAAGTACTGAGTCATTTCTTCCCCCATTGGCAGGACGGCGGCCCCACGTTTGAGCGGCTTCAGGGTGTTCCCGGTGATAACGTGAACGGCTTCGCGGCCGAGAGCGTCACCATGCCCGTCAATGCCTTCAGCCGCATGCCCGCCAACCTCGACTTTGCCGAGGCTGCCACCCTGACCTGCGCCGGTCTCACCGCATGGCGTGCGGTGATGGTAGAGACGCACCTGCGACCCGGAGACTGGGTGCTGGTGCAGGGCAGCGGCGGCGTGTCCATCTTTGCCCTGCAATTTGCCAGGATGATCGGTTGCCGCGTTATTGCCACCTCCTCTTCTGATGCGAAACTCGAGCGCCTGAAAGCACTGGGGGCCGAAGTGCTGATCAATTACAAGGACACCCCCGAGTGGGGCGATAAGGTACTCGAGGCCACCGGCGGTCACGGTGCCGACCTGGTAGTCGAGGTGGGCGGTTCCGGCACCGTGGCACAGTCAGTTCGCGCGGTGGCGTTTGATGGCTGCATCAGCATGATAGGCGTTCTTACCGGTTTCTCCGGTGAAGTACCCACTGCAGAACTGTTTCAGAAGAATGCGCGGATACACGGCATCACCGTTGGCAGCCAGCAGCACCAGCTCGATATGATTGCCGCGGTTGAGGCCAACGATCTGCGCCCGGTGATCGACAGCCGCTATCCGCTGGCGCAGCTGGCTGATGCATTCCGCCACCAGGAGTCACAGCAGCACTTTGGCAAGATTTGCGTGGAGATGTAACGGCAGCGGGCGACACCCGGGGGCTGGCTAAACCAGCAGCTCAGCCCCCGGCGACCCAAGTACATTCATTCCAGGCATACTCATCGTCATTTCACGGGGTGGCCTTACGCGACTTGTAGTCCACATAGCGCTTCACCAGCCGGTCCAGCAGGCCCTTTCCGCCGGCACCTGACGACAGGTCCAGTTCTGCGCCACCTGCGCGATACTGTTCCGCGTACATCTCCAGCACTTTCTTCTTTACCATGCCTCGCAAGGGCACATGGGCCATCATGCCGTAGGTTGCGGCGCCACCCTGCTGGGCCAGTGACGGATCGGCTTTTACCGTTTCTACGGAGGCACGCAGGTCTGCCAGGTAATCATCCACCACTTTCAGGTGCTGAGCCGTCACCATGGCATGCAAACCCGCGGGCTTCTGGTTGCGGTTGACCTGCCAGCCACGCGCGTCCATCTGGTCTCCCACGGCATATATATTGACGTTCTCGGCGACCGATCGGTAGGAGAATAATGGCCCCCGGGGTGTACCCATGACCTCCAGTTCCGGAATAGCGGCAATGCCCGCTTTCAACTGGTTGACCGCCGCCAGCGTATCGCTGGCCAACTTGCGGTATCCGTCCTTGCCAAAATACTGGATAACGCCCCAGGCTGCCGCATAGGCACCCCCCGGTCGCGTGCCCAGCAGCGCTGAAGATGCAAATACCCCACCCGGCCAGTTTTCATAGGCAAACATCTGGTAGCGCAGGTAATCCAGGCTGCGATAGGTAATGGTGGACGCCCCCTTGGCGGCGTAGCCGTACTTGTGGATGTCCGCCGAGATGGACGTTACCCCGGGCACGCGGTAATCCCAGGGCGGAATCTGTTCACCGTTCATGGCCATGAACGGCAGGATGAAACCACCCACGCAAGCATCCACGTGCAGCGGAATCTTCTTCTTTTGCGCTATCTCGCCCATGGCTTCAATAGGGTCGATGGTGCCATGCGGGTACTCCGGCGCACTGCCCAGTATCATCACCGTATTGCGATTGATGAGCCGTTTCAGTTTTTTCAGGTCAGGCGTGAAGTCCTTCGTCAGTGGCACCAGCCGGACCCTGACCCCGAAGTACTCGGATGCCTTGAACCAGGCCACGTGGGCAGTGGTCGGCAATATCATTTCCGGGTGCTTGACACCGCGCTGGTCTCGCGCCATGTCGCGGTAGGTCTTGACCGCCATCAGGCAGCTTTCGGTGCCGCCGGAAGTAACGACACCGCATACTTCTTCGGTGCCGTTGAGGATATCAGCGGTGGCGCTGATTACCTGCGTCTCGATTTTTTTCAGGCTCTTGAAGGCACCGGGATTCAGTCCATTCTCACAGGCATAGCTGTGGTAACTTTGCTTGAGGAATTCCGAGTGGTCCTCGTCAAGGTAATACACCAGGCTCCAGACGCGGCCATCTTTATACTGCGGATCCTGATCCTTGAAAGCCTCCAGGTCACGCAGGATCTGCGCGCTCTCGCGGCCCTGCTCAGGCATTGCCTTGTGCATTGTGAAACCTCCCTTTATTCACCTACAAACCCTGTAAAAACACACCCAGGCTGATTCCCAGGTAGTTACCCAGAGCATATCCGATAATGCCCGCTGTCATGCCAGACAACAATGCTGAGGGGTTATCCAGGGCCCTCGCCACCATCGGCACAAAGGGCGGACTGCACACCGCCGCCACCGACGTCACCATAAACGTATCGCCGTCGACCCGCGCCAGTCGGCATAACAGCGCATGCAACAGCAGGCTGCCGAATACGGTTCCCAGCAGGAACAGGGTGACAGCGCCATCCACCTGGGCGAGTTGCTCCACACTCGCCATGGACGCGATCACGAAACAAAACACATAAATGAGATACATACCCAGTTTGTAGGCAACACGCATCTGCCGCACCCGCGAAACCAGGGAAAGTCCAATGCCCAGGCTGGTCAAGGCAACAATGACGACCGCCGGATTGGTTTCGCCAGCGACTGCCAGTGCCTGGATTTCGGCAATGCCCAGTGCAGCCAGCACGACCAGGCCTGCCAGCGCCAGCACCGCAGCGATCTCCCGCCGGTGAACGGGCAGCAGGAGGTCAGCATAGTTGTCTTCCGAGTAATGCTGCACGTCCTCGCTGCCAGGGGCCACGCCCACCCTGGCATGCCCCAGCAAACGCCTGAACATCCTGACGCCCAGTGTCAGCATGAAAAGCAGATAAGCCGCGCCGAGAACGGTATCGAGGCTGTGAAAGACAATGTACTCGCTGTGTGGAATATCCAGGCCCGTCTTTATCGCGGCGAGATTGGGCGTGCCACCGGTGTAAACCCCTACCGACATCGCGGCAAAGTGCGCGGCAGAGTCGCTACCCTGGCCGCGGAAGATAAAGAACAGGCAGGTAGCGAGAGTCACCACCGAGGTGGTGGCGAACAACATGGACAGTAACGCTTTGCCAGCCAGCCCACGCCACTGACGCACATCGAGCGTGAACAGCAACAGAGGCAGTGCCACCAGAATGGTCACGTCTGACAAGGTTTGCTGCACAGGCGCCATCGTCTCTGGCAGCCATCCCAGATTGCCAAGCAACAGCCCGGCTATGTAACACAGGGCAATAATGCCCAGCTTCTGCGCCCACACCTGGTGGTGACACACCCACAACAGGCAGGCCGGTACACAACACAGTACCAGGGCATAGACTACCGTCATGGCGCCGCCGCTGCCACGCCGGAAAATAGCGTCCTGCCAGGGTATCGCATCAATATCCTCAATTGCTGTAAGCGGTCAAAATTCACGCCACCCGGGCAGGTTTCAGGGCCCATCAGCGAAACGATCGTGCACTCCCTGGCAGTATAGTTGCTGATGGTACCAGTGTCCCACCGGCCGCCCTGTGAACACGGCCGAACAGGGAGCCACCGGGGGCATCCCGGGGCAGCATCAGCTCCGGATCACAAGTTGGCCTTAGCGCCCATAAGCCCTTGCTACGCCTGCAAAACTTGTCTATAAAGATAGGCTAGTGTTCGTTCGTGTGCTTCGGAGCACAACACTTTGTGCCGCACGCTGAAGGTGTGGCATATGGGGATACAGCAGCAGGTGATATAGCAATGATAACGCCAGTACCCGAGCGCGGCATCAAGCGCTTGCATCGAGACGAGAGTGGGGAGCAGTCTCTTGAGGTCTTGATGATTCTGGCCTTTGGCGTGCTGCCGATGATCAGTGCAGTATGGCTCATGGAAGATGTGATCAAGGAATATGTGGCCTTTGGCCAGATTTTTATCACTTCGCCTTTTTTCTGAACGTATAACAATGCTCAACGTGTCAACCAGGGAGTTTTAACCAAGATGTTCATCCAGACTATTCGCGACGCCATCAACCCTCTACACCGTGATGAACGGGGCGATAACGAGAACCTCGGCCGTCTGCTGCTATTGGCATTGGTGCTGATACCCCTCATCATCCTGATCACCGTGTTTGGTGGTGAAATCTATGAGGAAGCACAAAGCCAGTGGGATGAAGTAATGGGCACAGGCCTGGGCGACTGACCCTCCCTCCGCGCCGACGCAATCAGTGCGTCGGCAGGTGCTCTCAATGTATGACGCGCTGCGCGACCCCCAACTACTGATATTACTGGCTTTGCTGTTACCAGCGGCTTTTCTCGATATGCGCTATCACCGCATACCCAACTATCTTACCTACACCGCAATGATCGCCGGACTGACCCTGGGCCTGGTGAGCGCCGGCACCTACGGATTTGGCGTGCACCTGCTTGGCTTGCTGGCGGGCGGCCTGCCACTGTACCTGATGTTCCTGGGAGGAAGCCTGGGCGGCGGCGATGTAAAATTGATGGCGGCTGTGGGCGCGATTATCGGTTTTCCCGCAGCGCTCAATGCCCTTATCGCATCTATTCTGGTTGGCGGCCTGTGTGCCGCACTCATCCTGATCTGGCAGGGCAGACTGCTGGGTATGGCGCATTACTCCTGGAGAATGCTCTGGCATCGGGTAGGTGTGGCGAGTGAGGCACCTGCGCCGTTGCCAGCGCGCCGGGACGCGTTTCCGTTTGGCGTAGCGATTGCTCTGGGAACGCTGTCCATGGCACTTCCCGCCAGTGCAGCGGGAGCCGGCTGAACGTATGCAATTGCAAGGCGCAGAATCGATAAGCCGCGCGCTGCCCAGCCAGGCCTACGAACGGCTGCAGGAACTGACGCTATACGCTGGCGGCGCAGCGCTGCTGACTGTCTGCGTCTCGCTGACTGCACTGTGGTGGCTTGGCTGCTTTATCAGGAGGAGCTACGGCACCGGGCCGCTGCACGTATTGCACAGGGATAACAAAGCATCAGCCTCTCTGGAGTTCCTGTTGGTGTTCTTTCCGCTGCTGGTGCTGGTGCTCGCCGTCTGGCAACTGGCTTTCATGCTCAATGCGCAGATGCACGTTGGTTACGCGGCCTACGCCGCCGCACGCAGCGCCAGCACCATCGTTTAT
Organism: Gammaproteobacteria bacterium; assembly: GCA_030431585.1. Taxonomy (GTDB): domain Bacteria; phylum Pseudomonadota; class Gammaproteobacteria; order Pseudomonadales; family Halieaceae; genus Halioglobus. The sequence goes on along the minus strand of JAUIIQ010000055.1, from coordinate 6,298 downwards.
ATGGAGCTACCTGAGGAGCCAGAGGGCATCTTGCTCAACAGCAATCAGCCCAGTGCAGCAAAGTGGCGACGCATCAACCGCGCCGCCGTGCCCGGTACGCTGCCTGTTTCACCAGGCAATGCAAGCTCTGCAACCCAGGCCTGGCTTTCCAGCGCCATCAACGAGGCCTTCGACGATCAGGCCGCACCCAATTTTAACGCGGTGGACGTAGGCGCTCTCCCGGGCCAACTCAGTGTCATGACGGCGCACCGCGGCACTGCCATTACCGAAGGCAGGCGCATCAGCCGCGCCGCAGTAAAAGCCCTTTACGCAGAGCGCGCGACACGGGTGCTGATCAACGGCAGGGACGCCTATGGCAACCAGAGCGATGGCGGCCAGGCGAGCGACAGCTATAACCTGGCGGGCGCGGGCATTCTGCAGGTAACGGTGGAATACGATTTCTGGCTCAACGTGCCCTACGCCGGCCGTATGATGCGACTGGCTTTCGGTGGCAGCGGTTTGCTGGACGATATCACCCACCCTACCCTAACCCTGCGTGAAACAGTGGCCATCAACGCCTGGCCGCAGGTGACAGCCTACTGATGCGTAACAGCCTGACACGCCTGCACCGCGACGAAAGTGCCCAGGTCTCCTTTCTGGCCGTGGCCGCAGCACTTTGCTTCGTCGGGCTACTGGCCATGGTGATGAATACCAACGACCTCGTGCGCGAACGCGTGCGTATGCAGGAAGTCGCCGACACCACCGCGCTGGCTGCCGCCACCTGGAATGCGCGCGGCATGAACCTGGTATCGATGATCAATGTACTCAACAGCAAGTTATTGACCATGACCGTGCTGGTTAACTCGCTGAACAAAACCCTGCCCATCGTCAGGCAAGTTGCCGTAGCGCAGGGTGCCGCCTTTAAAGCCTGCAGCGGAGTGCCTGTTGCAGGCGTGTTCTGTGCGGTGATGGCGGCGGTAGTCCAGGTGCAGGAAAAAATTATCCGGGTAATGGAAAAGGTCATCAAGAACATCGCCAAATACACCGCCTGTAAGAAACTGGTGTGGACGGTGATGGACAGCCTGCAGACCGCCGCTGAGGGAATCCGCTCATCATTCCCCGCCATCGCTGTGGGCAGCGCGGTGCAGGTAGCGCAGGCGAACGGCGCCACATTTGGTGTGGCGATAAACGGCGGCGCTATCACCGGCGGATCACCGCTTAGCCAGACACTGAACCTGCCGGTGACGTCTGACGGTTACAAGACCAGCGACTTTTGTGAGGCGATGAAAGCGGGCGGCCCCGGTTATGTCATGGAAGGCTACAGCAACGACCAGGGCCCGATGCGCCTGGGCAAGAAGATCTGGGACATCGTGTTCATCCCGTTTTTCAACCTGTTACCGCATCCTATATTCTACGGTTTCTATTCTTTCTATATGTCACAGATCGGCTGCACCCCGGATGCGAAATCTGAGGACGGCTCTTCCGAAACCAGTTTCTACGATCTGCCCGCCTGCCGCAAATACAACGCCACAGCCAAGTGGGAGCGCTTTTCTTCGCGCACTGGCTGGGTCAGTAGCGGTGGCTGGACCACGGACGATTTTGTCGCCTGGCAGTCCCTGAACGAAGGAGAGGGCGACGGTCCGAGTGACTCGGACATGGACAAGTTCGGCGACCTGGACAAGTACGGCGAAGGCTCCATAACGCCGGAGGACAAGCCACCACCGGTGCGCGGGCCGGGCTACCAGGCACTGGTGAGCGAATCCAATACTGACACGCAGAAGGTTCCCTGTAACGCGGGCAACGCGGCCAGCGGTTACCCCATCAACGGTGGCGGCATTTTCGGTATTGGCTGTATTGGCGACCCGGACGATTGCGTCTCGTTACGCGACCACCCCGACTACACCCGCTACAGCGGCACCACGCACACGCGCAACCCCGGCGGCCTGGATGCGGAGCGCACCGGCGTTTACTTCATGAAACTGGAGCGCGAGCAACAGGACCAGGATGACGGGGAAGGCGGTACAGTGAGGCGCTATCGCTATACCACCGACGTCTGGGTGCTTGCAGATGCGGGCAGTGCCGAACTGGAGGGCGACGCGCTGGACGAATATATACAGTCACAGGGCGGCGACTCAACCAAGCCCGGTGATGGCAATGATGGAGCCGATTCAAAGAGCTGCAAGAATCGCATTCAACCGCTGCTGATGGACGAGACCGAGAACCCCGATAATCGACTGCGTCACATCGCCATGGTGTATGTTGAACTGGGCTCGGACAAGCACCCGCTGCCGTTCTGGAGCAACTTCTACGACAGCCCGCCTGATCGCATCACGGCATACGCGCAGGCGCAAACCTACAACAAGCTGTCCCAGGATATGTTCACCCAGGACTGGCGAGTACGCCTGGAACAGGCCAATCTGCTGGAATCTGCACTGGGCAGCGAGAACGGGTTCTCCCTGCAGGGTGACAGTAATATCGCCTCGGAGTTTATTGGCAGTGTTAACAACCACTAAAGCGCAACTGATCGCCAGCGGCCGCGGACAAGCGCGGCGACGCACTGGTGGGCGCCGCGCTCCCGCGCACACAGAGCGGGGGTCGGCGGCGCTGGAAGCGCTGATGCTGGTGGTGTTCCTGATCATCCCGCTTTGGATGCTGCTGTTCAACATGGGCTACGCCGGCATGCGCCTTACGGATGCACAAACTGCCACACGCCTGGCAGCCTATGAAGCCCTGAAACAACAGACCGCGGGCAAGGCCGTCAGTGGCCAGCAGGACGACATCGCCAACTCCGTGGAGGGGCAGGTATTCCCGACGGAGAGCAATGTCGTTGACGTTGACATCGTCGGCTCGTCCGTCTCATCCGAGCTGGGGCCCGACAACAATGACATGCTGGGCATACTCAGTGGCGTAATGGGTTCACTCTCTGGCAACACGACAGTCAACGCCAGTATCAGCAGGGAATCCCCGTTTCAGCGCTTTACCGACTCTGACATCAAGGTGGCCCTGACTACGGGCGGCACACCCTACACCTACTGTGAAATGGACAATGCCGCCTTTAACCCGTTTACCGCCACCGACGACCAACCCAACGTAGGCCTGGGCATTCTTGAAATCATCACTGAATCAGCCAACGTCATTCTGGCGCCCTTTGGCGGCCTGCCCACCGGGAGTGACAAATGCTGAGGCAGTTCGGCAGCGTAGTGGCCAAACTCGCGCTGTCGGCCGTGGCTATTGTCGCCTTTCTGATGATCACGGCCAGGGTGCCCTTTTTCAACACCAGCGAGCCATTGTCCATGGCAAGCATGCAACCGATGACCGGCGCCGGCATTCTCGCAGCTCACAACGCCGCTGCCCGCATCACCTTTGCCAGCGACGACGACAGGTTCAACGGCAGTTTTTATGCGCTGGGTGAAGACAGCGGCTTCCAGCTGGAGGAGCTGGATATTCCCGGTCCCTGCGAGAACGCCGGGCGCCGATACCTCGCGCAACAATGCCCGGACTGCGTGGTCACCGAGGCGGTCGCTGAACCCGGCCAGCCGTCCACACTGTTCTGGTCTGACGCCAGGGCCAATGGCAGCATGGGAACGATATTCCTTGATTGCACCCGGGAGCTGGGCGATTCTCTGGTGAGGGTGCCGCGGCTGTCCTTTACCGACCAGACAATAAACCTGGATGCCGGATCCGCCAGTGACGCCGAAACAGCGCCTATTCCCAGACTGGCGCGCAGCGAACGCGTCAGCAGTATGACCCTGGGTAACTGGGCCATCGCGGTTGATGCGGTGGATCAGGGCGATGCCGCCATGGAGAGCATGGGCGGACTGCTGAATGACGCCGGCTGGACCGAGCTTGACCAGGGGGAGCAACAGGACAACGCGGTGCAGCAGCGCGTGTACGCCCGCAAGCTGAACGAAAGCAGCGCGCTGTGCGTGCTGACACTGAATAAATCTGACGAGGGCTACCAACTCGTCACCATGATGAACATATAAACGCAGGGGCATGCCATGAACAGGAAAATTCTATTGGCGGTGGCGATCGTTGCAGGCCTGGGGGCAGCCTTCCTGGTAAAGCAACACATCGACGAGTTGGTGGGCGACACGATCACGGTTTACAAGGCCACCAGTGACAAGTCCGTTGGCGACACCATGGGCTCTGACATTGAAGCCATTACCCTGCCGGCCGGCCTCTTTCCCGATGTACTGGAGGAAGCACCAGACCAGAACTTCGTCGACTATATCGAAGTCACACCTTTGAGAGCACGCGTCGCTGCTGGCGATATCCTGCTGTTTCGCCACTTCGATTCCAGCGTTGACCCTGGTGTGCTGCCCAGTATTCCCGCAGGTAAGAAGGCTATTTCTATCGAGGTGGACCAGGCCTCGGCCGTGTCCTATTTCATTCAGCCCAAAGATCTTGTTGATGTAATGGGCACCTTCTACGCCGGCGATGACGCGCAGAACAGCACCGAGGGAGGACTGCCGGTACCGAAAGTCTCCACCCGACCGATTCTGCAAGCCGTTGAAGTACTGGCTGTGGGCAGCGAGTACCGGGCGTCCGAACGCCAGAAAATGGAACCCTACGGTTCAGTCACCCTGCTGGTCAGCATCGACGAGGCAGCGAAGCTGATCTTTGCGCGCGACTACTACAACGTCAAACTCACCCTCATTCTGCGCAGCAAGGACGACACCGACGTGTCCTCGCAGCTGCCGGAGGTAGGCATCAGCACCAGTAACTTTGATGAGATTGGTAACCAGCCCAGTCGCAACGTTATCATCAAAGCGGGCAGCAAGGAGTAACACGGTGTCGGTGCTCATCCACATTCAGGACCTGCAGGATACCCGGGTAGGGGAGTTCAAGCTCGAGCACTCGCTCTCGCTGGGCAAGGCTGCTGACTGTGACATCGTGCTGGATTCGCCCTACATATCGGCTACGCACGCGCGCTTCGAAGCCGACGGACCGCAGGTGTTCATACAGTCTCTGGGGCTCAACGGTGTCATGGTCAATGATGTGGACGTGTCGCGCGGCACACGCATGGAGTTAAAGCCGGAAGATGTGATCTCCATGCCCGGGTTCATCCTGCACATCACCGGACTGCGGCCTACGCGACAGGCCAGCGACTACGAGATGGAACGGGCGCTGTCTGACCTCAAGCGGGACATTCACTCTGAACTGCTGGAGTCGGCCAACCTCACCGGTGTGGTGATGGAAACCAACACCGCGGATATGTCAGCAGAGATTGACGAGAAGCTGTCCACCATGCTGGAACGGATTTCCCTGATCGATGAAGCCCTGCTCGAGCACATTGTGCTCAAGGCAGTGCGCGAGGCTGCCGTGAGCACCGTGGTGCGCGGCAAGATGAGCGAAAGCAAACGCCGCTCGCTGGCCTGGGAAGCCAGCGCAGACCGCATCGCATTTGATCAGCTGGTGGCCATGTGCCTAAGTGAACTGGGCGTGGACGAAAGCTATGGCAGCCTGGCCATTGCCCAGGTGCGGGACCGCTTTGCCGAAGTGTATGAACACAACGCCCAGGCGCTGTCGCAGTTACAGAAGCGTTACATTGCCCGCGAGTCGATTCGCGCTGACATCCTGGCCCTGGTTTACGGTCTGGGTCCACTGGAAGACCTGATGCAGTTGCCGGACATTACCGAGATCATGGTAGTGGGCAAAGACAAGATATTCATCGAGAAAGGCGGCGGCCTGGAAGAAACAGGGCGGGCCTTTCCCAGTGAGGACGACCTGAACGTCGCGGTAAACCGTATGGTGCGGCCTATTGGTCGCGCTCTCAACCGCGCCGAGCCGATAGTCGATGCCAGACTGGAAGATGGCTCACGTGTGCATATCGTGATTCCACCGGTCGCCATAAAGGGCACCTCCGTCACCATCAGGCGTTTCCGCGAAGACCCTTTTACCCTGGATGACCTGATACGCTTTGGCTCTCTCACGCCACAGGCTGCGCGTTTTCTGCGGGCCTGTATTTTGTCGCGCAAGAACATGGTGATTTCCGGCGGCACCGGTTCAGGCAAAACCACCTTGCTCAACGTACTGGGCGCAGAGATTCCCGATGATCAGCGTCTGGTGGTGATAGAAGACAGCGCAGAGTTGCAGTTGCCGCAACCCAACCAGGTCAACCTGGAGACACGCAAAGCCAATCTCGAGGGCAAGGGCGAGATACCCATCAAGTCACTGGTGCGCGCGTCGCTGCGTATGCGCCCGGATCGAATTGTCGTCGGCGAGTGTCGCAGCGGCGAAGCGCTGGACATGCTGCAGGCCATGAACACCGGACACGACGGCTCTCTGACTACCGGGCACGCCAACTCGCCACGGG
>JAUIIQ010000054.1 GCA_030431585.1 Gammaproteobacteria bacterium | reverse complement strand
TGGGGACAACGTGCAGATGGTTGCGACGTTGATTGCACCGATTGCGATGGAAGAAGGTCTGCGCTTCGCGATTCGCGAAGGTGGCCGTACCGTTGGCGCAGGTGTTGTTGCCAAGATCATCGAGTAAACGCTCGAAGCAAGGAAAAGCCCGGCCATTGCGCCGGGCTTTTTTATGGTTGATCGCGAATTAGCGGGGAATGAGGCGTTCAAACAAAGCGGACACCACGAATGGGGTAAGCCTTCCGCGGTTGAAAACAAACGTCCACGCCCTTGGAAGGCTTACCACGATTGCAGTGGCCGCTCAGCTGGAAAGTGTCTATTCACCAAGCAACCCCGCTAATCTGCGATGAACCTTTTTATGTCCGGTATTCCCGGGAGGCAGGGGGCGGTGTCTTTAGACCAGTAACGCCTTCACGTCTTTTTCAATGTCTTCCGGCTTTACTGTGGGAGCGTAACGCTTCACGACTTTGCCGTTCTGGTCGACCAGGAACTTGGTGAAGTTCCACTTGATGCGTCCACCAAGAAAGCCCGGCGCTTCCTCTTTCAGATGTTTGAATAATGGATCAGCGCCTGAACCGTTGACCTCGATCTTGCCGAACATCGGAAACGAGACGCCATAGTTTAATTGGCAGAACTGCTCGATTTCGTCGTTCGAGCCCGGATCCTGCTTGCCAAACTGATTGCAGGGGAAGCCCAGAACCTCCAACCCCTGGTCACGATAATTCTCGTAAAGCGTCTCCAGTCCTGCAAACTGTGGCGTGAAGCCGCACTTGGAAGCAGTATTGACGATCAGCAGGACCTTGCCTTCAAATTCTTTCAGGGAGCGACTTTGCCCCGCCGGGTTCTTGCAGTTGAAGTCGTAAACGGTTGTCATGGGCTGTCCTCTTTCTAAGCTTAAAGCAGGGCCTCGGAAGCAAACTTTGCCGCGCCGCTGCCAGATGAGTGGGTCGTTTAGGAGCTTGTGGTCCTGGTTCTACGCATTCCCGGCAGGCCGGGATCATTACTGCCCGCAAAGTGTCACGCCTGATCATACTGGCTTGCGGTGGGTTCAGGCAGGCTGGGCCTGCAACTGCATTTGTTCCATCAGCAGTTCAAGGCGTTTGCGCTGCATTTTCAGCGAATATTCCAGCTCTTTGAACTTGGTACGCAATGCTGCTTGTTCCCACTTCCGCTGCAGGCGTTGCTTTCGTTCGCTCAGGGCGCCTCCTATTTCAGCTTTCTTGTTCTCGTAGCGCTGAGTTTGCAGCGACGTCCACTCGTTGACCGACTCGGTAAATTGCTGGTACTCGCGCTCCAGTGTGGTACGCAGTGATTCGGGGCTCTGTGAGGCGTCAAGCTGGCTGCGGGCCCTCTGAAACTGGGTGTCGAGTATTGCCCGTTGAATCTTGAAGTCCGGCACACGAACCAGGTCGCTGGCGAGGCCCACACGTGAGCAGCCATAGATCAGCCACTTGGTGGGATCCCACTGCCACCAGCGTATACCATTGCGGTAGTCTGTTTGGAAGATATGGTGATAGTTGTGGTACCCCTCGCCATAGGTGAGGAAGGCCAGAAAGCCGTTGTCACGAGCACTGTTGCTTTCAGTGTAGGGACGGGTGCCCCAGTAATGTGCAAGTGAATTAATAAAGAACGTAACATGGTGGTTCACAATAAGACGGAACAGGCCAACCAGCAGCAGAGTGCCGATCACATCGCCGAGGTAAAAGCCCAGCAGCACCGGTAAAGCGACGTTCATCAGCAGGGTCAGGGATATATAGTGATTATGCTGAAACATGACAATCGGGTCACGTTGCAGGTCTTTGGCGTTGCTGAAGTCAGGCTCGTTGGTGTTGTAATGGCGCAACATCCAGCCCATATGGCTGAACCAGAGACCCCGTCCTGCCGAGTAGGGGTCGCGCTCGTTGTCGTCGACATAGCGGTGGTGGCGCCGGTGATCCGAGCACCAAATGAGAATACTATTCTGCAGGGCGCCGGCACCCCAGAGAGCATATACCCAGCGCAGCGCCGGGTGTGCCCGGTAGGCCTTGTGCGCCCAAAGCCGGTGGTAGCCGCCGGTGATCGACATGCCATTGAGATACAGGAAAGCCAGTGCCCATAGCCATTGGGCCGAGCTGAAGCCATGGTAAATCGCCCACGCAGGAACAAGAACAATGGCGACTATCGGCAAGCCGACGAAAATTGCCACGTTAACGGGATCAAGGCTGGGCTTGGTTTGTGGACGGGTCATGGCGGATGCCAAAGCTCCTGAGCGCAGGTAAGATGGTCTATAGTAACTTTATCCGCCAGAAATGTCCCCCCGGGACCTCGCGTACTGTTCAGGGCCGTGGTGCCACATGATCCCGTCCCTGGCACATACAGCATCGACAAACTGCAGTATGATGCCCCCCTCTTGAATCACTGCGAACGCTTCTCTTTTTAAATGTCCAGGCAGGCTGTTTTCACCCAGGGCTCCACCATGCGGCATGTGCTGGCCATGACCGCAGCCTCCGCTACAGGTTTACTTACCATGTTTGGAGTGGACCTGGTGGATATGTACTTCCTGACACTGTTGGGCGAGCAGGAACTGGCCGCCGCAGTCGGTTTCGCTGGCACGCTCATATTCTTCCTGGTTGCCGTCAGTATAGGACTGCAGATAGCACTCGGTGCCCTGGTGGCGCGCTCAGAAGGTGCCCATCGACGCGATCTGGCCAGTCGCTACTGCAGCAGTGGCTTGTTGTTCAGTTTTCTTACAGCCGTGCTGATCAGTTTCCTTGGCTGGTGGTATTTGCGCCAATTGCTGCAATTGCTGGGAGCCTCCGGACTCACGCTGGAATACGCTGTGCGTTACGCCGGGATATTGCTGCCGAATATGCCAGTGCTGGTGCTGGGTATGAGCGTGGCCGCTGGAGTGCGCGCCGTGGGAGATGCGCGTCGCTCGATGTGGGCTACGGTGGCCGGTTCCCTGGTGAATGCGGTGCTGGACCCTATTTTTATTTTCGCCCTGGGTTGGGGGCTTGAGGGTGCGGCCTGGGCTTCCGTTGTCGCGCGGATTGTAGTGCTGGCGGTTGCCTGGCACGCGATCTACGTGGTGCATCAGCTGCCCCGACGAATCTCCCTTCAGGAATTCCTGGGAGACCTGCGGCCATTGATGAAAATTGCGACCCCCGCCATTCTTACCAATCTGGCAACGCCCATAGGCGGCGGTTTTGTGCTGCGCACCATGGCCCAGTTCGGGGACAGCGCGGTGGCGGGCGCGGCTATTATGGGGCGCATCACCCCCGTCGCATTCTGCGCCATTTTTGCGCTGTCCAGCGCGGTTGGACCCATCATCGGGCAGAATGCAGGTGCGGGTCGCTATGACCGGGTGCGCTCAACGCTTCGGGATGCGATGATTTTCAATGCGGTTTATGTAATGTTCATCTGGCTTTTGCTCTGGGCACTCGGAGGTACTATTGTCAGTGCCTTCTCAGCGTCTGACATGGCCGCAGAGCTGATACTTTTTTACTGCAACTTCCTGGTGGGTGCTTTCGTATTCAATGGAGCCCTGTTTGTTGCCAATGCGAGCTTCAATAACCTTCATCATCCGCACTGGGCAACAGGCTTTAATTTTGGCAGGGCGCTGCTGGGGACAATTCCTGCTGTGTATTTTGGTGCGCAGTGGTATGGGGCGAAAGGGATACTTGCCGGCGAAGCGCTGGGTGCTCTGGTCTTTGGCGGGTTGGCTGTGTTTGCCGCATTCCGCCTGATAGATCGCCTGGAGCGTGAGCATATAGCGCTGCCGGATGCCGGCCGATCGGTAGGGCTGGTAACTGAACGACAGCCCCCGTTATAGGTGCCTGCGTCAGTCTTTTCCCGGTGTCGCCCGGAACGCGGCAAGCGCTCGCTGCAGCCACTGTCGGGAGGTGCTGGTTTGCCCATTGCAGGTCACCGTGTACTCTTTTCCGGACCACGAGCTCTCGCTGGCCAGGCGGTCGATGAATTGGTCTGCATTGTTCACATAATGGCCACCTCGGCTCAGCTTCAGCCGAAGGTGGTCCGCTGCACTGGCGGGGTCGTAGTCACGGCCATTGCGATGAAAGGTGCATCCGCTGGATGCAACGAATGCCAGTAGATGCTCAATTTCCGCTTCCTTCGGGGTGGTCGCCATCGCGAAGCCGCTCACCGTCAACAGTAGCGCGGCGATGAAATTCCTGTGCATGATCGGGTCCTCTTATGGTCAGGCTGAGCCGCGCGACCAACGCGTTGTGGTCGGAACTGGCGACTTGCACCACTTTCGTAAAATCCGCCGTGAGTCCGCGCACATAGATATGGTCCAGCGGGCGCCCAAAGGCCCGGGTGCGCAGGTCAGGCTCGAATTGAAGCGGAGCGAGCCCCAGCTGCAACAGCGTGTCGTCTACCAGTTGCTGGCGCGCCGCGCTCCAGGTGTTGAAGTCACCAGCGAGAATTGCCGGGCCCTGGTGTGCCATCAACAAGACGGCCAGGGGCCTTAACTGGGCATTAAGGTCGTCAATACCAAAGGTGAAATTTACTGCATGCAGGTTGATGGCGAGCAGTCGTTCCCGGCGGCCCGCCAGGGCGTGCTCAGTCACAGTTGCCGCCTTGGGTGTGCCCAGCCAGGGCTCAGTGCGGGAAAAATTGCATTGCATGGTGGGAGCATGACTGCTTAGCGTCATGACGCCGGTTCTCTGGGTATGGCTGATATAGCCTTCAGCAAAGGATTGATACAGAGGCCCGCCCGGTTGTAATTCGCCCAACCGGGCATGCAGATCGGCCTCCTGCAGGAACGAGAGATGGCGGCCCTTGCCAAGCTTGAGCAGGTCTTCCATCCATCCCTGGTTGCTCGTCTTCTGTATGTTCCAGCTGAGGATATCAAGGGGCGGCGACAGCCTTTGGCCCTGGGCTACAGGCAGGAGTCCGAGGTGATTGGAGCAGGCAAGCGCCGCCGCCGGGAGCCCGGAAGCCCATGCCTTACCGGTCGCCAGCAGCGCGGTTGCCAGGGCTGTCAGGAGGGCATGGCGCAGGGGCATCATGGCAGTGCGAAGTTGGCGGTCCATTGGGCAGAGTCTGCCATCAGCAGCGCTCCAGGTACATGACCCATTACGTCATAGGTAACGCTCTCACTGGCGCAATGGGCTGGGTTGGATATTAAAGCTTCTCGAGAAACGACTGGTATTCCAATGAGGTGATACGGCGGCGGAACTCCGCGATTTCCTGTTCTTTACTCAGCGTGAAGATACGTTGCAACTCACTGCCCAGGGCTATGCGGATGAAGTCAGACTCCTTGAACAGGTTTACGGCGTCAGGCATATATACGGGCAGACTGGCCTCTTCCTGGGCATAACCGTCGCCCGTTATCGGGTCGCCGGGAGACAGATTCTCGTTAATGCCTTCCAACATGCCGGTCAAAATCACCGCAAACAGCAGGTAGGGGTTGGCATCCGCACCTGCCACGCGATGTTCCAGGCGGCGCGCTACAGGGTTACTCGCCGGTACCCGCACAGCCACGGTGCGATTCTCATATCCCCAGCTGGGGAAAGTTGGAGCATGGCAGCCCTTCTGGAAGCGACGATAGGCGTTGTAGGTAGGTGCGAAGACGGCGACAGACTCGGCCATGTAAGTCAGGCAGCCACCGATAGCCTGATGCAGCAGCGGAGTGCCTTTGTCTGTGCCGTCGTCGAAGACATTGATGCCCTTCTCGTCGAGTACGCTGCAGTGCACATGCATGCCGTTGCCAGCCTCTTCCTCGAAGGGCTTGGCCATGAAGCTGGCGATCAGGCCATGCTTGGAGGCGACTCCCTTGATCAGCCTTTTCATCATCATGATCTGGCGGGCGGCCAGCAACGGACTGTCCACGTGCTGCATGTTTATTTCATATTGCGAGGGCGCAGATTCCTTGACGACGCCGTCGAATGGCAGGTCCTGGATTTCACATGCCAGACGCAGATCTTCCATCATCTCCCTATGATTGTTGAGCACGTCAAGGCCGTAGGTGTTGCCACCGACAGGTCCGCCGCCCGCGGGCGCCGGACACGTGTGGGCAGGGACTTCATCGTTCCAGGTGACCAGGCTGAATTCGAGTTCAGCGGCAATAACAGGGCGCCAGCCAAGCTCGGTGAAGCGGTCAGTGACCTGCTTCAGCACATGGCGTGGGTCGCCCAGATAAGGCGCGCCATCGGCGTTATACATGGACAGCATAATTTGCCCGTGCTGGCCCTCTGGAGACCAGGGTGTGGGCAGGAGGGAGCCCTCTACGGGCAGACACACGCCGTCAGCATCACCCGTGGCGAACACCAGTTGCTCCACGTCCCGGCCCCAAATATCCAGGCTCAAGGCGGTCTTGGGCAGCTTCAGTTCGCCGTCGAAAATTTTTGGTAATTTGTGTCGGGGGACCCATTTCCCACGCATCACTCCATTGCAATCCGGCAGCAGGGCCTCAATGGTGGTGATTTCCGGGTGCGCTCGCAGGAACCAGTCGGATTCTAGCGACATGCGGGGTGTTTCCATCTATTGGTAATCAGGTAATATCGCGCCGGAGCCGGGCCTTGGCAATGCCCCCGATGGGGCAACCCGATGGCGCTGTTTCGGGCCATGGTTCACCTTGGCGCCATGTAGATCTTCAGCGGGTCTTCCCCGGCGGCCTCACCCAGGCAGGACATGGTGTTGAGGAACAGGGAGAAGAGGTCCGTCTGGGAACTCACGTCCAACTTGCGATAGATACTTTTTCGATGCCGGCGTACCGTTTCCAGTGCAATCCCCAGCCTGCTCGCCGACGTGTCCGTGCCATAACCCCTGAGCATCAGTTCCAGAACGTCTTTCTCCCGGGGCGACAGCATCGACTCCCCAAAGGTTCTAAACGCGAGGTCAATCTGGTGGTCAATTCCGGGTTGTATGAGGTGAGTGACGGCAAAGTCGTCATGTTCACTATGGGATTTCAACAGCTCTGAAACGGGGTCCGCCAGAACATACAGTGTCTCGTATTCTTCCTCCGTGAACGGCCCGTGTTGCGGCAGTCGCATCATGCTCAGGTTGATGACATTTCCGGCGTGCAGTTTTGCCAGGTAGACGGCCTCATCGACGGTGCCCGTGTTGGAGTAGTAGTTCCGGTAATAGTCGGTCTGCTCCAGCTTGCCCAATGTCACGCGAGACAGGCGGTAAAGACGGGATCTGGGGTTCTGCATAGAGGTCTGGTAGAACGGATCTTCACGATAGGGGCCATCGAGATACTCATCGACCTGCGAAGAAACTGCGGCACGCGGAATCTGGTGGTAGAGCACACGGGGGGGCAGGTCTCGGTGGTACAGCCAGACCTGAGGGTAGTCTATGCGTACCTGGCTGTTAACCGCGGCAAAGAGTGCAGGGAAGAAGTCATCCTGCCCCAGCGCGGCAATGGCGCGGGAGACGTCTCTGTTCCATCTGCTCAGTTGGTTGATGCTGTTCATTGGCTTTTGTTTTTGTAGGCTGCGTCCCCGGTGGCCATATTGGGCAGGCGGCCGGGCGATGTCAAACATTTGGCGGTTTCCCGTGGGTGTCCTGTTATGTTGAGTATGCAGCGCGACCCCGCTGGCGGGCGGGGGCGCTTGCTATATAATGATGGACTGACTCAGGAGATGATCAATTACCGGTGAAGACAGCCAGCGCAGACCACTATAACGACGCAGTACCGATGGAGTTCACCCGGGCTCTGCTGGTCCAGGCTCGAGCTCACGATCAGGATGTAGATGCCATTCTGCGGGCCGCTCGCTTTCCATTTGACCCTTTGCGTCAAAGTCACCAGACCGCGTATGTTTCCCGCGAACAGTATAGTCGCCTGTGCATGCAGCTGGTACGTGCGCTTGGAGATGAATCAGGCGGTGTAATGCCCGACGTGCAAACGCCTGTGGGAACCACCCGGCTTATCCTGTTGAGCATGCTCAACAGTCCGAATCTTTCCGCAGCGCTGCGCAGGGCGATTGAGTTTAACGCCACCTGCCGTGTGCGCCAGGGCACTGAGGTCACCAATTCCCTGGTTGTCGAGGCTGATGGCAAGGATGCTGTGCTGTCGTATCTTCACAGCCAGGACGCGGCAGAAGATCAGCACAGTGTATTGTGTAACCTGGCCATGTGGATGCGCTTCTGCGGCTGGCTGATCGGCCAGCATATAGATATTAACAGCGCGAGCTGCGCGGGGCCCGAGCCGGCGTTTTCCGCGGGTGTGCGTCACTTCTTCCCCTGCCCGGTAGCTTATAATCAGTCAGTAAATGCAGTCAGGTTCAGTGCCCGCCACCTCGAGGCAGAGGTGTTGCGGGACGAATCCCAGCTGCGGGAGTTTCTCAAACTGGCGCCCTACCACATTATTATTGAGCCCCAGGTCAGCGCTCTGAGTGTTACTCACCGAATCAGGGAAATTCTGGGTGGTGATTTCCGGGAGGAGCTGCCCAGTTTTGAAGAATTGACCGGCTTGCTCAACATGTCGGCACGGACACTGCGACGGCGGCTGGAAAAGGAGGGTACGTCCTACCAGCGGATAAAGGACAACGCACGTCGCGATACTGCGATATCGCTGCTGAGCCGCCACGGGTTGACCGTGAGCGAAGTGGCCGAGCGTGTCGGTTTTTCAGACCCTTCCGCGTTTCACCGCTCTTTCAAAAAATGGACCGGCCTGTCCCCCGGATCCTATCGTTAATGGCGCTTTTTAACTGCCGGCGAAGAGCTGGCATGATGCGTTCAGTCTGACCAATCCAGAGGCTCAGTGCGCCAGTGGCGCTGCCACGCGCGGTAAACCTTGTCTGAATAAACTCGCCTGCCCACGCTTCCGTTATACCGCGCCAGAGCCTTGTGGAGATTCCCTTTTTCCCGCTGCAGGTAGAACTGCAGTATTCGGCAGCCGTAGGCAAAGTTGGTTTTGTTGATAGTGAGGTTGTCGTCGGGTCTGCCGATTTCGTCTTTCCAGAACGGCATAACCTGCATCATCCCCTGTGCTCCCACCCGGGAAACCGCAAAACGGTCGAAGTGGCTCTCTACTTCTATCACCGCAAGCACCAGTTCCGGGGGCAGATCCGCTTGTACCGCGGCGGCATGAATGTCTCGCAGCAGTTCCAGGCGGTGTTTCGGGTCTTTAACAAATCGCGCCAATCGCGCGGACATGTCTACCAGCCAAACCTCTGCATCGTAGCGGTCCTCGAAGCTGTCCGCACCGGAGATCGCCTGCTCCAGGAAGCTGCGTAAGGCCTCGCGTTCCTGTGCATTGTCGGGTTGGGCCACTACCGGCGCCATCAACAACTGACAGAGAACGAGAGCCGGCAGAAGGCGCATGGTTTCAGCCTCGCAGCTGACCTATCAGGAAACTGACGATATCATCCTTGGGTATGAGTCGGGAGTCCTGGTCACAGCGGCCCTTGTACTCGATATTGTGTTCAGCCAGCGCGCGATCCCCGATGACGATACGGTGGGGGATGCCGATCAGCTCCATGTCGGCGAACTTCACCCCTGGCCGCTCGTTGCGATCATCCAGCAGCACATCGACTCCTGCCGCTGTCAGTTGCTGGTAAAGTTCTTCGGCGCAGGCCGCCACGGCCTCTGATTTCTGCATATTGAGCGGCACAATCGCCAGCTGAAAGGGCGCCATAGCCGTGGGCCAGATTATGCCGTTGGCATCGTGGTTTTGCTCGATGGCGGCTGCGACAACGCGACTCACGCCTATCCCGTAGCAGCCCATGGTCATGACCACGCTTTTGCCATTCTCATCCAGAACCTGGGCCTTCATTGCCTCGCTGTACTTGGTGCCCAGTTGAAAAATATGACCCACCTCAATCCCGCGTTTAATCTGCAGGCGGCCTTCGCCGTCCGGGCTGGGATCTCCTTCCACGACTTCGCGCAGGTCCTCAACGCGGTTTAGGGGGCAGTCGCGGTCCCAGTTTACGCCGGTAAAGTGGTAGCCATCCTTGTTTGCACCACAAACGAAGTCGGCCAATACGGCGGCGCTGCGGTCTACAATCAGTTCAAGCTTGAGGCCTGCCGGGCCAAGTGAGCCGAAACCGGCACCGCAAGCGTTGCGCACGGACTCCTCTTCCGCCATCTGCAGCGGCGCAGCGACCCCCTGGAGTTTCTGTGCCTTGAGCGGGTTGAGCTGATGATCGCCGCGTAGAACAAGAGCGACCAGCTGACCCTCTTCCTCGCCCTGTACGACCAGGGTTTTTACCGAATTTTCCGGATCGATTGCGAAATCGCGAGCCAGGTCGTCTATTGCCCTGACACCGGGGGTCGCAATTTCCTGCAATTCGGCGGCGGGTGTCGGCCTGGCTTTGGCAGGGGCAAGCGCCTCGGCAAGTTCAACGTTGGCCGCATAGGTGCTGGTGTCTGAAAAAGCGATGTCGTCTTCGCCCGAATTAGCCAATACATGGAACTCGTGGGAGGCGCTGCCGCCTATGCTGCCGGTGTCGGCTATAACGGGGCGAAAGTCCAGGCCCAGGCGAGAAAAGATACGCGTGTATGCCTGGTGCATTACCTGATAGGTTTTTTCCAGTGAGGCCTGGTCGCTGTGGAAAGAATAGGCGTCTTTCATCAGAAATTCGCGAGAGCGCATGATGCCGAACCGGGGGCGGATTTCGTCACGTACCTTGGTCTGTATCTGATAGAAGTTGAGGGGTAATTGCTTGTAACTCTTCACTTCATTGCGGATCAGGTCTGTAATCACTTCCTCATGGGTCGGTCCGAGACAGAAATCCCGTTGATGGCGATCCTGGATGCGCAGCAGCTCCGGGCCGTACTGCTCCCAGCGACCTGACTCCAGCCACAGTTCGGCCGGCTGCACCACGGGCATGGAGACCTCCTGCGCGCCGGCCGCGTCCATCTCTTCACGCACTACGTTTTCCACTTTGCGTAGCACGCGCAGACCCAGCGGTAACCAGGTGTAGAGTCCCGCGGCAAGTTTGCGGATCAGTCCTGCTCGCAGCATCAACTGGTGGCTTACGACCTCGGCGTCAGACGGGGTTTCTTTCTGGGTGGCGATGAGAAAATTACTGGTGCGCATGGCGACGGGTCGATCCGTAAAGGGAAACAGGGCGCCTATTCTAGTGGCGATGCTGGCGCGGGTAAACGGCGTCGCAATGGATGATTATCGAGCCTGATTTGTTAAATTGCGCCGCGACACTTAAAAAACAGGCTTATTTTGCCCTCCATGTCGAAAAACGCTTGTATTACAGCGTTTCATTGGTTATACCTTGCGTTGTGACCTGTGGTGTAGCCGATGCTGTAGGGGATGCAACACATCAGGTCATATACAAGACTCGTGTTCACTATTAGGGAAGGTCGAAAATAACATGGCGACTAAGAAAGCAGCAGCGAAGAAAAAGGCTCCGGCCAAGAAGAAGGTAGCGGCAAAGAAGGCTCCCGCCAAGAAAAAGGCGGTAGCAAAGAAGGCGGCTCCGGTTAAGAAAGCCCCCGCACTCAAGGACAAAATGACCAAGAGCCAGATCGTTGCCAGCCTCGCTGAAAGCACAGATCTGAGCAAGAAGCAGGTCAATGCTGTTCTGGACGAGCTGAATACGCTGATTGAGCGCAGTATCAAAAAGCGTTCAGTAGGCGAGTTCACTATCCCGGGTGTTATGAAAATCACCACAGTGAAGAAGCCCGCTCGCAAGGCGCGCAAGGGTATTAACCCGTTCACCGGTGAAGAGACTGTCTTCAAAGCGAAGCCTGCCAGCACGGCAGTAAAGGTTCGCCCGCTGAAGAAGCTGAAGGAATACGCCGCCTCCTGAGCGTCGTTTCCTGACTGGTCGTTCCGCTATCGCGGCGGGCGACCAGTTGTGTAAACCGCCCTTTTTACGCTGTCAGGCGTAAGGGGTTTTTGCCCCCCTCTGTTTTAGCTCCTCCTTTGCTTGGCCTGCCAGGTCGCTTGGGTTAAAATCCGCGCCTTATTTTCTCCCTGTGACTGTTTTTGGTGGGTGGAACCATGCCGATCTATGAATACCAGTGCCAGAAATGTGGCGAGGAACTGGAAGCATTGCAAAAAATCAGTGATGCCCCGCTTTTGGAGTGTCCGAACTGTGGCGAGCCTGAGCTGAAGAAGAAAGTGTCCGCAGCGGCTTTTCGCCTCAAAGGTGGAGGCTGGTACGAGACTGACTTCAAAACCGGTAACAAGAAGAACCTCCATGGAGGGGCAGATTCTGCATCGTCCGGTGACAGCGGTGCTGCGTCAAAAGCCAGCGACGGCAAGAAAGACGCCAGGAAGGACAGCAAGTCAGCAGTTTGAAGCCCGGCCCTGGTGCCGGACAGCCATTATTACGGAATCGAATTATGCGCAGTCATTATTGTGGCGCCCTGGGCACCGCCAACATCGACGAAACGGTAACCCTCTGCGGTTGGGTGGATCGTCGCCGCGATCATGGCGGCGTCATCTTCCTGGACATGCGGGACAGGGGGGGTATCGTGCAGGTGGTCTTCGATCCTGATACGCAAGAGCACTTCCAGCGAGCAGACCGTGTGCGCAGCGAATACGTGCTGAAAATTAGCGGTAGGGTGCGCGCGCGCGGAGAAGGTACCACCAATCCGAACATGCCAACCGGCGAGATCGAGGTGCTGGGGAAGGAGCTGGAGATTCTCAATTCTGCTGCAACCCCTCCCTTTCAGCTGGATGAACACACAGCGGTAGGCGAGGAAGTACGTCTGCACTATCGCTACATGGACTTGCGGCGCCAGGAAATGCAGGACCGCCTGATTACCCGCTCCCGGATAACGTCGGTGGTGCGTAATTTCCTCGACGGGGAGGGCTTTCTGGATATAGAAACGCCTATTCTTACCCGCGCGACGCCAGAAGGAGCCCGCGATTACCTGGTGCCCAGCCGCACCCACCCCGGACAATTTTTCGCCCTTCCCCAATCGCCGCAATTGTTCAAGCAGCTGCTGATGGTTGCCGGTTTCGACCGCTATTACCAGATAGCCCGTTGTTTCCGCGACGAGGATTTGCGCGCCGACCGACAACCGGAATTCACCCAGATCGATATTGAGACTTCGTTCCTGGGTGAGGAAGACATCATGGGTATTACCGAGCGTATGGTGCGCGAGGTTTTCCACAGCGTGCTCAACGTGAGCCTTCCAGAGTTCCCGCATATGCCCTACAGAGAGGCCATGGAGCGGTATGGCTCTGATAAGCCGGACCTGCGCATCGATATGGAGCTGGTCAGTATAGATGACCTGATGCAGCAAGTGGACTTCAAGGTGTTTCGTGGCCCTGCGGACGACGAGGCCGGCCGGGTTGCTGCCTTGCGAGTACCTGGTGGTGCCAGCATCAGCCGCAAGGAAATTGACGAATACACCAGGTATGTCTCCATCTTTGGTGCCAAGGGGCTGGCGTGGATCAAAGTGAATGACCTGTCCGCCGGCGTTGAGGGCCTGCAGTCACCGATACTCAAGTTTATGCCTGACGCTGTGGTGATGGAAATGATGTCACGCCTGCAAGCTGCGGATGGCGATATCATCTTCTTCGGTGCCGACAAGACCCGGGTTGTCAACGAGGCACTGGGCGCGTTGCGAGTAAAAGTGGCCGAGGACCTGGACATGGTCGGCGATGGCTGGGCGCCGCTGTGGGTGGTCGACTTTCCCATGTTTGAGGACGATGGCAACGGCGGGTTGACCCCGCTGCATCACCCCTTTACCGCCCCTTCCTGTTCGGTCGAGGAGTTACAGGCCAATCCTGCTCAGGCCCTCTCGCGCGCCTACGACATGGTGCTGAACGGCTGCGAACTGGGCGGCGGCAGCGTGCGTATTCACCAGCGAGACATGCAGGAAGTGGTGTTCCGTGTACTCGATATAGGTGAGGAGGAGGCCAATGAGAAATTTGGTTTCCTTCTGCAGGCCCTGCAGTATGGCGCACCGCCCCATGCCGGCCTGGCCTTTGGTCTGGACCGCATGGTTATGTTGATGACCGGGGCCAGTTCAATACGCGATGTTATTGCTTTCCCCAAAACGCAGAGCGCGCATTGTGTCATGACGGACGCCCCTGGCGATGTGAACGCAACGCAGCTGCGCGACCTGCATATCCGCCTGCGCCAACCCAGGGATGTCGCGCCGGAAAGCTGACACAGCTGTGGGCCGCGGTTTCCGGGCAGGCAGCCCGGGGCCCTGAAGCGGAACGTACGCTAGCGGCATCAGGGCATGATCGGCTTGATACCGGTGATATGACGCAATGTATGCTGACCCGGACTGTAAATTTGTACATAATAAGTTAACGGGGTACAGGGCGCAGAACTTCCATGTCGCTTATTCTGGGGATCGATCCGGGTTCCCGCAAAACCGGCTTTGGCATAATCAATTATGTGTCCGGTCGCAGCGAGTACGTTACCAGTGGCGTCATCCGTTTGCCGGAAGGCGATCTGGCGCCGCGATTGAAGATCATATTCGAGAGCGTCACCGAGTTGATAGAACTGCATTGCCCGCAGGACCTTGCCATTGAGCAGGTGTTCATGGCGAAGAGCGCCGGGTCAGCACTCAAGCTGGGTCAGGCGCGCGGTGCAGCGATTGTCGCCTGCGCCACCCTGGGTATGGATGTTTCCGAGTATTCGGCCAGGCAGATCAAACAGTCGGTAGTGGGCACCGGGGCGGCGGACAAGAGTCAGGTTCAGCATATGGTCAAGGTGCTGCTGAAGTTGCCTGCGCAGCCTCAGGAAGATGCAGCGGATGCGCTGGCGGCTGCGCTCTGCCACGCCCATACCCATCAAAGTATGATAAACATGGCTGGCGCCCGATCCGTGCGTCGGCGCAGACTGCGGTAGGCGGCACCAGATGATAGGCAGAATTCGGGGAACGCTGGTACACAAACATCCACCTGATATCCTGGTGGAGGTAGGTGGCGTGGGCTATGAGCTGCAGGTACCTATGACAACTCTGTTCCTGCTGCCGGAACTGGGCGCGGAAGTGTCGCTGGTCACGCATTTTGTGGTCCGTGAGGATGCACAACTGCTTTACGGCTTCATTGATGAGCGCGACCGCTCCCTTTTTCGCCAGCTTATCAAGGTCACCGGCGTGGGTCCTAAGCTGGCATTGACGATTCTCTCCGGTATGGATTCCGTAAGCTTTGCGCGTTGTGTACAGCGCGATGACGTGTCTGCCCTGGTCGCACTTCCCGGGGTCGGCAAGAAGACAGCGGAACGCCTGTTGGTGGAAATGCGAGACAAGCTCAAGGACTGGTTGGGTCAACTGCAAACAGACCTGCCCACTGACGATGTCGCCGTGAAAGCGCCGTCGGACAAAGTGGCTGATGCCGAGGGTGCTCTGATTTCTCTGGGTTATAAACCGGCTGAAGCCTCCAGAATGGTCGCTGCTGTCAATGATGACGATATCGGCGATAGCGAGGAATTGATTCGCCGGGCCTTGAAGTCGATGGTGAGCGGATGATTGAAACCGATCGCCTGATCGCCGCGGAGCCAGCGAGTCCTCGCGAGGACGCTCTGGACAGGGCTATTCGCCCCAAGTCCCTCGATGAGTATGTAGGGCAGCAGGCGGTCCGTGAGCAGATGGGTATTTTTCTCCAGGCGGCCAAGGGGCGCGGTGAGCCTCTGGACCACACCCTGATTTTTGGGCCGCCCGGACTCGGGAAAACCACGCTGGCGAGTATTATTGCCAACGAAATGGGCGTGTCACTGAAAACGACGTCCGGCCCGGTGCTGGAAAAAGCGGGTGATATCGCCGCACTGATGACCAATCTCGAGCCTGGCGATGTGCTGTTTATCGACGAAATTCATCGCCTCAGCCCCTTCGTGGAAGAGATTCTCTACCCCGCGATGGAAGATTATCAACTGGATATCATGATAGGTGAAGGCCCGGCGGCGCGCTCCATCAAGCTGGACCTGCCTCCCTTCACGCTGGTGGGGGCAACCACCCGGGCGGGCTTGCTGACGTCGCCGTTGCGCGACCGCTTTGGCATTGTTCAGCGCCTTGAGTTTTACGAGGTGGCCGACCTGGCTCATATTGTAGAGCGTTCAGCGAATATTCTGGAAATCGGCATCGACAAGCCCGGTGCGACTGAAATCGCCCGCCGCTCCCGCGGCACGCCACGCATAGCCAACCGTCTGTTGCGGCGGGTGCGTGACTATGCCGAGGTCAAGGCGGATGGTCATGTCTCGGTGGCGGTCGCGGACCGGGCACTGGATATGCTCAGTGTCGACCAGCAGGGGTTTGATCACCAGGACCGACGCCTGTTGCTGGCGCTCATCGAGAAGTTTGACGGTGGCCCGGTGGGTGTGGACAGTCTTGCCGCAGCCATCTCCGAAGAACGAGGCACGATTGAAGACGTACTGGAACCTTATCTTATTCAGCAAGGCTACATGTTGCGCACGCCGCGAGGCCGTATGGTGACGCGCAACGCCTACCTTCACTTCGGCCTGCCTCAGCCCGGAGGTCGCGATAGAGGCAGCCTGCCTCTGGATCTGGACGGAGAGGGTTGATGGCAGGTGAGGAATTTTCCTTTCCGCTGCGAGTCTACATTGAGGACACGGATGCCGGGGGTATTGTCTACTACGTCAATTACCTCAAGTTTATGGAACGGGCACGTACCGAACTGATGCGCTCGCTGGGTTTTGGGAAGGATTACATTTTCACTCATGAGCTGATGTTTGTGGTCCGCGACATGACGGTGAAATACCTGAAGCCGGCGCGTCTGGATGAGCAATTACAGGTAACGGCATTGGTCACCCAATGCAGGGGCGCGTCGATGCGTATGTCTCAATCGGTAGAACGTAAAGGTGAGTTGCTTGCGCAGGGTGAGGTGACGATTGCCTGCGTAGAGCGCAGCAGTATGAAGCCCCGGCGTATACCCGCTCAGATGATGGACCGCCTGGTGCCGCCGAAAACGAACAAGAATTGAGGGAGTCGAATTGGACGAGCAATTAAGCCTGTTAGACCTGGTTATAAACGCCAGTATCACCGTGCAGCTGGTGATGGCGATTTTAATGGGGGCATCTTTCCTGTCCTGGTACATGATCGTGCAGCGCTTTATTTACCTGCGCAATGCAAATGAGGAAATGTATGACTTTGAGGAGCGTTTCTGGTCCGGCATAGACCTCGCGCAGCTTTACCGGGAGGGCAACGAAAAGGCTGCCGATGGACACGCTATTCTGGGTATGGAGAGTATCTTTCGTGCCGGTTTCAAGGAATTCTCCCGACTCGCCCAGCAGTCGGAGATGGACTCCGAGGCAATTCTTGAAGGCTCACGGCGCGCCATGCGCGTGGCCCTGATGCGCGAAGAGGAACGTCTGGAGCGACACCTGCCGTTCCTGGCCTCGGTCGGCTCCACCAGCCCCTACATTGGCCTGTTTGGTACGGTATGGGGAATTATGCATTCGTTCCGGGGGCTGGCCAACGCGACTCAGGCGACCCTTGCCACGGTCGCACCGGGTATATCCGAAGCGCTGGTGGCCACCGCCATGGGGCTGT
>JAUIIQ010000053.1 GCA_030431585.1 Gammaproteobacteria bacterium | reverse complement strand
CAATGGCATTGGACGATCATCCAGGTTGAGCCCCTGGCCGCGCAGCTTCACAATTTCGATCACTGTGGTCTCGCCGCCCACTTCGGCCAGTTCGATGCGTGAATCGGTGATACTGAGATTGGCGACTTCCAGTGCCAGTGGCACCGCCACTGCGACTTCTGCTCCGGCGGTCTTTCCAGCCTGTTCTTTATCGGCCTGACGCTTGGCGTAGAAGGCCTGCAGTTGCTCGTCATTCATCTGCGTGGTGTCGACGGGGTCGGGGTCGGGTTTGGAAACCACCCTGGCCGCCACGCCGTCCAGCGCGATGGTGTCAATTGCAACCTCACCGCCAAGCAGGGGCATGAACTGAACGCCAATCTCCAGGGATCCCGCCTGTATGCTGCCCTGTTCAGCATCCGGCATTTCCAGGGAGACTTGTGCCAGGCTGACACCCAGCGTGGGGAAGATGCTGAGGCTGGACTCACCTGCTACCTGCAGGGTGGCACCGGTATGCTGCTTGACCTGGGCGGCGGCGATGTCGAGGATCTTGTCCTTGTCCAGCAGCAGCGGTAGCAGGAGCGCTGCGGCGAGTATGAGCACAAGAGGTATGGCGATGAGATAGAGCAGAAAACGTGGCATGTTTTGTCCTTGTTGCAGGTACGTGGCGGGAACTGTTCAGTTCGACCCTTAATAATAGAACAGGTTCGCGCAAAGGTCCGGTCAATTGCCCTCATAGGCGCGCTGTACTTCCTCGGCGATAATGCCAATTCCCCTGCGCACAGTCTCGCTGTCACGGGCGTAGGAAACCCGGATGCATTCCTGGCGATGGCGCCAGTCGTCATGCATGCCCACGAAAAAGTTATGCCCGGGCACGATAAGCACGCCGCGCCGTTTCAGTCTCTGGTAAAGCTCCTGGCTGCTGATGGGTAAGCCGTCGAACCACAGCCAGAGAAATATGGCGCCCTCCGGTTTGTGTACATGCCAGGGGAGGTCCCCCAACGCCTCGCGGAACCAGGCGACGGCCTGCAGTGAGCGTTCGCGATAAAACGGGGTGACGTAGTCACGGGTAAGCGTGCGTATTTCGCCGCTGTCGAACAGTGCCCTTGCCAGCGCCGGGCCCAACGTGCCGCAGGCCAGGCTGACTATGGTGTTGGCGTTGGTAAATGCCCGCACAATTTCCTCCCGCGCCACCACTATGCCGGTGCGCACGCCGGGCAGCCCCAGCTTTGACAGGCTGAGCACCAGCACCGTGTTGTCGTTCCAGTGAGGGCTGGCCTCGGTGAACAGGATATTGGGGAACGGCAGACCATAGGCGCCATCGATGATCAACGGAATGCCCCGTTCGCGCGCGATCTCGTCAAGGTGGGCCACTTCGTCGTCTGTGAGCACGTTGCCGGTGGGGTTGGTTGGTCGTGAGACGCACAATGCCGCGGTTTCCTCTCCCGGCTTGAGCTGCGAAAAATCCACGTGATACTTGAACAGGTGGTCGTCAAGCAGCTCGATGCTTGGACGGGTCGCGTTGAAAAAATGTTCACTCAGGCCGGCGTCGGCATAGCCGATGTACTCGGGAGCCAATGGCAGGTGGATCGCCCGGGAGGTGCCATCAGGCATTGCCCCGGCCAGCATGTTAAAGAGTACGAAGAAGGCGGATTGGCTGCCGTTGCTGACAGCGATATTGTGCTCACTCAAATTCCAGCCGAACTGCTGTTTGAGGAAGCCGGCGATCTGTTTGCGGAACTCCCTGTCACCCTGGGGCGACTGGTAGATGCCGAACAGGCTATGGCGCTGCGCCGGGTCCGCCATGATTGCCTCCAGGCGCTGCTGGAAGACAGCCTCCAGTTCAGGCAGGCGTCCCGGGTTGCCCCCGCCCATAAAGATCATCTCAGGGTTTTCATTGAGGGCGCTGCCCAGATCGTCCATGAGTTCGACGATGCCGGACTTGCCCGCAAATTTCTGACCGAATAGTGAAAGCTTCAAGGGGTTCGCCTGTGCTCCAGCGGTGTTGGCGGGCCGCGATACCGGCCCCTTCTGCTGTGAGTGTATAGGATACGGGTGTATCCGCAACGGGCCATCGCGCTGCTGCGCTGCTATCGCTGTGCTTGTCGAATGCGATTTACGCCCACTGCCGGCGCGTTGGATTTACTGCAGCGGTTGGTTTGGCTGCAGCGCTTCCGGCAGGGCCACGGTAGCGTCGCCAGGGCCATCCTCTCTGATCGCCTGGCGAATCAGTTGCAGCCGGCGTTTGCTGCTGGGATGGGTCTGCGCGAATTCCAGCCAGTCCGCACTGTGGGGATCGGCCGCCATATCGAGGAAGAATTCGTCTGCGCCGCCCACGTGGCCGTAGTGCGCCCGGAGGATATCCAGGGCACGTCGGTCTGCCTGTAATTCCATGTCGCGGTTAAAACTGAGCAGGGTCAGCATGCTGCCGGTGCTGAGGCTTCCTCCCAGCAGGTTGGCGCTGCTGTCGCCGAGCAGTGCGGCCAGCGCAATCTGCACAACGATGCCGCGGCCTGCTGCTTCTATGGGATGACGCAGCTGGACGTGCGCGATCTCATGCGCCAGCACCATCGCCAGTCCGTTTTCACTGCTCACGTGCTGCAACAGCGCTTCGGTGACAGCGATTTGCGCACCCAGCGTGGCGAAGGCGTTGGGGTAGTCCAGTTTTACCAGCGAAAAACGAAAATGTTCAGGTGGAGCAACGTCCTTCGGGTCTTTGCCGTTCACAGGCACCTTCAGGCTGCTCTGAAGCAGCGAGTTACTCAGTGCGGACAGGGCGCGGGCGGCGCCCGGGTCAGCATCGTCGCCAGCCAGCAGATCCTGCATGGACGGTGCGGCTGACAGCTCCCAGGAGAAGGGGATGTAGGGCGCGATCAGTTTAGCGGTCAGCCCCAGGACCAGCACCAGGGCAACAAGTGCCCCGCTGATACCTGCGGCCAGGATAAGAAATTCGCGCAGAGGGTGGTCGTTGCGGGCATTGATGCCTTCAGGGATACGCGGGTTACCGTCTGGTAAAGACATCCCCGGCTTACTTGTCCGGGTGCGTAAGGGCGGTGCCGTAGGCCAGTACCTCGACAGAGCCTATGCCCTTGGCAGAGTTCCCGGCGATACGTGAGGTCTCAAATTTCAGGTTGATGACGGCCTCGGCGCCACGCAGAGCGGCCTGCTCCTGCATGCGCAGGATTGCCTCACGTCGCGCGCGGTCCAGCAGGGACTCATAGGAGTTAAGGTTGCCGCCCACCAGGTTGCGCAGGCCCGCCACCACGGTCTTGAAGTAGTCCACTGATATCACCACATTGCCGGTGACCATGTCAGTGCGATGGCTTAGCATGCCCGGCGGAGGGAAACGCTGGTTGAGTACTACAAGGTACCTGAGCTGCTCCTCGCGCTCGCGAATGCTTTTATAGTGCTTGCTTTCCGCGCGGCGTCCAAACAGGTAACCCAGCGCCAGCAGGGTGAAGAAGATCGCCAGTTGCAGCAGGGCTTCCATGCTGGTTTACCTGCCCGTCTCTGCGACTTCCACAGCGGTGCCATAGGCGAGGATCTCCGACGCCCCGGCGGCGATGGCGGAGGTGGAGAAGCGTACGTTGATGACCGCATTGGCGCCGATAGCCCGCGCCTGTTCTGACATGCGCGCCACGGCTTCGTCGCGCGACTCCTGCAGGAGTTCGGTATAGGCTCCCAACTCGCCACCGAAGATATTCTTGAAGCCCGCCATGATGTCCTTGCCGGCGTGTTTGGCCCGCACCGTGCTGCCCTGCACCAGGCCAAGATGGCGCACAACGCGCATGTTGGGAATCACTTCTATGTTGCTGATCAGCATGCTGCGCTCTCCTCGGCGGTGTACAGGCTGAGGCGATCATACGCTGTGGCGCCCCTGCGGTTAAGTTGTGCGTGCAAGAATGTGGCAATTGCAGTCGGTGACTGTCCGGGCCTGCGGCGGGGCTACCGGGGCAAGCTGGTGAGTGCTCCATTACCTCGGCGCCCTCTGGCGCTCTGGCTTGGGGCCGCAGGCCCTGCGCGACAGCGCGGATCCAGGGCGGTAAACGGGTTGTGGTGGGGTGGTCAAAAAATGAACACATGCAGAGATTTTCACAATATATTGTGTCTGCCCGTTGAGCTTTCGCCGATATGTAGGTATAAATATGCGCTCTAACAACAAGCTTCGCGGGCGCTATTCGTCCGCAGATCTGACGCACGAAGGGGCACATTTTGGAACCAGCAACCAAGCAGGATACTACCGCTCGGGGTAGCACTATCGAACTTCAGGGAGCCTCCCTGGATATCTGGGACAAGAAATACCGATTGAAAGACGGCCGCGGCAATCCGGTCGATGCCGACATAGACGGTACCTACTCTCGGGTGGCGCGCGCGCTGGCCGAGGTGGAAGATGAAAGCATTCGCCAGGAATGGGAGCAGCGCTTTGTGTGGGCTCTCAAGCGGGGCGCGATACCAGCGGGTCGCATCGTTTCCAATGCTGGTGCCCAGGAGCACAAGCCCTCTACCTCTACCATCAACTGTACTGTGTCCGGCACCATCGCTGACTCGATGGACGGCATTTTGCAGCGTAACCTCGAGGCGGGCCTGACGCTGAAAGCCGGCTGCGGGATCGGTTATGAGTTTTCTACGCTGCGCCCGCGTGGCGCTTTTGTGTCGGGTGCAGGTGCCTACACCTCCGGCCCCATGTCATTCATGGATATTTTTGACAAGATGTGCTTCACCGTGTCGTCGGCCGGTGGTCGTCGCGGCGCGCAAATGGCGACCTTCGATGTGCACCACCCGGATGTCTTTGATTTCGTCAAGGCCAAGCGGGAAGACGGGCGCCTGCGGCAGTTCAACCTGTCGCTGCTGATTACCGAGGACTTCATCAAGGCGGTGCGTGAGGACGCAGAGTGGCCACTTTCTTTCCCGGTGACACCCAAGGAATACGCTGCACGTGACCTGGACCCGGAGATGGAAATCATCTGGCGTCCGTTCCCCGAGACCAATGGTTACGTGTCGGATGAGCAGGGCCGTGTCGCCTGCAGGGTGTACCAGCGCATTCGTGCCACCAAGCTGTGGAATGCGATTATGAGTTCCACCTATGATTACGCTGAGCCCGGCTTTATCCTGATCGACGAGGTCAACAAGAAGAACAATAACTGGTTCTGTGAAAACGTGCGCGCCACCAACCCCTGTGGCGAACAGCCGCTGCCGCCCTACGGCAGCTGTCTGCTGGGATCAGTGAACCTTACCCGCTTTGTGCGCGAGCCGTTTACTGAAAACGCGTGGTTTGACTGGGACGAATACCGTGAGGTGGTCGCCGTCTTCACCCGCATGCTGGACAACGTGGTGGAAATAAACGGATTGCCTTTGGCCCAGCAACGCGAAGAAATCACCCGCAAGCGGCGCCATGGTATGGGCTTCCTTGGCCTGGGGTCGACCATGGCCATGTTGCGGATGAAATATGGCGAGGAAGATTCGCTGGCATTTACCGAGCAGGTGGCGCGCGATATGGCGGTTTCCGGCTGGAAGGTAGGGCTGGAACTGGCCCGTGAAAAAGGCGCGGCGCCCATCATGAGTGAGGAGTTTGAGGTGACGGGCGAAATGCTGCGACGGCGTCCCGAGCTTGCCGCGGATGGCATCAAACTCGGTGACAAGATCCCCGGGCGTATCCTGCACGGCAAGTACAGCCATTACATGCAGGCTCTGGCGCAGGAAGAACCTGAGCTGGTTGCCTCCATTATTCAGGAGGGTGCCCGTTTTACACACCACTCCTCAATTGCACCCACCGGCACCATCTCCCTGTCCCTGGCCAACAATGCCAGTAATGGTATCGAGCCCAGCTTTGCTCACCACTACAGTCGCAACGTGATTCGCGAAGGCAAGAAGTCCAAGGAAAAGGTAGATGTTTTCTCCTACGAGCTGCTGGCCTACCGTGAGCTGATCAATCCCCGGGCGATGCCGTTTTCCAAGGAAGAAGGCGAGGCGCTGCCCGACTACTTTATTGCATCGGACACGGTAACACCCAAGCAGCACGTGGACGTGCAGGCCGCAGCGCAGAAGTGGGTGGATTCTTCTATCTCCAAGACGATCAACGTGCCCACCGACTTTGCTTACGAAAAGTTTCAGGACACCTACCTGTACGCCGCGGAGCAGGGCTTGAAGGGCTGTACGACCTTCCGCTTCAATCCGGAGGCGTTCCAGGGTGTATTGGTCAAGGAAGAGGACCTGGAAAATACCCACTACCAGTTTACGCTGGAAGACGGTTCCACGATTGAGCTCAAGGGCAATGAGGAAGTGGAGTACGACGGTGAGACGCACACAGCCGCCAACCTGTTTGACGCATTGAAGGAAGGGTATTACGGCAAGTTCTGATACGTCACCCTGGCTCATCGCCGTGACCGCAGCGCGGGAATGGCCCAGAGCAAGCGGTTCGCGCCGCGGTGACGACAGCCGAAAGTAAGGTGCTCTCGCTAGCGCGAGAAAAACGATGAGACAAGGGCCTCGCCTGAGCGAGGTTGATGATGGGAAAAGTTCCCGTTTGAGGGTAAGCAAATATGAGCAAGAAAATCGATAAGAAAATCGTCGGCTTCCAGGTGAAGACCGAAGAAGACAAGCAAAAGGAAATAGAGAGCAATATCGTGCAAATGCACGAGAAGGTTTCTCGCCCGGAACAGCTGGCTGGCGCCACCTACAAAATCAAGACGCCGCTGTCTGACCACGCGCTGTACCTGACGATCAATGACATTATTCTCAATCCCGGCACTGACCACGAACTGCGCCGGCCATTCGAAATTTTCATCAACTCGAAAAATATGGACCACTTTCAGTGGATTGTGGCCCTGACCCGCGTTATCTCCGCGGTTTTTCGCAAGGGCGGTGACTGCACCTTCCTGGTTGAGGAATTGAAAGCGGTGTTTGATCCCCAGGGCGGCTATTTCAAATCCGGTGGGCGCTTCATGCCGTCACTGGTCGCCGAAATTGGCTGGGCCATCGAGGACCACCTGCAGAATATCGGTATGCTGGAACAGCCCGGCCTTACCGAACACCAGAAGAAAATCCTCGATGAAAAGAAGGCAGAGTATGCCGCCAAGACCGGCGACGACGGTGCCGGCAGCGATTTCCCGGCCAGTGCCGAGCTGTGCCGCAAATGCAGCGTCAAGGCGGCCATCATGATGGACGGTTGCCTGACCTGTCTGAATTGTGGTGATTCAAAGTGCTCCTGACGGCGAGTCGCTCATGGAAGGCCCGGCTTCAGCCCGGGTAACTTTCCCTGGTGAAGCGTGGTTACAGTAGCGGGCCGTAGTCCGCCTGTAACTGCTCAAAGTTCATTGACGCAATAAACCGCGAGAAACTCATCCATGTCGCCAGGCCTTTCAGGTCGGCGAAGTGTGGTGGCAGGAACTGTGGGCCTATTACCACGCCCTCGTCCTGCAACAGGCGATAAGTCTTGATGTCCTCCAGAATGATCTTGCCGCAGAACAACAGCGGCAGGTTCTCGAGTTTGCCCTCACTCATTGCCAGGCGCAGGAAATTATAGGTCTGCACGAAACCGCGCATGTAAGCGAGGTCCTTGGTGAACGGTTTCCCGCCGGGAGTGCTGCCGCGAAATATCCTCACCGCAATGCTGTAGCTGTCATCGTCGGACATCTCGTGTTGCCGCAGATAATTGAATACCTCTATAAAATCTGCGCCCTGCTCTGCGAGGGTGACGGCGCGCACGCGGTTGATCAGGCGGTACAAGCGTGCCGGGCTGGAGCGCATGGTGAGTATTTCTGTGAGAACGGCGAGGCCTTCCTGAGTGGTTGTCGCCGAGGGCGGGCCCTTGCTGAGGAAGGTACAATAGGGCTGTGCCGAACCGTTGAGGGTGGTGCCAAGATGGACCCAGCCCTCGTGTACTTCCAGAACGTCAATATCCAGTGCATTGAAACGGGCGTCGCTACGAATCTTCAGGTAGTCGGAACCTGCCGCGGCATCGGCAGTCATCTGGTCGTTGAGTA
The DNA here is from genome assembly GCA_030431585.1 of Gammaproteobacteria bacterium. Taxonomy (GTDB): domain Bacteria; phylum Pseudomonadota; class Gammaproteobacteria; order Pseudomonadales; family Halieaceae; genus Halioglobus. The sequence goes on along the minus strand of JAUIIQ010000053.1, from coordinate 9,465 downwards.
AGACTCTGATGCCGGCATTGGGGAAGACTTTCAGCAGGCGCTGGTTGAGCATGTCTACGGCCGCCGGGGCGGCAATGTCTTTGTTATCCTCAACCATAGAGGCGTTCTTCAACAGGTTGATTACGATGGCCTCCATTTGCGTGCCGAGATCCGCGAGCGTTGGGTCGCCGGCGTGGAATACGTCAGAGGCGGAGCCGTATAATTCTTCGGATAGCAGGTTGAAGTCGGCGGTGCCGCGGGCCTCAATCATGCGGGTTACGGTCTGGTACTCGCGACACATTCTGCGCATGATGGCTGAGAGAGGGTTCAATTGCCCCAGATTCCGGGCTATGTCACGCTCTATCTGGTGAAACTCCTGGCGTACTGCAGCGGGGTCGAACTCCAGCGGATTCTTGCGCTGGTAGTAGTCCGCGTCCACGGCGGGCAGGGCTTTGCATCCACTGGCGAAGAAAGCGCTGCGTACCTCGGCGCACCATTTGATCGAGTCAAGAATACGAATGGGCTGCTGCGCCTCGACGACCCGATCGGAGAGCGTCCGCACCATCTTCAGATAGGCCGCGTTATTGTCTGTCATCCCTTACTGTCCCCTGTCCGGTCACACTGTCCCATCAACTTTTGTGCACCACTACCGCCGCGCGCAGACGGTTGCCCCCGAACTGGCTCATCGACGCAAAATCATCCCGGGCAATGGGCAAGTGCTGGCATTCTATCGCGTCCCGGTGCTCGTCAGCGATGCTGCCACCGCTGGCCACTTCCAGATCGGGGTCGTGCACGAACAGGCATTGTCCATCGTGCCCGCTCAGTACCACCCAATGCGGTGCCTTGTGGTTGTCCAGGCGATAGGTGGAGATCAGGATCAGGATATTCGCACCTGAATCGAAATACTCCACCAGCTGCTGTTGGTCTATATCAGCGTAGTGCACCGGTATCTGCTTGTCGCGAGCCTGTGCTACGAAAGCATCATGCGTTAGCCTGATCACTCGTTTCTTGTTCGTATCCCTGACGCCGTCGACAAATAATGGGGTTCGCTGGTTGACCCAGACCTGCGCGGCAAAACCGCGGGCTTTGGCCGCAATGGCGAGTCCCAGCGGGTGGCAACCTCCATGTCCGGACGTCATGAAGATGGTCGTGGCTTCCCGCCAAATCTGCACCTCTTCCTGCGGGCTGGGCCGGTACTGGGCATCGAGGGAGGTCATGGCCATCATCAGCGCAGCCGGACCGCAGGTGAACGGCGTTGATTGCGGTATCCAGGGTATCCTGCGACTGTCCCCGAGGGTGTCGGGCTTGTGGATGCATTTTTGCATCCGCAATGCGTCGCTGTGGTCTTCGTAATAACGACGGTAGAGCCCGAACTGCAGATAGCCTGATTTCCGGTAGAGCCTCAAAGCGCTGTCGTTGGTGCCGGCTACTTCAAGGCGCAAAAACAGGGCGCCCGCTTCCCGAGCCTGCTGTTCTGCTGCTACCAGCAGTGCTGATGCAAGACCTTCGCCGCGTGCGTCGGGGTGTACGGCCAACGAATACAGCCTGGCGAGGCGTGTGCCGCGCCGCAGGCTCACCAGAACGTAGCCAGCCAGTGCGCCTTCGCGTTCAGCCACCAGAAATACGCAGCCGGGGTGTCGCAGCCAGCGACGGAAGCTGCGGCGGCTCAGGCGGTCTGTCTGGAAAGCGACTGTCTCCAGGTCAAGCAAGGCGTTGATGTCACCGGTGACGGCCTTGCGAATCATAGCCACAGGAGCGGGCTCGGGCCAACGCAGGGAGAGCTGGGTGCAAGTGGCAAGACGGCGACAGAAACAGGCGCGAAGGTGCCATCCGCCCGGCATTGAGGTGAGGATAGGGAACGCATAAACCCTCCTTGGGGGGAGCAAAAATATAGCTCGCGCCCCGATTGACTGCCAGCCGCTGATGGCAAATACTTTCGCGGATTATTCCCATTTGCTCACCACAGCGGTGCAGCCGGAACATCTTACATGTCGCAAACGCTTATTGTGATGCACCGTCTCAGCGACTGGGCGCCTTACTACCCCAGTGACCACGTGCTCAGTTTTCCTGACTACATGAATGGCGTTCAGCAACAGGCGCCCACATCCCGCACCCGGGTGATCAATCTGTGCCGCAGTTTTGGTTATTTGTCCGAGGGCTACTACTGCTCGCTGCTGGCCGAGGCCCGCGGCCACCCGGTCATTCCCTCCGTGCGTACCCTGAATGACCTGAGCAAGCGTTCTCTGTACAGAATGCACGTGGATGATTTTTCCGATGAGGTCTACCATTCGCTTGAACAGGCCGACCCGGAGCAAGCACTGGTGCTGTTCAGTTACTTCGGTCGCAGCCATGACAGTCGTTTCCACAAGCTCACGGAAAAGCTGTTTCAGGCCTTTCCCTGCCCCATACTGGAGATAACCCTGCGACGTCGTAAGCGCTGGGAAATAAGTGCGCTGAAGCCGCGTTCGCCAACCCGTCTGGACGACGAGCAGGCGGGACATTTCGCCAGCGCACTGGATGAGTTCAGTCACAAGGTGTGGCGCAAACATCGCACCGACAAGGCGTCGCGTTACGATCTGGCCATACTGGTAGACCCCGCGGAAAAAATGCCGCCCTCCAATGATGTTGCGCTCAAGCGATTTGTCCGCGCCGGCAAAGAGGTAGGTGTGGATTGTGAGCTGATAGGACCGCGGGATTACCTGCGCCTGCCCGAATACGATGGACTGCTGATACGGGCAACTACGAATATCGATCACTACACCTACCGTTTCGCCAAGAAAGCGGAAAGTGAAGGCCTGGTGGTTATCGACGACAGCGTCTCGATTCTGCGCTGCACCAACAAGATCTACCTGGCTGACCTGTTTCGTGCACACAAGGTGCCATCACCCAGAACGGTGGTTTTGTACAAGGGGCAGTCCGGGCAACTGGATGAACTGGAGCAGCAATTGGGCTACCCGATAGTGGTAAAGATCCCTGACGGCTCATTCTCCCGGGGTGTTGAAAAGGCAAAGAACCGCGATGAGCTGGGCGCGATTTGCAAGAAGCTGTTCCGCCAGTCCACTCTGTTGCTGGCGCAGGAGTTCCTGTACACGGATTTTGACTGGCGCATAGGTGTTATCGACGGGCAGCCGCTGTTCGCCTGTCGTTACTTCATGGTCAAGAAGCACTGGCAGATCTACCGACACGGCAAGCGCACCGATTCCGGCGGCTTTGAAACAGTGCCTGTTGAGCAGGTGCCGCCAGCTGTGATCGACGCAGCGCTGCGCGCTACGCGTCCTATCGGTACCGGTTTCTACGGGGTGGATATCAAGGAAAAAGACGGCCGGGGTTATGTGATAGAGGTGAACGACAACCCCAACGTGGATAGCGCGATAGAAGATAAACACCTGGGCATGGAGCTCTACCGCAGGATTATCGGCACCCTGCTCAAGCGCATGGAGGCGCGCCGCGGGCACTGAAGCCTGAGTGCATTGCCATTGTTCAGAGGTGCCCTAGAGTTGTGACTCCGGTACTATCCATGACAGGACCCTGGTGCTGAAGCGTTTCCACCAGGTGGTGTCGGGCTCGTGGTCAAAGCGCACTTGTTCGCCCGTATCCGCGTTGAGACCTACCCACTGCATATTGCCGGCGTCGTCGATGACCACGCGATAAGCCAGTTGTTGCATGCTGGCGTCAAACTTTTCGGACAGGATTTTCGCCTGCTCAGGACTGGCGTAATACACTCCCAGCTCGGTATTGAGTTTGGCTGATCTGCCGTCGAGGTTAAAGGAACCGACAAACAGGTGCGTCTGGTCCACTGCAAAGAATTTGGCGTGCAAACTGGTCCTGTCAACGTCCAGACGCTCCCGTGCAAGCCGCCTGCGCAGCTTGTTTGACCTGGAGTGATACTCGTAGAGTTCAACGCCCGCGCTGACCAGGTCTTCCCGGTAGCGCATGTAACCCGCGTGCACCATGGCCACATCATTCGCCTGTAGTGAATTGGTCAGTATGCGCACCCTGACGCCACGTTGCTTCAGCTCTGTCAGAAAACCCGTGAACTCCGGGCCCGGGACGAAATACGGCGAGATAATAATCAGGTCTTCCTTTGCCTGCTTCATGCCGTCAAGAATTTTCAGGGCGAGGTGCGTCTCTAGGGTCATCTCGTCCATGGTGATGGCGCGGGGGTGGTCGAAAGCAAGAATCCAGTCAGACCAGACAAACTCCAGCTCGCTGATGGCTTTGATCCTTGCCAGCTCGACATCGCGAAGCAGCTTTGCATAGTGCGTATTGCGGGCTTCTTCGAGTCGTTCATCTGACCATCGGCGGTAGTCGGCAACGCTCTGTTCGGTCACCGGGGTATCCCAGTCAAACGACTCCAGCGGGTATGTGTATTTGCTGTTCCAGTACAGGTCGAACTGGTCCGACACTTCGGCAGCGACGGGGCCTATACCAAGTGAATCCAGGTCACCAAAAGCCACTTCCGTGGTCGCCTCGAAATACTCGTCGCCTATATTGCGACCGCCGACGATGGTGGCGATATTATCAGCGGTAAGGGTCTTGTTGTGCATTCGATGGTTCACGCGGCTGGTGTCGGTGATGAAGTCTGCAGCACGCATCTCACGGTTTGCGAACGGATTGAACACACGGATCTGGATATTCGGGTGGGCATTGAACTGGCGCAGGCGCTCGTCCTTTCCTGCTGTATCAAGGTCATCCAGTAACAGGCGCACTCTCACGCCGCGGTCGGCTGCCTTGAGAAAGGCGTTTTGCAGCACCAGCCCCGTCGTATCCTCGTGCCATATATAGTATTGCGCATCCAGGGTTGTATCTGCCGCGGCTACCAGCCTCAGTCGCGCGACATAGGCCTGCTCGCCCTGGACCAGAAGTCGAAAACCGGACTTTCCCGGGTGCGGTGCCAGCATCGGCTGAATCTCTGCAACGAGCTGGGAATCGCTGCTCGCTGGCAGGGCGTAGCTGGCAACCCTGTTGACGTCCTTTGGCAGGCTGCCGCAAGCGGACAGGAATAGTGTCAGCACCACCACCGCTGACAGGTTCGCGCGAAGCAGCGTAGGGTGACTGGAATTTCTGTTGATGGATAGCGAGGGCATGGAGACACGATCCGCGTGATTGGCTAGTGGGGCAGTATAGCCGTTTATGGTTGGTTTGGCGCATGCCCCGGCTGCTGCTGCCTTCCGGCTGACTGTGATGGTGCTAAGATAGGCCACTGTTGAGTGGTTCAGGAAAGAAAAATGAGCAAGTGTTTATTCCGCGCCGCACTGGCGGTGGCATCGGTCCTCCCGGCCCTGCTGGTCGGTTGCGCCCAGGAGAGCCGCGAAGTTCCGCCTCCCGCATCCAGGCCGGTGAAGCTGATCACAGTGGGTGGTGGCTCGAGTGAGGCTGTGCGCACGTTTCCTGGCCGGGTCGATGCCACGCAGCGCGCAGAGCTGGCGTTTCGCGTCAGCGGACAGTTGCAGGAACTTCTGGTGAAAGAGGGGGACCTGGTGGAAAAAGGCCAGGTGCTGGCAAGGCTGGACCCCACGGACTACCAGATTGTAGTGGAAGACAGACAGGCCAACTACGACAACGCCAGGCGCAATTTCGAGCGCGGCAAAGAGTTGATCGTCGACGGCAACATCTCGCGAATCGACTTCGACCGGATGGAGGCTGAGTTCCGCACAGCCAGCGCCGCCCTCACCGCGGCACAGCAGGATCTGGACTACACGGTGCTGACCGCGCCCTTCTCCGGACGCATCGCCAGCCGTAGCGTGGAAAATTTTGAAGAGGTAACGGCGCGACAGACAGTGATCTGGTTGCAAAACGTGCAAGAGCTCGATGTCATTATCAACCTTCCCGAATCGGTGGTGCGCAGCATACGCGGCGAGACCGGTGAAGAGGTGGATCTGCGACGTGGTGAAACGGCGGGTTCGATTAGCGCTTATGCGCAGTTTGACGGGCGCGGTGGTCGCCGTTACCTGTTGCGCCCCAAAGAGATTGCCACCAAGGCCGATGATCAGACGCAAACCTTCCGCGCCACGTTCACCATGGATGCGCCAAAGGAATTCAATGTCCTGCCGGGCATGACCGCAACGGTCGAACTCGATCTGACCGGAGTGGTCGATAACGAGAAGGTAAAATGGGTGCCAGCCCGTGCGGTGCAGGCTGACAGCGCTCTCGCTCCCAGGGTCTGGGTGCTTGACGCAGAGTCGATGACAGTCACAGCCCGGCCTGTTGAGATCGGGCGCATGTCCGGGCGTTCCATAGAGATCCTCTCTGGTCTCGATGGCGGTGAGGAAGTGGTGTCGGTGGGCGCCCCTTATCTCGCGGAGGGCATGAAGGTTACGCGTATGCCAAACACGGAACAGGCGGAGCCGCGCGCTGATGATCCGCTTTAGTCCGTCAGTGATTCAGGAGTATCCGCTATGAACATTGGGGAATACTCGGTACGCACGCCGGTTGTGGCCTGGCTGTTGGTAGTGATCATGGTGGGTGGTGGCATCTGGGCTTTCAAGGGCATGGGTAAGCTGGAGGATCCGCCCTTTACCATCAAGATGGCGAAGATACTCACTCCCTATCCCGGCGCGAGCGCTCGCGAAGTGCAGGAGGAGCTGACCTATCACCTCGAAGACGCTATCCAGCGAATGCCGCAACTCAAGCGTATCAAAATGTCGGTGTCCCGCCCTGGGCTCTCTGACATTCTTATTGAGTTCAAGGACGAATACTCAGCTGAGGATCTCCCCAATATTTTTGATGAACTGCGGCGTAAGATCGCTGACGTTAAACCTTCACTGCCCCCCGGTGCCAGCGCTCCCATCATCATCGATGATTTTGGTGACGTCTATGGTGTGTATCTGGTGCTGCACGGCGAAGGTTATACCTGGAGAGACCTTTACGACACCGCAGACATCATCAAGAAGCAGCTGGTGCTGGTGGAGGGCGTGCGCAAGGTCTCCATCGATGGTGAGCAACGTGAAGTGGTTTACCTGGATATTTCACGCAGCCGCCTGGCTGAACTGGGTATATCACTGGAACAGATCGCCGATGTACTGGGTTCACAGAATGTCGTGGTAGACGCCGGCAATGTGCAGGTTGGAGGTGACTACCTGCGGTTCAACCCTACCGGCGCGTTCAGGTCGGTGCAGGAAATGGGCGATCTGCTGATCAGTTCCAGTGAGCGTCGGTTGCTGCGCCTGTCGGATATCGCTGACATCACGCGCGCCTATGAGACGGTTCCGAATAAAATTTACTACGTCAACGGCAAGCCCGGGCTTAGCGTGGGTATTTCCATGGCCGACGGTGAAAATGTGGTGGCGGTGGGCAAGCGTCTGGATCGCAGGTTACAGGCTCTGCTGCCGGAGATACCCATTGGCATGTCGCTGTCCAAGGTATACGACCAGCCCAGTGAGGTACGTAACTCCGTAGGCGGTTTTCTGGTCAGTGTGGGCCAGGCCGTGGCTATTGTGATCGTTGTGCTGCTGCTGTTCATGGGCCTGCGTACCGGGCTGGTTATCGGTGCGGTACTGCTGATTACGGTAGCCGGGACGCTGCTGATCATGCGGCTTTACAATATCGAACTGCAGCGCATTTCACTGGGTGCGCTGGTGATCGCGCTGGGTATGCTGGTGGACAACGCTATCGTGGTTGCCGAGGGCATGCTGGTGCGCATGAATGCGGGCATGACGCCGGTGCAGGCCGCCAGGGAAGCGGTTGGCAAGACCATGTGGGCACTGCTTGGCGGTACTCTCATCGGTATACTCGCTTTTTCCGCGATCGGTCTGTCGCCGGATAACACGGGTGAATTTGCCAGCTCGCTGTTCTACGTCATTCTTATCTCCCTGGCGCTGAGTTGGTTAACGGCGATTTCCGCCACACCGCTGCTATGCGCGCTGCTGCTCAAGCCCGACCCGGAGGACGCTGACAAGGATCCCTATGACGGTATGCTGTTTGTCGGCTATCGCAAGCTGGTAGCTGCAGCGGTGAATCATCGCTGGCTGACGATGACCTCCGTATCGCTGCTTTTTGCTGCGGCTGTTGTCGGTTTTGCAAATGTCAAAAGCGGTTTCTTTCCCGACTCCAACACGCCTCTGTTGTTTGTCGACATATGGGAACCTGAAGGTGCTGATATCCGCAGCACACGAGACGATACTCTCCGCGTCAGTGAGTTTATTCGTCAGCAACCCGGTGTGGTGCAGACCACGTCGGTGATAGGCGGGCCTCACCAGAGATTTACTCTGGTTTACGATGCCAAGGAACCCACACCTGTCTACGGTCAGATCATTGTCCGCACGCAGACCCGTGAGCAGATCGACGCGGTGTGGCAGGCAAGCGAGGACTTTCTGCATCAGCAGTTGCCGTGGGTCGATCCCATCATCAAGTCCATGCGTATCGGCCCTGGCCGCGATGCCAAGATCGAGGCGCGTTTCTCCGGCCCGGATGAAGAAGTGCTGCGGCGTCTATCCACACAGGCTCAGCGCGTCATGCGCGAAGATGGTTTTGCAACGGATATACGCGATGACTGGAGGTCGCCGGTCAAGGTGGCGGTGCCTGTATTCAACGAACAGGTTGGCCGCCAGCTTGGCGTGGACCGTGAGTCACTGGGCGACGCACTGCGCTATGCCTTCGAGGGCGCGCGCGTGGGGGTCTACCGCGACGGGACCCGCCTGCTGCCTATAGACCTGCGCGCGCCGGCCGCCGAAAGGGGCGATATAGACAATGTTCGCGACATCCAGGTGTGGAGTCCTGTCCTGGGGCGCTCTGTGCCGGCCTCGCAAGTGGTCTCGGATTACACAACGCGCATGGAGAACGCAGTGATTCGCGGTCGAGATCGTATTCAGACGATTATCGCTTCCTGTAATCCCAGGGATGTCTCTGCCACTGAATTGCTGCTGCGACTGCGGCCTGAGATCGAAGCCATTGAGTTGCCAGCCGGTTACCACCTGGATTGGGGGGGAGAGTTCGAAGATTCGCGCAATGCGCAGGCAGGTCTGGTGCGGTCGCTGCCTTTGGGGTTCCTGTTGATGATACTCACCAGCATATTTCTGTTTGGCAAGCTGCGTCAGCCAGCGATCATCTGGGCCACGGTGCCGCTGGCAATTGTTGGTATTACGGCGGGGCTGTTGGCTACGGGGGGCGCGTTCGATTTCATGTCCCTGCTCGGGGCCCTGTCGCTGGTAGGGCTGCTGATCAAGAACGCTATCGTGCTGATAGACGAAATTGACCAGCAGATCGCCGACGGGAAGGAGCCGTATCAGGCGATTCTGGATTCATCGGTAAGCCGGATGCGGCCTGTAATGCTGGCGGCGGGAACCACTATCCTGGGTTTGATCCCACTGCTTTCAGACGTCTTTTTTGTCAACATGTCCATCACCATAATGGCTGGCCTTGGTTTCGCGTCCTTGCTCACGCTGACTGTTGTGCCCACGCTTTATGCGATATTTTTCCGCATCAAAAAACCGGAAGAGGGTGAGGGGGCTCAGTCCACATGAAAGCAATGCTGTTCCATGGCCCGGG
>JAUIIQ010000289.1 GCA_030431585.1 Gammaproteobacteria bacterium | reverse complement strand
ACCATACCCGCAGTGATACGCGATGTTCCCGATGAGGCCGCCATTGCCATGGCCCTGATCGAAAATATCCAGCGTGAAGACCTCAACCCTATTGAGGAGGCCATGGCGCTGCAACGCCTGCAAAGGGAATTTGATCTCACCCAGCAGGAGGTAGCCGATGCGGTGGGCAAGTCACGCTCCACGGTGACCAACCTGTTGCGCCTGACAAGCCTGCGGGAGGATGTGCGTCGCCTGGTGGAGCACGGCGACCTGGAAATGGGACACGCCCGCGCATTGTTGGCGCTGGACGACACAAACCAGTCACATGCCGCCGCGCAAGTAGTGGGCAAGGGCATGTCAGTGAGGCAGACGGAGGCGTTGGTGCGTCACCTGCTGGAGGCCGGCGACAAGCCGAAGGCATCTGCGGCGCTTGACCCGGATATACGCCGCCTGCAGGATGACCTGTCACAACGACTGGGTACCAGGGTGCAGATCCAGCACAGTGCGAAAGGCAAGGGTAAGTTGGTGCTTGCTTACTCCTCACTGGACGAATTGGACGGTATTCTTGCGCATATAAAGTGAACGAGTTCTCCCGGGTGCTGCCTGGCAAGAACACCGGAACGCTAGCGCATGGACTCTCCCCTGCAGACCTTGACGATCTCCATGGCCGCTAAGGCCAGCGCACCCCTTGAACCTTAAGGACAGCGAAGCCATGAACGTACGACTACAAACCACCCTGTTCCTCGCCCTTGTATTGCACACTGGCCAGGCAGCCGCGCATGAACTGGAAGAGGTTATCGTAGAGGGCCGCAGCCTGGTATTGATCAAGCAGGCTCGCAGTGCGTCCGAGGGGCTGGTTGGCCAGCATGACCTGGAAATCCGACCTCTGTTGCGGGCAGGCGATGTGCTGGAGGCGGTCCCGGGAATGGTGGTCACCCAGCACAGTGGTTCGGGTAAATCGAACCAGATGTTCCTGCGCGGATTCAACCTGGACCACGGCACCGACTTTGCAACATGGATAGACGGCATGCCGGTGAACATGCGTTCTCACGGGCACGGCCAGGGCTACACGGATATCAATTTTCTCATTCCCGAAACGATTCGCACCCTGGCCTTTGTCAAAGGCCCGTATCATGCAGAACAGGGTGACTTCTCCTCCGCGGGCGGTGTGCATATCAAAACCTCCGATCAGCTGGGCACCCCGCAGGCGACTTTACAGGTGGGCGAAGATGGCTTTCGCCGGCTGCTGGCAATGGGCGGTGCCGACGTGGCCGCTGGCCGCTTAAGTCTCGCTGTGGAGAGCCAGGAATACGATGGGCCGTGGTCGGATGTTGATGAGGATGTTGACAAAGTGAACGGCCTGCTGAGGTACTTCCAGGGAGACGAGGCGGCCAATTGGCGCGTCACTCTCATGGGCTACGACAACAGCTGGAATTCGGCAGACCAGATTCCCGAGCGTGCTGTGAACCAGGGCCTTATCGATGAGTTCGGCTCGCTGGACCAGACCCTGGGGGGTGAGTCCAGCCGCTACAGCCTCTCTGCCGGCTACAACCGGCGCAGCGATAGCGGTGGACTGCAGCTCTCCGCGTATGCCATTGATTACCGCATGCAGCTGTGGTCAAACTTCACCTATCTACTTGATAACCCGGTGTCTGGAGACCAGTTCGAACAGCTGGATGAGCGGCGGCTTTATGGGGCCGGTTGGCACCAGCACTGGTTGCGCGGTAACGGGCTCAAGCACTCTGCCGGTGCCGAGCTTCGTCACGATGATATCGACGCGGTCGGCCTGTTTCCTGCCAACGGCCGCCAGCGGCTGGGCACCACCAGACTGGACGCGGTGGAAGAGACCAGCCTCGGCCTGTATTACGAAGTGGACTGGTCCTGGCACAGGCAGTGGCGCGCGGTGGCGGGTGTGCGCGGTGATTACTATCGATTTGACGTGGATTCAGACACAGTTGTCAACAGCGGGAGCGACTCTGACACTATCGTCAGCCCCAAGGCCAGCCTGATCTATACCCCCAACGAGCAACGGGAGTTCTACCTCAGTGGCGGCCTGGGGTTTCATTCCAATGACGCCAGGGGAACGACCATCAGGGTGGATCCGGGCAGTGGTGACGCGGTGGAGGCAGTAGACCCACTGGTGCGCTCCCGCGGTGCAGAATTTGGCCTGCGCAACGACTGGGGAGGCATGGCCAACACCTCTTTTGCGCTGTGGTATCTCGAGCTGGACTCTGAATTACTTTTCGTAGGTGATGCGGGCAATACCGAGGCCAGCCGACCCAGTCGTCGCTGGGGTGTTGAGTTGAACAATTACTGGGACCTGAATGATGTGTGGTCGCTGGAGCTGGACCTGGCCTGGACCGATGCCCGTTTTGATGACCGCTCGCCCGAAGGCGACCATATTCCCGGCGCCGTCGAGTGGGTGGTCACCGGCGCACTGAACGCGCGCTTCCCTGAAGGCTGGTTCGGCTCGCTGCGCCTGCGCCAATTCAGCGGTGCGCCGCTGGTGGAGGATGCCAGTGTCAAAGCAGACGGGTCCTCTCTGGCCAATCTTGCGCTGGGGTGGCAGGGGCAGCGACTGAGCCTGCAGCTTGATGTATTGAACCTGTTTGATTCAGACGATCATGATATCGACTATTTTTATGCTTCGCGTCTGTCGGGAGAGCCCGCAGAGGGTGTGGAAGACACCCACTATCATGTATTCGAACCCCGTCAATTGAGACTTTCAATGGGTTGGCGCTTCTGAGGGGCCGGCATGATCTGTGCGTCGCCTGGCAGGACAGCAGTGACCGGCACAGTATCTGGTGCTAAAAATGCAGCCGGCCACCAGATAGTGGGTTGGTTTCGCAAGCTGGGCCTGATTAACGAAAACCTGCAGTGATCGTGCGGATATCTGCGGTTATTTCTTGAGTGGATAACGGCCATACGCTGGTTGAACCTACCCCTCAATCCACCTATAATGCGCGCGCCTTGAACGAGGATGAAACCCGTGCGGTCATTGCTTAGGGGTGTAAGGTGTGGCAGTCATGCCCGGTGCTGAGATAGCACGACCCCCGGTCTACCGCATCACGTTGGCCCAACTCGGCGCGCTGCTGGCGGTATTCCTGCCCTTGCTGGCAATCAACCAGGTAGTGGCCTGGTCAGTGGCAGCGGGCGGATTGATAGCGATAGTTCCGCAGGCGTATTTTGCCCGGCTCGCGTTTCGTTGGCGGGGT
>JAUIIQ010000288.1 GCA_030431585.1 Gammaproteobacteria bacterium | reverse complement strand
ATGTCTGTGGTGTTGGATGTGGCAATCAGGTTAAAACCTTCTCGCGCATACAGCGTGCCGTCTTCACCCGAGAGTTCGGGCACCGTGATAGACCGCTCCGACATGATAGACAGCAGCGCATCCTGCAGGGCAGGCGAGGAACGGGCAATTTCCTCGTAGCGAACCAGCAGGCCCTGCTTCATGCCACGGTAGATGGGGCCCGGTATCAGCGCCTCCGGGCAGGGGCCCTTGCGCTCAAGAACGGCCTGGTTCCAGGCGTAGAGTAACTGCTGTACCGTCTCAATGGCGCCGCCCTGGATGATCAGGGTGGAGTCGTCACAGATGGCAGCGCAGATCAACTCGGACAGCCACGACTTGGCCGTGCCCGGTGCGCCTACCAGCATCGCGCCGCGCTGTGTCGCCAGGGAGATAATGACGCGTGTGACCAGTTCGCGCGGAGCGACGAACTTGGGCGCTATGTCACGCGCCTGGTCACCCAGTATGAAGGTCTCGACTGTTTTCGGCGACAGTAACCATCCTGGTGGTTTTGGCCCGTGGTCGTTCTCGCGCAGGCGCGCAAGTTCTTCACCATAGTACTTTTCTGCTGGCAGCCGCTGTACGTGTTGGCTATTCATCTACCAGGCTCCTCGTTTTTCTGGCGCCATGCGCTCGGAAGGCAACACCCTTGGTAACTCAGACAGGGGTATGGTGCCCTCCACCACGTGGGCAAGCGCGCTGTCTCGCATAGTGACCAGGCCGGAATCCAGTGCAGAGGCGCGCAGTTGGGCGATGGGGTATTGCAGGGATATGCCGGTGCGTATGTCGCTGTTTACCTGCATGTACTCCACTACTGCGACGCGGCCCCTGGAACCACGGCCATTGCATGCTTCGCAGCCTTTGCCTTCGAAGCAGCGAAAGCTGTCTGGCACTTGCTCGGGAAACAGTTCAGAGAGAATCGCCGGGTCCGGTGCCACTTCCTCCCGGCATTGCGGGCAGATACGCTTGGCCAGCTTCTGTGAAATCACCGCTATCAGTTCACTGGCGATGGAGTTGGCGTGAACCTGCAAGTCGTACAGGCGTTGCAGCGCATCCACCGCGTCGTTGGCGTGCAATGTGGAGAGCACAACGTGGCCTGTTTGCGACGCGCGGATGGCTTCCAGTGCGGTCTCCGTATCCCGTATTTCACCCACCAGGATGACGTCGGGATCCAGGCGCACGAATGACCGCATGCCATCGGCAAAGCTGAAACCGATGTCGGGGCGCGCCCGGGTCTGCTGTATGCCTTCGATAGAGTATTCTATGGGGTCCTCGATGGTCAGGACTTTACGGCAGCCGTCCTTTGCCAGTTCAGAGAGGCCGGCATACAGCGTAGTGGATTTTCCCGATCCGGTCGGCCCCACTACCAGGATCAGCCCTGACGGGTTTTGCAGCAGGCGTCGATAATCTTTCATCAACTTTGCGGTCATGCCCAGGTCTTCGATGGCGACAATATTCCCGGACTGCGGCAGCATGCGGATGACCGCAGCCTCACCGTGTAATGAGGGTTGTACCTGAATCCGCAGGTCATAGCTGACACCACCGGCGGTCAGTTGGGAGCGCCCCCCCTGGGGCAGGCGCTTCTCGGCGATATCCATCTCGCCGCGTATCTTGATCACGTTGATCAGTCCGCGCGCTTCCTGTGAAGATAATTTGTAGTGATTGAGATCGTGGAGGTCGCCGTCCACACGCAGTCGTATGCGCACGCGCTGCTTGTACTGCTCAATGTGCAGGTCGCTGGCCCCTTCGCTTACAGCGTCCAGCAGCAGGGCGTCGCACAGTGTGATCAGGTGGGCTTCCACCTGCGTCTTCTCTTTGTGCAGCAGGTCTTTCTGCTCTTCCTTTGCCTCGGCCCTCGCCGCCCACATTTGTTGCGCGTTACCTTGAAGTGACAGTTCCACGGTCGTCCACAGGCGCTTGAAGTCGTTGGGCGTGACCAGTACCTTTTCGACCTGTTCGTAAGGGTACATGTGAAAAATATCAGCGACTGAACTGTCCGGGTCATCGGTGACCACCTGCAGTCCATGCGCCTCGACTTTCAATGGAATCAGGTGATGGCTGTCAAGAAAGCTGCGGGAGAATCCCTCCATCAGTTCCGGCTGCACCTGTGGCAGAAGGTCGTCGATGGCTGCGAAAGGCATGCCTTTCTCTTCCGCCAGGCGCTTGTACAGTGTGGCATCTTCCATGTTCAGCTGGTCGCGCAGCACTTTGATGACCGGCAGTTTCTTGTCTCGCGCTATGCGACGTGCCGCTGACAGCATGACCTGGTCTACCATGCCCATGTCCAGCAGGGTCATGCCGGTGTCGCGGGAAAAGTCCACCATGGCCAGCTCCCTGCGCAGGGTGGCGCCCAGTTCGCTGATCTCATAGCGGGTCAGTAGTGGGCTGTCGTTCTCGCCTTGCTCAATTGCCAGCAGGCGCCCCCCGTCAGCCAACTGGGCCATCAGGGGTGCTTTATCCGTAACGCGGGGGGTGGACACCAGAATGCGGTCATAGGGGCCAAGGTCTGCCGCGCCTTGCGCGCCATTGGTGTTACGCTGCACCAGGTTGTCCAGCCCCAGGTCATTGAATCGCAACTGCGCCTGTCTGGCCATTGCGGGGTTCACTTCCAGCGCGACCACCTGAGAGGCGAGTTTGGCGACAAGTGCCGCTACGTAACCGGCACCGGTGCCGATAAGCAGTACCTTATGCTCCGGCATAATGGCGGCGTGCTGGAGGATTTCAGATACGGCATTGGTTGGCGGGATGCTGTGTCCTACAACCAGTGAAGCATCGCTCATCTCGATGAAATGGTCCCTGGGTAATGCGCGCATGGCATGGGTAACGCGCCTGGCGACGGCCTTGTCGCTCTGGTTCATAGCTGGCCCTTCTGGCTGGGTTGATAGCTTAGTATGTTGGATAACACCGAAGGTGATTTGAGCCAGATCAAGGAAAAATCGACGCGCTGGCGGAGCTGTTCCGGAAGTGTGATGTGTGAGGCATTTTTCGGCTGTGCCGTGTTGCCAGGGGGCACATGCCTGCCCCTGCCTGACCGGCAGGATAGCCCTGCGATCGGAGCAGCAAACATCTTACAATGCTCAAGCGGGAAGGCCAGGCAGGCGACAAATGCAAAAAAGTTCATCGCACATTATCGGGGTTGCTTGGTGGATAGACACTTTCCAGCTGAGCGGCCACTGCAATCGTGGTATACC
>JAUIIQ010000287.1 GCA_030431585.1 Gammaproteobacteria bacterium | reverse complement strand
CTATTATGCTTTAGCGCCTCTGCTATTGCGATCTGGATTTACGGGTCCAAACGTGTTGATGCAATTACTGGCTGAACCCGCGGATGGCCTTGAGCAACTGACGGCACGTTATCTGGCCGATGAGTTTGCCATTCTCCACCACCGGGCGCCGGCGTTTGTTCTTTGCGAGCATATCCTGCGCCACGTCAATAATGTCCTCTTCGGGATGCGCGACGACAAGGTTGTCTGCCGCCATGTGGTCGCGCACCAGGCCGACGCCGCTGTCATTGTATAAAGAGCTTACAGCCGCCTTCAGGCAGTCCAGTTCCGATAAGATGCCGACCAGGTTCTCCTGGTCATCGACTACACATACGCCGGATATTTTGTTGTCTATAATGACTCGCATTGCTTCCATTACGCTATCTTCAGGGCGAACTTTTGCCGGGTGGCTGATCAGGTAGTCGCGAAGCTTGACGGATTTCAGCATGAAACGCTCCTCTAGGCTTGTTGTGACTCAGTATAGACTCTTATGATCGCTGAACCATACTCTGCGTCAACAAGCCCGGAAGGTGCCCTATGAAAATCCTTCACCTTTTACGCCATGCCAAGTCATCATGGAGCCAGCCTGGTCTTGCCGACCGCGATCGAGCACTTAACAAGCGAGGAAGACGGGATGCGCCTCGAATTGGTCGAGCCCTCGCTGAGCGGATTAAGCCAATGACCATAGCCGCGAGCAGGGCACGGCGCGCACAGCTTACACTGGAGGGTCTGTGCATCGGCTGGCCGGCAATCGCTAAGCTCACTCATCGCCAGGAAGAAGCTCTTTATACTTTTTCAGATTCCGATGTCGCCGACTGGATCAGGGCGCAGGATGACAGCCTGAGTTCGCTGTTCATCATTGGACATAATCCGGCGTTCACCTGCATTATTAATACACTTTGCGGCACCGCTGCGCTGGATAATCTGCCCACCGCCGGCTATGCGCGGCTTAACCTGGGCATTGAATCCTGGCGCGATCTTCGCCGCGGCTGCGCCCAGCTTGATGAATTACTTCTACCAAGGCACCTGGAGGAATAGTAATGCGCTATGCACTGCAACATCTGTACGGCTTGATGGCCGCGATTCTGACCTTCGCTGTCAGCCCGATATTGCAGGCCGGACCTGCTGAGAACCTTGCGCAAGCAGTGACCTTTCGCACTATAAGCTCGCAGGACCCTGCGGCAACAGACTATGCGCCGTTTCTGGCGTTCAATGCTTTTCTGCGCGCCACCTATCCGCGAACTTTCTCCACGTTGCAAGTCGATACCGTCAGCGAATACAGCCTGATGCTAACCTGGCCGGGAAGTGTCTCCCGCTCGGGAGCGATTCTGCTGACTGCCCACACAGATGTCGTGCCGGTAGAGCCAGGCACTGAAGAAGACTGGACTCATCCTGCATTTGCTGGCGTGATGGCGGATGGCGTTATCTATGGCCGTGGCACCCTGGACGACAAGGTGGGTGTCATCAGTTTACTGGAGGCGGTAGAGTCATTGTTGGCAGCCGGTTTTAAGCCCCGCAAGACCATTGTCCTCGCTTTTGGGCACGATGAAGAAGTAGGTGGCGAATTGGGTGCGGCAAAGCTTGCACAACTTATGCGAGAACGAGGACTGCACTTTGAATGGATGGTGGATGAGGGCGGCTTGATTGTCAGTGATAGCCCGGTACTGCCAGATCGTCCCCTGGCGATGATCAATGTGGCGGAGAAGGGGTACCTGACGTTGATCCTGGAAGCGACAGGTGAGGGCGGTCATTCATCACAGCCGCCCTTGCAAAGCACTATCGGGCGCTTGTCGCGGGCTATGGTCAAGATAGAGGAAAATCCGTTCCCACCTGAATTGGTTCCTCCTGTGGATGCAATGCTCGCCGCACTGGCGCCTTATGCGGACCAGCCAAGGCGTTTTGTGCTGGAAAACCTCTGGCTGACCGGCCCATTCGTAGCGTCGCAACTTGCGGACGACCGTCTCAGTAGTGCCATGGTGCGCACTACCACGGCCCTCACCATGTTTAACGCCGGGGTGAAAGACAATGTGGTGCCACAAAGAGCTGAGGCGGCCGTGAACTTCCGGCTGTTACCGGGTACCACCACAGAGGAGGTCGTAGAGCATGTTACCCGGGTGGTTGATGACCCGCTGATCACCATTCGCCACAACGCCTGGCAAAATCGTCCAGGAATCGCAGATGAGCAAGGGGAAGGCTTCATCGCGATCGCAGCGGCAGTCGCTGAAGTCTACCCGGGCGCCGTGGCGGTGCCGTCCCTGTTGGTGGCGACAACGGATACGCGCCACTATACCGACCTCGCCGAGAACCAATACCGCTTTCATGGGATGGAGGTGCCAGCTGCCAACACCAACGGCATTCACGGTACGGATGAACAAATATCCATTGAGAGTTTTGAAAAAACGATCAGGGTTGCTGAGCGAATATTGCGCAACGGTGCGCGTTAGGTCACTTGTTACCAGACTGTTGCGCAATGCTTCATCCGAGAAAGGATGGTAGGCTTTGGCCCATTCTAGTTAGCTTGGATGATTAACGATCATGCGTACCGTTTCGGCGACTCTCTTTCTGTTGCTGCTGTCAGCCTGTCAGATACAGCCACCTTCCAGTCTTGTCACCGGGTGTACCGAGCCAAGGCCCCAGGTCTGCACGATGGAGTATGCACCGGTGTGCGCTGATTTATCAGCTGGCGGCTTAAAACAGTATTCGTCTGCCTGCAATGCCTGTGCTGATGATCTGGTCAGCGGATATCGGCTTGGAGAGTGTCCACAGTGACTCTCACCAACCGCATTCTGCTTGCGATGGTAGCGGGCATTGCCACGGGCTCTCTACTGAACTTCCTACTGCATGCCCCGGGTGTCGGTGAAGGTTTTAAAGCTGCTATCGATGTCTACCTGGTCAACGGTGTGTTTGATGTGCTCGGGCGCATTTTCGTTGCCTCGCTGAAGTTGCTGGTAGTACCTCTGGTTCTGGTGTCATTGATATGCGGTGCCTCTTCTCTGGGAGATAGTGCGCGCATGGGGCCCATTGCGATCAAGACTCTGGCCCTCTACCTTATGACGACTGCTATTGCTATCAGCCTGGCGCTGTTCTTTGCGGTACTGGTGAGCCCCGGCTCTGGCGTGGAGATGGTCGGGATCAGCAGTTTTGAACCGCGAGAGGCACCTGCGCTTACCGACGTATTGGTTGATATATTTCCCTCC
>JAUIIQ010000052.1 GCA_030431585.1 Gammaproteobacteria bacterium | reverse complement strand
CCAGGCACCGACAGCCCGGTCACGGCAACGTAAACGGCAAAATAGATCGCACCCGCCAGCAGCGGATTGTCAGCATACCAATCCTGCAGGTCACCGATGCGCGCCTGAGCCGTTTCCAGTTGCAGGTACTGGCCCAGGTCCAGCATAAACCAGCCGGCCAATGCGAGGCCTATTATGGTCAGAATCAGCAGTTGTTTTGTATTCATTGGGGCCCACCAGGATAGTCAGCAGCTTCGCGGCCAGCGCCCGGGGCGCATTGACGGAGCTAAGCAGTCTGCTGTTATAGCACATTGCACTATGCTCAGAGCTAAAAACTCTCGCGCGACAACTTGTGCCACCCCGGACCGGTGGTATGATGGCAGCCTTTCAACCCCAGCGGTTCTGAATACCGCAGAACAACCGGAGAGCAACATGTCAGACAAGATCGTACACGTCAGCGACGCTACCTTTGACGCCGAAGTCCTCAACTCAGATGTGCCCGTGCTGGTGGATTTCTGGGCAGAATGGTGCGGCCCCTGCAAAATGATTGCCCCCGTACTGGACGAAATCGCCGACGAGTACGAAGGACGGCTGAAAATCGCCAAGGTCGATGTGGACGCCAACCCTGAGATACCGCCCAAGTTTGGTATTCGCGGTATTCCAACACTGATCGTTTTCAAGGGTGGCAACGCCGAAGCGACCAAGGTGGGCGCCCTGTCCAAGTCACAGCTGACTGAATTCATTCAGGAAGTCGTTTAATCCCCACAGAATTGATGCGTATCATTGCGTCGGTCACTTCCTCCGTGGCTTCATTGAAGTTTTTGCAACGGAGACCAGGAAGTGGCCGAACAAACGCAACGCACCCAATCATTTGAAAGCGCCAATGATCATGATCAGGCGGTCTCAGCCACTGAGAATGGCCCCTACAATCCTCCGCAACTGAAAGAGGAACTGGTGGGCACGCTGGATTCACCAGAGGCGATTCGCGACCTCTTCACCAGCGGCATCTACCCCTACGACAGCAAGATCACCGCCACTGAGTACGAGGCTGCCAAGCGTGAGTTGCAGGTAGAGCTGTTGAAAGTACAGCGCTGGGTCAAGGAAACCGGCCAAAAAATCGTAGTGCTCTTCGAGGGCCGCGACGCGGCCGGCAAGGGCGGTACCATCAAACGTTTTATGGAGCACCTCAACCCCAGGGGCGCTCGCGTGGTGGCACTTGAAAAGCCATCCGATCAAGAAAAAGGCCAATGGTACTTCCAGCGCTACATCAAACACTTCCCCACCGAGGGTGAAATCGCCCTGTTCGACCGCAGCTGGTACAACCGAGCCGGCGTAGAGCGTGTTATGGAGTTCTGCACGCCTGAGGAATACCTCGAGTTCATGCGCCAGACCCCCGAAATGGAGAGGATGATGGTAAGGAGCGGCATTCGCCTGTTCAAATACTGGTTCTCCGTGACCCAGGAGGAGCAGAAAGCGCGCTTCGACAAACGTCGCAACGACCCTCTCAAGCAATGGAAGCTATCTCCCATTGATCAGGCATCTATCGATAAATGGGATGATTACACTGAAGCCAAGGAGGCCATGTTCTTCTACACCGACACCGCCGATGCGCCCTGGGCCATCGTCAAATCGGCAGACAAGAAACGCGCGCGACTCGCCTGCATGCAGCATTTTCTGAATAGCCTGGACTATCCGGGCAAAAACCACGACGCCGTCAGGCCTGACCCGCTGATCGTTGGCCAGAGCTCACACGTGATCGGGAAATCACGCCATATACTTGGGCCCTCACTCAGCGCCTGGTAAGTGCAGAGCGCGCACAGTGCTTTCTGTGCGCGCTGCCCAGCACCTCCTCGCCAGATGCATCGGAAACGGCGCATACTAAACCTTAAATTAGCTGTAGACGCCCCCCGCAGGCCGTGCTACCTTTTCGCAGGTGGCACAGTCCAGTGCCGCAATAATAACTCTGCCATTCAACTATTTAGCTTCACTCCGCTGGTTCAAACCAGCGAGCTAATTCTTTTAACTCCTCTCTCGTCGAGCCATTACCACACCTGTAATCTATGAATCTTACCGACCTGAAAACCAAATCCACCCAGGAACTGATCGATATCGCTAAAGAGATGGGCCTGGAAAACATGGCCCGCTCACGCAAGCAGGACATCATTTTCGCCATTCTCAAACGCCACGCGAAGAGCGGCGAAGACATCTACGGGGATGGCGTGCTGGAAATACTGCAGGATGGCTTCGGCTTTTTGCGCAGCGCAGACAGTTCCTACCTGGCCGGCCCTGACGATATCTACGTCTCTCCCAGCCAGATCCGCCGCTTCAACCTGCGCACGGGAGACAGTATCTCCGGCAAGATTCGCCCACCCAAAGACAGCGAGCGTTACTTCGCCCTGCTCAAGGTCGGCGAGATCAACTTCAGCAAGCCGGAAAGCGCCAAGCACAAAATACTGTTTGAAAACCTGACACCACTGTTTCCGGACGAGCGCCTTACTCTGGAGAAAGGCAACGGCAGCTCCGAAGACCTTACGGGGCGTATCATCGACCTGGTCGCCCCCATCGGCAAAGGCCAGCGGGGCCTGCTGGTTGCACCGCCCAAAGCCGGCAAGACCATCATGATGCAGAACATCGCCCAGGCCATCATCAGTAATAATCCCGAGTGTTACATCATTGTTTTGCTGATTGACGAGCGCCCGGAGGAAGTGACCGAGATGCAACGTTCTGTGGGTGCTCGCGGGGCTGAAGTGGTCGCCTCAACCTTTGACGAGCCGCCCTCTCGGCACGTGCAGGTTGCGGACATGGTCATCGAAAAGGCCAAGCGCCTGGTCGAGCACAAAAAAGACGTGGTCATCCTGCTGGACTCCATCACCCGCCTGGCCCGTGCCTACAATACGGTTATTCCCTCTTCCGGCAAGGTACTGACCGGTGGTGTGGACGCCCACGCTCTGGAGCGGCCCAAAAGGTTCTTCGGTGCGGCGCGTAACATCGAGGAAGGCGGCAGCCTGTCCATCATCGCCACGGCGTTGATCGCCACCGGCTCGAAGATGGACGAGGTAATCTACGAGGAATTCAAGGGCACGGGCAACATGGAGCTGCATCTGGATCGCAAGATCGCGGAGAAGCGCGTGTACCCCGCCATCAACATCCGCTCTTCCGGCACACGTCGCGAGGAACTGCTCACCGGCGACGAGGAACTGCAACGCATGTGGATTCTGCGCAAGCTGCTGCACGGCATGGAGGACACACCGGCCATCGAGTTCCTGATCGACAAGCTCAAGGACACCAAAACCAACGACGAGTTCTTCAAGTCGATGCGGCGGAAGTAGTCGTACTCTGGTTTCTCTGGCGACACTGCTTTGGTGCCCGTCGCTGTGTTGTTTTAGACCTACCGCCACAGGGTGGTGATACAGCCCAACCGGGGACCGCGTAAAGTGATCCCTGGCAGCTCGACTTCGGCCATCCATGGCCTCAGACGTCCCCGTTTAGCCTGTATCACCACCCTGCGGCTCTCCCAGTTCGAAAACTGAAGTCCCATTTATACTTGGCACTCGCTAGTTGCACTCGATAGACCAGCCGGGGGACAAGGTAGTCCCAAACCAACCGCACAACGTATTCACTAAAACCCATGCCATTGCACGCTTTCCAGCTAAAGTGTAGTGTCAGCCCCGACACCGCAGCGGACTATACCGACAGTGAAGTACAAAGACCTCCGTGAATTTATCGCCGAACTGGAAAAACGCGGCGAACTGGTTCGCATCAGCACCGAAGTCGATCCTTATCTCGAAATGACCGAAATCGCCGACCGCACCTTGCGCGCTGGTGGTCCGGCACTGCTGTTTGAAAATCCCAAAGGCTACAGCACTCCGGTGCTGGCCAACCTGTTCGGCACAGAGCAACGCGTGGCCCTGGGGATGGGCGCTGAAGAGACCAGCGCACTGCGGGAGATAGGTGAGCTATTAGCCTACCTGCGCCAACCCGACCCACCCAAAGGTATGCGCGACCTCGCCGAAAAAGCGCCAGTACTCAAACAGGTGCTGAACATGGGTCCTAAAACGGTGCGCAATCCCCCCTGCCAATACCATGCCAAACAGGGCGAGGACGTCGATCTCTACCAGTTGCCCATACAGACTTGTTGGCCAGGAGATGCCGGTCCATTGGTCACATGGCCGCTGGTGATCACCCGCGGGCCTGAGAAGGAACGCCAGAATCTTGGCATCTATCGCATGCAGCTGATAGGCCGCAATAAACTTATAATGCGCTGGTTATCGCACCGTGGAGGCGCGCTTGATTACCGCGACTGGCAATTGCAGCACCCGGGAGAACGCTATCCGGTAGCAGTGGCTCTGGGTGCGGACCCGGCGACTACGCTGGGCGCGGTCACACCGGTTCCCGATGGTATCTCGGAGTACGCCTTCGCCGGCCTGCTGCGCGGCAGCAAGACCGAGATCGCCAACTGCTTCACGCCGCTGTGCAGGGATCACGGTCTGCAGGTTCCTGCCTCGGCGGAATACATACTGGAGGGCTACCTGGAGCCTGGAGAGATGGCAGACGAGGGCCCCTTCGGCGACCACACGGGTTACTACAACGAGGTTGAGCGCTTTCCGGTGTTCACTGTGGAGGCTATCACCCATCGTGAAAGCCCTGTTTATCACAGCACCTACACGGGCCGGCCGCCGGACGAACCCGCAGTTCTGGGTGTGGCTCTGAACGAAGTGTTCGTGCCTCTGCTGCAAAAGCAGTTCCCTGAAATCGTCGACTTCTACCTGCCGCCGGAGGGCTGCTCTTACCGCATGGCGGTGGTCACCATGCGCAAGGAATACCCGGGACATGCGAAGCGGGTGATGCTGGGTGTATGGTCGTTCCTGCGCCAGTTCATGTACACCAAGTTCGTTGTCGTGACCGACGAAGATATCAATGCCCGTGACTGGAAGGACGTTATCTGGGCGATGACCACGCGCATGGACCCCAGGCGTGACTGTGTATTCGTTGATAACACACCTATCGACTATCTGGATTTCGCTTCACCGGTTGCAGGCCTGGGTTCCAAGGTGGGCTTTGATGCCACCAACAAGTGGGCCGGAGAAACGGACCGGGAATGGGGCGCGCCCATTACCATGGATGAAGCAGTGAAAAGTCGGGTCGATGAGCTTTGGGAGGAACTGGGTATCGACCTTGGTTCCCGGAAGTGAGGGCATAAAGGCAGTTCCAGGTCTGCCGGCCCACCCCTCCAGCCGCCCTGCGGGGAATGTGCGCAGCGACGATCAGCTTTTGACTGCCACCCCCGTCCGCTCCGGCATGGGCAACTCCGGCAGTGACGACTCACTCAGTAGCAGGCCTTCACGATAATAGGCACCCGCAACCTTGGGCTCACCCAGGGCAACCAGCAGGCGTCCCAGTTCAGCACATACCTCGGCGCTGCGCTCCAGTCCGTAGCTGCGTTCGAAATAGTCCCGCGCCTTACCCCACAACTCCTCTCGCGCAGAAAGCCGCCCCAGGGTCAGCAACAACTGCGCATCATCCGTATGGGCCGGCAACCAGGCCTCCGCGGTAGCCAGCTGGCGAGCACTGTCCTGACCCACCACGAAGCCGTATTCGCGCGCCAGCTTGCTGTCCCAATGCTGCTTGAGCGCACGCACTATCACTTTTTCGGCCGCGCCGTGGTGGCCCCCGCGCACCAGCAGTGACACATACTCGCCCAGCAGTGCCGCGTCATTCTTCAGATGCCCCGGCGTGCCCTGCCAGGCCTGACGCAAGGCGTCGCCGGTGTCGTCCGCTGAGGCACTGCTTGCCAGTTCGCGCAGATATACCTCACGCTCCAGCTCCTCCAGCGCCTCGGCCGACAGTACTTTATACTTCTTCAGTTCAGGTAACAGCGCGGCCAGCTCGCCCCAGTCCTTGAGTCCGTAGTACGCCCTGCGCAGCAGATCCAGCACATAAGGGTGACGACCGGCATTACGTCGGGCGCGCACCAGCGTGGCCAAAGCCTGCTCATACTGGCCTGAGTGCAGACGCAATTCTGCCTGCGTCAACTCTACTGCAATACCCGCCTCGGATTCAGCGTCCTCGGCTGCGCCCAGATACTCACGCATCTTGTCCGGCTCATTGAGGCGGTAGCTGGAGCGGGCTGCCATAAGGTAGTTGATCAAGGGCGCTTCACTGTTTCTTGCACCGCGCAGCAACTGCCGCCTTGCTCTGGTCCAGTTGCCTTCAATAAAACTGATCAGCCCGCGCGTTGTCAGGCGCGAGGATGCGCGCGCGCGGCGGCCACCTATCCAGCTGGCGAGAGAGGCCTGCCCGCCAATCAGGCGGCGTACAAGCCGCACCAGCAGGTAAACCAGGAAGGTGAACACGGCCAGTACCGCGATGCCTACCCAGAGACTGGTCTCTACCGTGTAATTGCCGTACGCGACCAGCACATAGCCAGGGTCGGTTTCGATTACCGCGACGATGCCCACGCCCAACAGCAGGGCTACGAGCACCAGAATAAATAACGTGCGCATGACTTATTCCGCGCCTCCCTGTTGCAGGCGCTGCTTCATCGCCTCATCGAGAGCCTGCAGGGAACGGTTCATATCCGGCATTTTCACCTGCACCGTCTGCCCTTCCAGTTGCGTCAGCTCACGCAGCATTGCCCTGGCGGTAGCTTCATCCGTATCCAGAAACTGCGACACCCAGTGCTGGGCGCGCTGCAGGCTCTCTTCATAGAGACTCTGGTTACCAGACAGCAGAGCCACCTGAGCCTGCTCCAGCAGCATGCGCATGTTCTGGCGCACCAGGCCCTCCCATTGCGGGTCCATCAGTGCCTGCATGGGCACTTCCCGGCGGCGAATGACAATGTAGTCCGAGAGCTTGCGTGCGGCCTGTTCATAGCCCCTCTCCAGGCGAACCTGCCAGTTGTCATCAGGCTCGCGCTCAGGCTGTGCCTCCTGCTCCGGCATCTGGAAAATACGCAGTATGTCGGCCTGCTCTATCAAGGCTGAAAGGCGCAGGTAGATGCCTTCCACGTCCACCCTGGGCACCGCACGCAGGGCCGCTTTCTCGGCGGCAACTGCTCGTCGCACGGGATACAGGCTGGTGTCATCCAGCTCTCGCAGAATGCTGTCGGCACTGTCCAGCAGGGCCAGTGCCGATTCTGTATCGCCGGCCATAATGACTCTCTGGCTTGCCAGCCTCAGCAGATACTGCGCCTCTGCGCGCAGCCAGCTCTCCTGGTCGTTGGCACTGAAAGCTGCCATTTGCTCGCTGTGCCGATCCAGCCGCGCCTGGATTGCTGCCAGCTCACTGGTCTGCTGCTCTAGCTGGCTTCGGGTCGCCTGCCCGCTGGCCTGTAACCCGGCATTCAACTCTGCCTGCAGCTTGCGCTCCACTGAGCGCAGCTCATCCATCTCACCACCAGCGGCCGCTTCAAGCTCAACAATACGCTGCTGCAGGTTTTTCTCGCGCTCCAGGCCCTGCATGACCGACCAACCGGCCGCAGCGGCCAAAGCCAATACCAGCAGCAGCGCCAACCAGCCCACCAGCGACGAGCCGCCTTTCGGCGTTGGCGCAACGGGCGGGGACACGGACGGTGCCGGCTTACGTGCCTCATCCTTGTTCTCGGCGGCAGCAGTCGCCACTGGCTTGTCATCCTTCACGGTCGCGCTGCCCTGCTCGTCTGCAACGGTTTCTTCGGTTGGATTGTCTTTATTCTCACTCACTCGCTACTCTCCGCTACGCCTGTTCAGCAGGGCTTGCAACATGGCCACGTCGCCCGCATTCTCCGCCGTCGTAATATCGCTGAAACCTGCCCGCTGCGCGATCGCCGCCACGCGTGACGAGGGTACGATCAACGCTATATCCCTAAACTTAGTGGTTTCTCTCTCGCTAAGCAACGTCAGCATATTGGCCAACCCCTCGCCACTGCTGATCATAATGGTGCCCACCTGCTGCTCAAGCAGTATTTCTGCCAGTTTACCGGCTGGCAATGCTGGACACACGCGCCGATAGCAGTGCAGCTCATCGACCTGTGCACCGCGATCGGCCAGCGCATCGCGCAGGGCCTGACGCCCCCCTTCGCCTTTTACTATCAACACGCGATCGCCGCGCAAATCAGACAACGCGGGCAACGCCAACAGACCTTCGCTGTCCATGCGTTGCACGGGCGCCTGTGGCGCAAGGCCACGCGCGGCCAGGCCCTGTCGAGTGGCGTCACCTATGGCATACCAATTAATGCCTACGGGTAGCTGAGGCCAGTTGTCATCGAAGCAGTCCAGACCAAAACGCACCGCGTTGGTGCTGATAAAAATTACATGCTGGTAGTGATCAAGATCCGCAACCAGGCGGCGTTGCTCCGGGGGTAGCGATGTCAGAGGCTGTAACGCTAACAGTGGTTGGTGGACCGCGCGCATGCCTCGCTCCTGCAAGGCTGCCAGTAAACCGCGCTCCTGACCCTCAGGTCGCGTCACCATTATCGCCGACCTAATGGTCATAAACTTCGGCAAGAATGCCGCCAGCTCCCTGCTCAAGCAGATCACGGGCCACACGCACGCCCATGGCTTCAGCATCTCCCGGCTCGGCTGTAGCTTCAGCGCGCAACAACTCGGTACCATCGGGTCGCCCCACCAAACCGCGCAGCCACAGGCGACCATCTGGCAGGAATTCAGCAAAGCAGGCTATGGGCACCTGGCAGCCTCCATTCAGGTGCCGGTTCATGGCCCGCTCGGCGGCCACGCGCTGGGCGGTGGGCTCATGGTGCACGGCCTGCAAAAGCGCCAGCGTGTGATCGTCATCCGTTCGCAGCTCTATCCCCACCGCGCCCTGGCCTCCGGCCGGCAATGACTCCTCTGCCGGAAGACGGCTGGCAATACGCGACTCGAAACCCAGACGCAGCAGGCCGGCGCTGGCGAGAATGATGGCGTCATATTCACCCTCGTCAAGCTTGCGCAGGCGCGTATTCACATTGCCGCGCAAAAAGTTGACCTTGAGGTCCGGGCGTCTGGCACGCAGTTGGCATTCACGGCGCAGGCTGGATGTGCCCACCACTGCGCCTGCAGGCAGCGCGTCCAGACTTGTGTAATGGTTACTGACGAACGCGTCGGTAGGATCCTCACGCTCGCAGACTACACCCAGCCGCAAGCCCTGCGGAAACTCCATGGGCACGTCCTTCATGGAGTGCACGGCGATGTCGGCGCTGCCGTCGAGCAAAGCCGTTTCCAGTTCCTTGACGAACAGCCCCTTGCCGCCGACTTTAGCCAGGGGTACGTCGAGTAACTGGTCTCCACGCGAGGTCATACCCAGTAAATGCACCTCCAGGCCAGGGTGCGCGCGGGTCAGCGCATCACGAACAAATTCCGCCTGCCACAGGGCCAACGGGCTCTCCCTTGTGGCAATGGTAAGAGCGCGGCTTTGCATGGGGGTATTCCTTGTGGGCTGATATTTCGGGGGCTGCACATCATAACACTACGGCGCGCCGCATTCAGCGCTGGGCCAGACGCAGCTTCACTTCACTGAGGTGACGCCGGCTTATCGCAGGCGCCTGTTCCAGGCCATCGAGAATCACCCTCCAGCTGCCGTCACCGGCCTTCTCGAGCCTGTCAACATGACGCAGAGCGACCAGGGCATTACGATGCACGCGTAGAAATTGCGCGCCAAATTCCTGCTCAAGATCTTTCAGGGTATCGGGAATGAGCAGTTCAAGCTCTGGCGACACCGCCGTAACGTACTTCTGCTCGGCAATGAAGCAGCGCACCTCCTCCAACGGTAAGGATTCGAACCCGCGGTGGGTGTGACTGCTGACGACCGTGCGCGCCGGCCCGCCTTGCGCACCCTCCCGTAAACTGGCGAGCTGTACCCGGTTGATGCGCCCGGCACCCTGCAATGCACGAGCGAGTTCGGCCTCGCGCACCGGCTTGAGCAGATAAGCCATAGCCTGGTGCTGCAGCGCCTGCAAAGCGTATTCATCATAGGCTGTACAAAAAATGATTGCGGGAGGTGAGTCCAGCTCGTGCAACTCGGAGGCGACTTCAATGCCGTCCATACCGGGCATGCGAATATCCAGCAGTACCAGGTCCGGCTCCTGTTCCGCCACCAGATCCAGTGCCTCGCGCCCGGCGCTCGCCTCAAAACACTCCCAGGAAGGCTCGATACGCGCCAACAGGCGCAACAGCCGCTCACGCGCAAGCGGCTCGTCATCAACAACCAGTATCTTCACTTCACCTCACCTGCCCGGGCGCATAGCGCAATGTTACGCGAAAATGCTGTGCAGCAGGCTCCAACTGCAAGCCTGCGTCGTTACCGTAAACCACCTGCAGACGCTGTTCCACGTTGGCTAGCGCCATCTGGTTGCCGTTGCTTGGGCTCCCGTCGGTACCGCTCCCTCCGGCTGGCACCGGGTTGTCCACAACGGCGCGTATTGCATCGCCGTCACGGTCCAATGCCACACTGATGCAGCCCCCTTCCGGCAGGCGGGCAATACCGTGATAGACGGCATTTTCGACCAGCGGCTGTAAAACCAGGCTCGGCATAGGCTCGTCGAGCAGGTCGGAGTCAACCCGCCAGTCCACCTGCAGTCTGTCACCCAGGCGCAGTTGTTCAATGCCCAGATACAACTCGCACAATCGCAACTCGTCTGCAACCGTCGTCACATCGCGACTCTCTTTCAGGCTGGCGCGGAACAGTTCCGCCAGGTCTTCAACCGCCTGCTCGGCTGATTCTGGTCGTGACATGATCAAACTGGCTATGCTGTTGAGTGTATTGAATAAGAAGTGGGGCCGGATACGCGCCCGCAGTGAATCCAGCCTGGCCTGCAGCTCCATCTGCTGCTGGCGCAACAATTGCTGCTGCAGGAAAAAGTAGCGCAGGATAATGCCACCAATCACCAGGGATACCAGTGCGTTGCGCAGTATCCACCAGCCGCCCTGCGTTGCACCGGTCAGCCAGGGAAACAACCACAAGGCCATGCCACTGGAGCCAACGGTGACCAGGGCTATAAACAGCAGGCTGATAGCGGTTGCCAGGACAAGATTGAGCCGACTCAGCGGACCACGGCTGAGACACAGGACCAGCGCACTTGCCAGCACCACCCATTGCACGAACAGTGAGCAGGTTGCCAGCAGGTCCCAATCGAAGTGCGGCAAGGCACTGCTGGCGAGTGTGTATACCATCACCAGCAACTGGGCCAGCAGCACCATCAGTAGCACGGGCCGGGACGCACACAGGTCCGGGATGAAAAAATCCCCTAACGCGGCGGCTTTTTCGTCCTGTTCGCGATCAGCCTGGCCTGGCCGCATGCGCGCTCTCCCCTCGCGCCATACCGGCGCAGCATTTAATACCAAACAGCCTGCCCACACTGAGTGAACCAGCCCTCCCCTTACTGGTATACTTGCATCCCTTCATGGCCCGGACAAGGTAAAAAGTCACGTCGGGCGAACCGTTCAGCAACAGGATTTCAGATGAGCAAGCAACAGGACACCAGCAAACTCTGGGGTGGGCGCTTTAACGAGCCGACGGACAGTTTCGTGCAGCGTTTCACCGCTTCGGTGACCTTCGACCAGCGCATGGCTGCGCAGGACATCACCGGCTCCCTGGCCCACGCACAGATGCTGTGCAATGTGGGTGTATTGTCGGCAGCAGAACTGGCGCAGATCCAGGATGGCCTGGCCACGGTGCAGCAGGAGATAGACGACGGCAGCTTCCAGTGGTCCATAGAGCTGGAAGACGTGCACATGAATATTGAGGCACGACTCACCGAGTTGATTGGCACCACGGGCAAAAAGCTGCACACCGGCCGCTCGCGCAACGACCAGGTCGCAACCGATATCCGCCTCTACCTGCGCCAGGCCATAGACCGTATCGCCAGCGAGCTCGGCCGCCTGCAAACAGGCACGATAACCCTGGCGGCGGCCAACACCGAGACCATCATGCCCGGCTTCACTCACCTGCAGACTGCCCAGCCGGTTTCCTTCGGCCATCACCTGCTGGCCTGGAACGAGATGCTGGAACGGGACTACGGGCGACTGATGGACTGTCGCGCACGCATGAACCAGTCTCCGCTGGGCGCTGCTGCCCTGGCCGGGACCACTTATCCTGTTGATCGCGCGCAAACCGCCGCAGCGCTGGGCTTCGACCGACCCACGGAAAACTCTCTGGACTCGGTGTCCGACCGTGACTTCGCGATCGAGTTCTGCTCTTTCGCCGCACTGTTGCTGACACACCTGTCGCGCATGTCTGAGGAGCTGGTTATCTGGACCTCGGCGCAGTTCAACTTTATCGAACTGCCGGACCGTTTCTGCACCGGCTCGTCCATCATGCCGCAGAAAAAAAATCCCGATGTGCCTGAACTGGTGCGCGGCAAAGTGGGCCGCGTAAATGGGCATCTGATATCACTGCTAACGCTGATGAAGAGTCAACCGCTGGCTTACAACAAGGATAACCAGGAAGACAAGGAACCCCTGTTCGACACAGTCGATACCGTGCTCGACTGCCTGCGCGCTTTCGCCGATATGGTGCCGGCGATCAAGCCAAGGGTTGACCGGATGCGAGACGCTGCACGCAGTGGCTTTTCCACCGCCACAGATCTGGCCGACTATCTGGTGAGACAGGGCTTACCGTTTCGCGATGCGCACGAGGTGGTGGGTAAGGCTGTGGCCCACGGTGTCGAGACGGGGCTGGACCTGGCAGAGATGGACCTGGCGACGCTGCAGGGTTTCCATGCAGGGATCACGGAAGACGTCTATGAGGTTTTGACACTGGAGGGCTCAGTCAGCGCCCGCGACCACCTGGGTGGCACAGCGCCGAGGCAGGTGGCGGCAGCAGCGCAACGGGCGCTTGCCGCGCTGCAGTCGCGCTGACACGGCGCCCTGCTTTCAGGGCCGGTATCTCACGCTGGCCTGAAACGTCACGTCGGGCGCGGTTTCCACCTGCACATCCTCAATCACGCTCAGCTCCATGGACCAGCGCGGGGTGATCTGCCAGCGACCACCCACTGTCAGCATGATCGCCTCGTCGCCAAGCGCCGTGATGGCACTGTCCGCAGGCGCGGCATGGGCATCAACCTGGCCGATCAACGACCACGCGCTGCCCAGCTGCCAGTCCAGCGACAGCCCGGCATACCAGATATCCCGTTGCTGCACCTCGCTGACCAGGTCACTGCGACCGGCACGCAGATACCCCAACTGCCCATGCCAGCGCAGCGGCAGGTCAGCCAGGTGGTCCCCGGAGAAACGCAGGGTCAGAAACGCGTCGGCGCCGCCGCTGCCAGTGAAATCCTGCTCGTCACCCGTAGCAAACTTGTAACCCAGCGCGAGCGCAACCGAGGTGGCCTCTTGCTGGTAAAAGCGGTAGCTCAGCGCCAGCGTGGCATCACCCAGGCCAGAACTGTCGTCACGCAGGGCAAAGCTGTCCGCTCCCTGGTAGGAATAATCCAGTGCGTCCCGGGGTACATCGGAGCGTCCGCCGTCGGACATGCCCCACAACTCGTGCCAGTTATCGATCAATGAATCCAGACTGCCCCCGCTGTGGTCCAGCCAGGGCAGCTCCAGCTGCAGGTCCCAATCGGTGGCCAGTGCGTAGCGCAACTCCAACGCCACGCGCAGGGTTTCGCCATCAAAAGCAAGACTCTCATCACCACTGCGCTCGGAAATATAGTGGCTGGCAATACTGGTGTGCGCGGCCACTGAGACCCGCCCCACCGGGCCGATACCTGCATCGCGCTGTGACGGCAGGCCCAGCAGGCCCGCTACCGGGCTCAGGTTCTTGACGTAAAGAGGTTCCTGCGCATGCACCGCTGGACCGACGCCCATCAGGCAGCTTGGCAGCGCTATGCAAACCGCCTGGCTTATCCGGCGTGACGCTGCAAACCTTATTGCCACTGAAAGTCGATCTCGCCCTGCTCGCGCATCTGCTGCACCACAAAGGGTCGCAGCAGAGTACCGTCGCGGGTATTGCGCCAGTCGCCGGCTTCGTGGTCGTACTCAAAATGGAAGCCGCCGGAGCGCGCCGCCAGCCAGAGTTGCCTGACCGGTGGCTGGCGGCTGAACACCATGGTGGTGCCGTTTTCAAACTTCACCGTCAACACGCCGCCACCGGCCTCGTAATCGAGGTCGGAATCGACCTCGTCCAGCCCCAACTCAACCGCCTCGAAGGTGGCATCCACGCGTTCACCAAACTCTGCTTCCGATATCACTGTAGCCTGCTCGTCGTTAAAACACAGCACATGATAAGGGCTGCTCGCGCCGCTTACTACCGGCAGGTATAATCGCCGCTTTTAACCATTGGGAGCCGCCATGCGCCACCTCACATTACTGGTCCTCCTGGTCCTGATGAGCGGCTGCGGCCAAACCGGCCCGCTATACCTGCCGGGGCAGGCCCCGGGCTCCGATGCGGACGAGAATGCAGCGGCTGCACCACAGCAAAACGCTCCCTGAGCCCAGGCCAAGAGACCAGAAAACATGGATTACTTTCCTTACCGGGACGGCGTGCTGCACGCTGAATCGATTCCTGTCAGCGACATAGCAGAACGCTACGGCACACCCTGCTACATCTATTCGCGCGCAGCGCTGGAGAATGCGTTCCAGCAATACCAGCGCGCCCTGGCCGGTTGCGACCATCTTATCTGCTACGCGGTGAAAGCCAATTCCAACCTGGCAGTGCTGGATGCCCTCGCACGCCAGGGCGCCGGCTTTGACATTGTCTCCGCGGGGGAACTGGAACGGGTAATTGCCGCGGGTGGCGAACCCGGAAAAGTTGTCTTTTCCGGAGTAGGCAAGAAGCCTGAGGAAATGGCGCTGGCCCTGGAACTGGGTATTGCCTGCTTTAACCTGGAATCCGCCGCCGAACTGGAGGTACTGGCACGCGTGGCAGCCCGGAAAGGCCGGGTCGCGCGGGTATCAGTGCGCGTGAACCCGGATGTAGATGCACAGACTCATCCCTACATCTCCACCGGGCTGCGCGAAAACAAGTTTGGCGTGACCGCGGATGAAGCGCTGCGTGTCTACCGGCGCGCAGCGGAACTTGAGAGCATTGAAGTGGTAGGGGTAGATTGCCATATCGGCTCACAGCTGACGCAAATCAGCCCGTTCATCGACGCCCTGAGGCGCCTGTTGGGCCTGGTGGATGAACTGGCCGAGGAAGGCATTGTCCTGCACCATCTCGACCTTGGCGGCGGCCTGGGCGTCTGCTATAAGGATGAGCAACCCCCTTCCATCGGCGACTATATCGCCGCTGTGCGCCAGGAGCTGGGAGACCGCCCACTGAAGCTGGTGTTCGAGCCGGGGCGCTCCATTGCTGCCAACGCCGGCCTGCTGGTTACGCGCGTGGAATACCTCAAGACCACACCGGAACACAATTTCGCCCTGGTCGACGCGGCCATGAATGACATGATTCGACCTGCCCTGTATCAGGCATGGCTGGATATTCGCAACACCCGGGAACACAGCGATGGGCACCGCGCTAACTGGGACATTGTCGGGCCCGTGTGTGAGACCGGTGACTTCCTCGGCAAGGACCGGGAACTCACCCTGCATCAGGGTGACCTGCTCGCCCTGTCCGGCGCAGGCGCCTACGGCTTCACCATGAGTTCGAACTATAACAGCCGTCCGCGCGCCGCAGAGCTCATGGTGGATGGCGAACAGGTTCACCTGGTGCGCGAAAGAGAGACCTTTGCTGATATCATTCGAGGTGAACACCGCCTGCCGCAGCAGAGCTGAAACAGGGGTATAACGGGCTTAACATGCTATTGAAGTTCACCAAAATGCACGGCGCAGGCAACGACTTCGTGGTCATTGACCTGATCAGCCAGCGCTGCAAGTTGCGCCCCCGGGATATCCGCAAGCTGGCGGACCGGCGTTTTGGTGTGGGCTGCGACCAGGTGCTGATTGTCGAGCCCCCCGGCAGTCCCGAGGTGGATTTCCGCTACCGTATCTACAATGCCGACGGGAATGAAGTGGAACAGTGCGGCAACGGCGCCCGCTGCTTCGCCCGCTTTGTGCGCGACAAGCGACTGACCCGCAAACGCGTGATTACGGTAGAGACCCATGCTGGCATCATTACCCTGCGCATACGCGACAACCACCGCGTGGAGGTGGATATGGGCGCGCCGATCTTTGCACCCGAAGCCATACCCTTCGAGGCCGCCGAGCAGGCGAGCTGCTACACCCTGAATGCAGGCGGCACGGAGCTGGAGATAGGCGCTCTCTCTATGGGCAACCCCCATGCCGTGCAGCGCGTTGAGGATGTCGACAAAGTGGATATTGCACAGCTGGGCCCGCTGATAGAGCATCACCAGCGCTTCCCACAAGGGGTCAACGCCGGTTTTATGCAGCTGGTTTCCGAGCAGGAGATAAAGCTGCGTGTATTCGAGCGCGGTGTGGGCGAAACGCTGGCCTGCGGAACCGGTGCCTGTGCCGCAGTCGTCTACGGCCTCTCGCGCGGCTGGCTGCGTGATACCGTGACAGTGAATCTTCCTGGCGGTAAGCTGTCCATATCATGGGCAGGCCAAGGCCACCCCGTCATCATGACCGGCCCCACCGCAGTGGTATTCGAGGGCACGATACGAATCTGAGGCGCCTGGCAAGGGCGCCACCTACACCAGGGAACACCTAATGGCAGCAGGGAATGAGTACAGCAACAGGGCGGCACACGCGATGACACTGAACGACGACATGGTGCGCGAGTACCTGCAGGAGAATGGCGACTTTCTCCAGCGTAACCCGGATATGCTTGACCACCTGCATATTGCTCACGCCTCGGGCAGCGCCGTGTCGCTGGTGGAGAAACAGGTGAGCATACTGCGTGAACGCAATATCGACATGCGTCACCGGCTCAAAGCGCTCACCACCAATGCACGGGAAAATGACAAGCTTTACGAGGAGACTCGTAAACTGGTGCTGACGCTGCTGGAAGCGGATTCCACCGACGCTTTGTACGAGGCATTTATGAGCGCCATGCGCGACGGTTTCAACGTGGACTACGCCAGCATGATACTGTTTGGTGAGCCGGTTGAAGGTGAGACCTGTCGCACCGAAGCCCCGGATTCTGCGAAGCGTGAAATCGGCGCCCTGCTCAAGAGTCGCAAGCCGGTGTGCGGGGTGCTGCGTAAGGAAGAGCTGGCCTACCTGTTCCCCAATGCGGGCGAAGTCGGTTCAGCGGCGCTGATGCCGCTGGCAAACGGTGAGGACCAGGGCCTGATCGCGGTAGGCAGCGCCGATGCCAACCGCTACACCAGCAATACTGGAACCCTGTTCCTGACGCATATCGCCGACGTGATTGTGCGCCTGCTGCCGAGGCTCCGGTAGGCTAATGTGAGCACCTCCCTGGCAGCTTCCTGCGAGCAGTTTGTTGATTATCTGCGAGACGTACGCCAGCTTTCCCCTCACACCCTGAGCAACTACAGCCGCGACCTGGCATCACTGCAGCGCTTCAGCGAAGGGCTTAACCGGTACAGCGCGAGCGACCTGCACGAAGCCGACATCCGTGCCTGGGTGAGCCAGCTGCACCACCGCGGACTCGCCGGCAGCAGCATTCAGCGCAGCCTGTCGGCGGCGCGCTCGCTGTTTAACTACCTGGGCCGCATTAACGGCCACCCGCGCAACCCCGCTGCCAGCGTACAGGCCCCGCGCAAACCGCGGCGCCTGCCGAAAACGCTGGATGCGGACCAGGTCAATCAGTACCTGGAGTTTCAGGACGATGGCCCCACCGCGCGCCGCGACCGCGCGATTGCCGAGCTGTTTTATTCCTCCGGGCTGCGC
>JAUIIQ010000051.1 GCA_030431585.1 Gammaproteobacteria bacterium | reverse complement strand
GTTCAGGAATTTTGGGAACTACCGATTGCGCGTCTTAACCCATTGCGGGTGGGACGGTATTATTAACCGGGTTTAGTGAATATCGGTGCATCCCCCCTTAATGGGGAAGAGCCGGGCGGTGTTATTAACCGGGTTTAGTGAATATCGGTGCATCCCCCTTTAATGGGGAAGAGCCAAAAATGGTGGGCCCAGAAGGACTTGAACCTTCGACCTGCCGATTATGAGTCGGATGCTCTAACCAGCTGAGCTATGGGCCCTGATAAGGAGAGCGGGGGATTATAGTTAATCATCGGGCCCGCGCCTAGTGTCTTTCGACAACCTTCCGCGGGAGGGTTAGTCTTGTGCTTTGGGCTGCATTTGGCGGCAGGAACCAAACCGGTGGGTACTGGTGGGAGATCACGATGGAAATCGACATCGATGTCGCAGAAATTCTGCGTCACCTGATATTACTTGGCATTACTTTCTTGCTTGCCTTGCCTCTCGCGCTGAACCGGGAGCATAGTTCCGACGGCGCAGGTTTGCGCACGTTTCCACTTGTTGCTATCGCATCCTGTGCCTTTATGCTCGTTGGAATGAGCGTGTACTCCGGCTCAGATGCGGAGGCCAGGGTGATGTACGGCATCATTACCGGTATGGGCTTCATTGGTGGGGGGTCTATCATCAAAACGGATTCTGGGGCCTCGGGGACGGCCACGGCGGCCGGCATCTGGCTAACCGGTGCCATTGGTATTTCCGTGGCCTACAGCCGTTACGAAATTGCCATCGTGCTGTCACTGGTGGGGTTTCTCATTTTCCAGTTCTCCAGCTTCCTCAAGCGGTCCTAGCGACCAGGGTGCTATTGTTGGTGTCGCAGACGGCTGAAAGAAACTGTGAGGACGTGTTTCATCGGACACTCTATAATCTGGCCGGCACAAATGGAGTGAAAGATGGCAGATACTAGAACTGAAACAAGCGGGCAATTGCACATCAGGGGCAGGGTAGAACCCGGCTTTGAATCGGTCAGGCAATTGTTTGAGCAGCAAATGCGCACCATGGCGGAAAAAAACGTCCAGCTGTGTGCGTATTATCGAGGCAATAAGGTGGTTGACCTGTGGGCATCTGCTACAGGTGACGAGAGCTTCTCCGCTGATTCGCTTGTCAACGTGTTCAGTAGCGGGAAAAGCCTGGAAGCCATCGCCGTGGCGGCGTTGGTGAGTAAGGGGTTGATTGCCTACGACGCCAGAATTACCCAGTACTGGCCCGAGTTTGGCGCGAACGGCAAAGACGGGCTGACCATTGCAGATCTCATGCGCCACGAGGCGGGCCTGGCCAATTTCGATACGTCTCTGGACATGGAAGACCTGTTTACCGAAAACATCAAGCAGAACGCGGTGGGGCGTATTATTGAAGCGCATGCGCCGGCCTACCGGGAAGGCGACGACAGCAAGCGCGAGTATCATGCGCTGACGCGAGGCTGGATCATCAACGAGGTGTTTCGCCGGGTGGACCCGGCCGGTCGCACTATAGGTGAATTCCTTCGTGAAGAGATAAGTGGTCCGCTCAATGCTGATGTCGTGATCGGGGTGAAGGACACCGACCTGCAGCGTGTGTCCAAAGTAGTAGCGTTGGGATTTGGCTACCAGTTGCTGCAAGGCTTGATACCGCGGTTTCTCGGCCGGCGGGTTGTGCATAACGTTTTTCAGGTCGTGGGTCGGCTCGTGCGTCTTCTTCCATCCATGATCAAAAGCCGCAGGGCAGGCACTCCGCCACCTTTAACAGGTATGACCGGCATGGGCTTTTTTAATGAGCCGGGTTTTGCGAAAGGAGAAACACCCTCGGCGAACGCAAACTGCTCGGCCAGGGGCTTGGCCAAAGTCGCCGCAATGATGTCAGCCGGAGGCAAATGGGAAGGCAGGGAGTTTCTGAGCGATGAAGCCTGGCGGGCAATGCACGAACATCCGGTCAAGGCTTTTATGGGTGCTATGTTGACTACCCGCTTCACTCAGGGTGGGGTGGACTGCTTCACGCCCTGCACGCCGCAGAGCAGCAGAGCCGAGCGAGATTTTAATGAAGGGCGCGAAGGGTTCTACGGCTGGATGGGACTTGGTGGCTCCATATTCCAGTGGCATCCGCAGCATGATATTGGTTTTGCGTTTGTGCCCACCTCGCTGCACGTGATGGATTTTCTCAATGAGCGGGGAAAGCGATATCAGGCGGAAATTCTCAGGTGCGCAGAGACACTGGCGCGCAAGGACGGCGAGTGACGCTATGTATACGGGCTCAACCCATTGCGGCTGGCTTCTAATGCGGACGCTGCGGTTTTTCATGGCTTTCCTGGCGCCGCTGGCATCTGCCTGCTGCTTGGGTGCCGCTGACGTGCCGGTGGAGCCAGGCGTCTCCCTGGAACTGGCGCAATCGCGCGCAGCGAGCGTCTCCAACGTCCACTACCAGCTGTACTTCGACATTCCCGAGCAGATGGACGCGCCAATCCAGGCGCAGGCAACTATCTCCTTCACGCTGGCCTCCAACCAACAGCCACTGCAATTGGATTTCAGGGAAGACAGCGCTCTTCTGGGCAGCGTTGTCTGTAATGGCGAGCCACTGAGCATAGATCATCGCAATGAACACCTGCTGATACCGGCCCAGGCACTGACTGTTGGCGAGAATGAGCTGAAGCTTGTGTTCACTGCGGGCGATTCATCCTTGAATCGCAATCCTGGGTACTTGTACACGCTGTTTGTTCCTGACCGTGCCAGAACCGCTTTTCCACTCTTCGACCAGCCAGACCTGAAAGCCTCGTTCGAGCTCACGCTGGACCTGCCTCCCGGCTGGCGCGCCCAGGCTAATGCGCCGCTGGCGGGCAGTGAAGTGGTGAACAACAAGCACAGGCATGTGTTCGAAAGGTCTGATGTCATCAGCTCGTACCTGTTTGCGTTCGTGGCCGGTGAATTTGAGCAGGTGACGCGAACGGTTGGCGGTCGCGAAATGTCTATGCTGCATCGTGAAACCGACATGGAGAAGGTAGCTCGCAATGTGGATGCCATCTTCCAGCAGCACGCCAGCGATATTGAATGGATGGAGCGTTACACAGGTATTGATTACCCGTTCGCCAAATTCGATTTTGCGCTGATACCCGGTTTTCCTTACGGTGGCATGGAACATGTGGGAGCTATTTTTTACCGTGCCGAAAAGCTGTTGCTGGACGAGAACCCGACGCAACGCCAGCTTCTTGACCGGGCCACGCTCATTGCTCACGAAACGGCACACATGTGGTTTGGTAATCTGGTGACCATGGCGTGGTTCAACGATGTGTGGACCAAGGAGGTGTTTGCCAATTTTATGGCCGCCAGAATGGTTAACCCGCAGTTCCCGGAAATGGACCACCAACTGAGCTTCCTGGTCGACCATTACCCTTCAGCCTACGAGGTTGACCGCAGCCAGGGCGCCAATCCCATTCGCCAGCCCTTGCCCAACCTGGCGGATGCCGGTCAGATGTACGGCAGCATTATTTATCATAAGGCGCCTATTATGATGCGTCAGTTGGAGCTGATGCTGGGGGAGGCGGCATTTCGCGAGGGTCTGCAGGAGTACCTGAGGCACTACGCCGGCACTAACGTCACCTGGCCTGAACTGATAGCGATTCTTGATAAAAGGACCAGGACGGACTTGAAAGCGTGGAGCGCGGTGTGGGTGGACAGTCCGGGCCGGCCAACTTTTCGCCTTGCGGCCAATGCTGACGGCTTGCTGGAGGTTCAGCAGCATGACCCTGCAGGTAAAGCCAGGGTATGGCCGCAGCGCTTTGCAGTAGCGATGCCTGGCGAGGAGGCATCGGCGGTAGTTGTGGAGTCGGTAACGGCTGCTACCCGCTGGCCGTTGGAGGCCGCTTCGGCAGGGTCCCCACTGCTGTTTAATGCCGATGCCATGGGTTATGGCCTGTTTCCCGCAACGCTGGAGATGTTGGATTCATGGAGTGCGCTCACTGATCTGCACAAGGGTGCTTTGCTGGTTAACCTCAACGAAAACCTGCTGACCAACGCTCGCATCTCTCCACACGAGTATCTTCTTGCGCTGCTGGACGTGCTTGCCGTGGAGGACAATGCCCTGGTGCTGGGCCTGACGCTTGACCAGACCTCGAAAGTTTATCAAACACTGTTGAGTGCCGCGCAGCAGCAGGCTGCACAGGCGCAGTTGGAAAGCGTGCTTTGGCGGCGCTTGCAGGAAGAAAAAAATCCGGGCCGGGCGCGTCAGTTTTTCGATGCCTTTACTGCTATGGCGAGTTCGCCGACAGAATTGCAACGCATCCATGCAGTATGGACGGGAGAGGAAGCGCTGCCGCAGGTCCCGCTCTCAGAGACAGACTCTATCCGGCTGGCGCGTATACTCGCCATTCGCCTGCCGGCGCAGGCAGACAGAATTATCGCTAGCGAACTGGCCCGCATCATCAACCCGGACAACAGGCGCCGGCTGGCTTTTATTGCGCCGGCGCTGTCTGCTGACGAAAGTAGACGCGATGCGTTTTTTGCATCGCTGGCGGATCAGCAGAACCGCCGCACTGAGTCGTGGGTGCTGGAGGCATTGGCCAGCCTGCACCACCCCAGCCGCAGGGAACATTCTGTAAAGTACCTGCCGCGCACACTTGAGTTGTTGCAGGAGGTTCAGCGTACAGGCGATATCTTCTTTCCTGTGGGCTGGTTGCAGGCCAGCTTTGCCAATCACAACTCCGCCGAGGCGGCTGCCGCTGCCACGGAATTCCTGGCAGCGCGACCGGACTACAGCGCGCAGTTGAAAATGAAAATACTGCAGGCGACAGACGCAGCGGTACGCGCCTATCACATTGTCCAGCGGCGCCCGGAGACTCAGTAGCCTCGTTGAATATCCACCACTGAAAGCAGTGGCTCACCGGCAACATAGCGGCGCAGGTTCTCTGTCACCAGCGCCTGCATGCGCGAGAAGGTTTCCGCCGAGGTGGCAGCAACGTGTGGTGTGATGATCACCCTCGGTGTGTTCCAGAGCGGGTGGTCTGCCGGTAGCGGTTCCGGTTCGGTTACGTCCAGTCCGGCTCCGGCTATCTGCCCGCTGGTTAACGCGGCCAGCAGGTCTGCGGTCACTGTGGTTTGTCCACGGCCTACGGATATGTAGTACGCATCTGGCTTCATCGCCGTGAAGAAGGCCTTGTTGAACATCCCTCGGGTGGCGTCGATAAGCGGTACTGCGTTTACGACGATATCCGCCTGGGGAGCGAGCTTTATCGCTTCATCGCCAAGGCCCACATATTCCACGTAGTCCGGCCCCTCGCGGCTACTGCCTCGTGTCGCCAGTATACGCATGCCCAGTGCATTGGCACGTTGTGCTACCTCGGTGCCAATGCCGCCAAGACCAACCACCAGCATGGTACGGCCGGACAGTTCGCCGAAACTGCGCAGGGTGCTGGACGCAGACCGATCCCAGTCACCTGTTGCCTGGTTGCCGTGGAACACATCAATACCGCGTAGCAATGCGTAGGTCAGGGCAATGGTGTGATCTGCAATCGCGGGTCCACTCAGGCGTTGTCCGTTGGTCAGCACCACACCGGACTGCATACCGGGTAGTGACACGCAATCCTCAACGCCGGCGAAGAAAACCTGCACCCAGTGCAGTTGGTCGGCCGCCTCCAGCACCGCTTCGTCACAAAAACCGATCAGCGCCTGGCTGCCCGGCACCGCTTTAGCTGCTGCCTGGGCATCGCTTACCGCAACCAGTTCTACCCCCGGGGCAGCGGCTTGCAGTTGTTGCACCAGCTGCGGGCCGAAGGGGACCCACACCACGATGCGTTGCGGCTTTTCCCAACCGGGCATGTCCCGGCTGGCAACGGACGATTCGCGCAAACCAAGGCCCTGCAGGCTATCTGGCAGCGCTGCGGCTGCGGTAGCGCCGCTGGCAATGACGATCGAAAAGAAAATGGCGCGTAGGAAAGAGCTCATAGCTGCGGGCCTTTTGAAGTTGGCGGGCCGAAGACCGGCGTGCGCACGTTGATGCAGCACAGTATGACAGCAGAGCTGTGTTTGCCAAAGCCTGCCGGTGTCTCACTGGCAGGGGAAGTAGCCACCTTTGCTTACCTTGTACTCGCCAACACGGCCCGTGCCCGCAAAGATATCACCCACCGCGTTTTCCACCCAGACGCC
Organism: Gammaproteobacteria bacterium; assembly: GCA_030431585.1. Lineage (GTDB taxonomy): Bacteria > Pseudomonadota > Gammaproteobacteria > Pseudomonadales > Halieaceae > Halioglobus. The sequence continues at coordinate 11,652 of JAUIIQ010000051.1, read as the reverse complement.
CGTTCCGTTGCCAGCGGCGATATTGTCTGCCCTGCCTGCCAGCACTTCCCAAATTGGGTTGCCGGAGTTAACACCGGTTATTACATCGGGGATGTTGTAAACCCATAACCTTCCCCCGCCGGCCGCTGCGGCGTAATCAAAGCCTGTGAACCAGGCTTTGTTGGTGGCGGATACTGCTATGTCTATGGCCTGGAAGTTGCGGTTCTGCCAGCCACGATCGGCGTATTGATTGGACGGCTCGTTTACAGCCCATTCCCATACGTTATAGTTGTCCTGAATTGTCCAGGCGCAGCCGTCACCGCCCACGTCTATTTTCACGCCATGGCCGCCCATATTTTCCCAGGCAAAGCTGGTCTGGCCGCTGGTAAAAGGCGCGCGATAAATGGCGTAGCCTCCAGAGCCGGATTCCGAACTGGTCACCCAGATGTAGTTTCCGCCGATACCCACATCCACGGCGTAGCCATTGGCCCTGCTCCAGGATGCAGATGAACTGGCTATCCAGAGTTCCCCATTGCTGGCTATGCCGGCGGCGCCGCCGGAGGGGCCGCCGTCTATGCGCACCAATGTTGTACCCGCGGGCAGGCCGGTATCGGCCAGATCGAAGCGGAAGGTGCCGGGGCCTCGGTATTTATACGGTTTGCCGGTGTCGCGGCGGATGATCCAGACCGCGCCGTTGTGACCGATGGAGATATCGCTGGATTGTATTTTGGTAGCACTGTCACCGATAAGGAAACCCGGGCCAACGAAGCCAAATGCTGCGGGCCCCCCGCCAGAACCAAAGAAGCTGGAGAAGGCAGAGCCAATGCTGCCTATCAGATCACCGATGGCATCAAAGGCAGCGCCGGCGCTGCCAAGAACCGCGTCTGAGGCAAAGCTGATGCTGGCAGTGATCGCAGCCTGCGCTGCCGCCGCCGCTGCTGCAGCTGCCTCTGCTGCCGCCTGTGCCGCCGCCGCTGCTGCCTCTGCCGCCGCCTGCGCTGCTGCTGCAGCAGCCTCTGCGGCCAGCCGCTCCACCTCGTCCTGCACCGCGCTGGCGGCGTTGGCCAGGGCGGTGGCTCCGGGGATGTTGCCGGCAATATCGAGGATTTCCGCCGGCGCGCTTATCAATGCGCCGTTGGCGAACTTGATGCCTTCAAGCCCTATCTCGGTGACCTGGTTGTCGGGCAGCAGGCTGCTGCCAAACTCCAGCAGCTGCTGGCCAGCCTGGAATACATACACCACGCCATTCTCCAGCAGCACAAAAATATCACTGGCGCAGCCGAGCAGGGCAGCTGGGTCAGGTAGTGAGGCGGAGGGAGACCAGGACAGGCTGGAGGGGGTGATGTTGCGCAAGGGCGGGCTCAGTGTTGCCACGCCGGACAACGCGGTGGGAATCGCGCAGCTTGGTGCAATGGAGAAAGTCACCTGGTTGTCGGTAAACATCAACCCCAACGGGAGTCCGCCCAGCGGACCCGCCTGCAGAGCGCCGTTCAGCGTCATCGATCGGGTGGTAGGTGAGGCGCTGATGGACAGGCTGGAGCTGGCGCCAAAGCTGCCCAGCGAGACGCCGGCCACCGCTGGCAGGCCGATGCCGATGTTACCGCTGGCGGTGCCTGAAGCGCCGCTGGCGGAGGCGGTGAAGTCCACTGTGCCAAAGTTCTGATTGAACAGCTCGCCGTCGCCGCGCAGCTTGAACAGAGGGCCGTTGGTGCCATCCTGCGAGGTGGCAAGTGGCCCCAAAGCCACCAGGTTGAAATAGTCCAGATCAGGAAAGGGGTCGCCAGACTTGAAATTCAGCGTGGCTATCCGCTCGTTCCTGATTGCCACAACATCCAGCGGCAGAGCGTTCAGGCTGGTCAATACACCGTCATAGAGGGTGTCGGTCGTGCTACCTGTTCCCGTCGCGCCTGCGGCCAGGTTAGGGTAGCGAGCCTGGTAGGCGGCCATGAAGGCAAGGTAATCACCCAGGGTGATATCCAGCGCACCAAAGCCCAGCTGCGCACCGAGGTAGTCCAGGGGATCTTTGGACACTTTCAGCGGGCCGTTGTAGAACATGGCGACGGGGTTGCTGTTGAAATTGCCCGTGCCCCAGAAACCAAAGTTGTTGTCTTCGTCGTAGTACACCGTGGTATCGATCAGGGTCAGGCCCTGTATGCCGGCACTGCTTGTCCAGGTGCCCTGATGGGCCAGCTCGATATAGCGCGTGGGCTTCAGTCCGTCGTTGAAAGAGGTGCCATCCTGTGTAGCGCCCGCACCCGCAGCTGCGGCTGTTTGCCAGGCTCGCGGTGGCAGCTCCCTGCCGGTGGTAAGCACCACGTTTTCGGTGGGGTAGTGCATGGCCGATACCACTTGCTCCAGCAGGCCTGCAAGCGTCACCCGGCCGGTTATGTGCCTGCCGGCTTTCAGACTCAAGCTGCCCCCGTAGGAACGCGTCACGGCACCAGCCAGTACCGATGGCAGAGTCGCAGCGCTCAGGGCGTCTGCCTCGAAGCCGGCTTTTACCTGGTACACGATAGTGTCGGTGAGTGTGCTCTGGTCAATTTTTTCCAGCAATCCATAAGCGGTTGGCTGGATGTCTCCCTCGATCAGCAGCAAGGTGCGCACCGGTGAATCCTGCTGCCACTGCACCAGCAGCGTGATATTACCGCAGGTACGAATGTCAAAGCCCTTTTCAGAATAGGCGGCGGACGTTGCAGGTATCAGGTCCAGAAGTTGTTCCGGAAGCACTGACAGCAGTTCACTATCAAAGGGCACAGCGTCGAACGGGTTGCAGCTTTGTGATCTTGCCAGCATTCGCGACAGCGCCAGCGACTCGCTGCTGGACACCGGTTCGTCCGGCGTCCACTCAGTGGCAGTGATGGCCACTGTCTGGTCATAACTGTTGTCCGCGCTGATGGTGATTGCTTCGGGGCCGCCCACGCCATTGGCGGTCACTGACATCGTACAACTTGCACCGGGGGCCAGAGTGGTCCCGCAGTTGCCAGTGACCGTCAGTTCCGGCGGCGCCTGTATGAGCAGGTTTTCGACACTTACGCGCGGGCGTCTGCCATTGGTCAGGGTGAATTCGCCTACGTCGGCAAATGCCTCCAGCGTGATTGCCGCAGGCTCTACCTGCAGTGAGGCCTGGTGCTTTTCCTCAGCATCCCTACAGGCCTGCTCTACATCGAGCCGGCAGCTGCTGTCGGGTTCCAGTCGCATGCCGCTGCTGCACAGGGGATGTGGAGAAGGGACCGGCTGGGCTGCCGGAAATGGCTCGCGCAAGCCATCCGGGAAGCATTGTTCGAAAACAGGTGGTTCGATGCGATCGATTATCAACGGTGAGCCTGAAGCGTTGCTGTAGTCGGCGGCTTCAAAGCCCACGATTTCGCTGTTGCTCAACAGCGGGTTCACCGGAATAGCAACGCTTTCGCCAGCCGGGTCAGTAAATACCAGCGCCAGCTGAGCCTGCAGCCTGGGGCTGTGCCAGACGCTGACGCCGGCCAGCAGGACAACGGTGGCAGCGACTCGCGTTAATTGCGACGATTGCTGGCGCAGTAGCGTAAGCAGGCCGATAGTAAGTAATACCGCAATCAGCAGAGAGGTAGACCAGAAAGATCCAGCGGGTATGGCTGCCGGTGGTGGAGGCAGGGTGATGATCTGCGCAGCAGCGTCCATGGCTATGGCACTTGCAAAAACGCCTGATACCACTTTCCTCGGCAGGTGTTTCATTTCCGGGCGACTCCGCGCTCATTGTTTGGTTTTGCAATTGAATGGGCACAGGTCTGTTGCCGGGCGCTCATCCATGACGCGCCCTGGCCTGGCACACCGCAAAGTTCAGAAAGAGGCTACCCGGCGGGGCTGGGTGTCGCTATTGAATTTCGCGGATTTGTGGAGAATCTGCCCCTTACTGCGCCAGAAGTGTGAACTCAGTCGCGTAACAGGCGCTGGTGAGACGCGTCTGCCCAGTCGAGGATTGCTCTCTGCTGGTCAGCTGACTTGCGCTGCCAATTGGTCAACGTAAGTCGCATGCGGGGGTTGCTTTCAAACTGCTGCTGATGGCGCGCAATAAAGCGCCAGTAGAGGCTGTTATAGGGGCAGGCGTCGTTGCCGGTGACCTTGTCGGGTTTGTAGCGGCAGCTATTGCAGTGGTCACCCTGGCGCTTGATGTACTTGCCGCTGGCGGCGTAGGGTTTGCTTGCCATCAGGCCGCCGTCGGCGTGCAGCGCCATGCCCAGCGTGTTGGGCAGTTCCACCCACTCAAAGGCATCCACATAAACGGCCAGATACCAGTCGCACACTTCCTGTACATTCAACCCGGCCAGCAAGGCAAAGTTGCCAATGACCATCAGGCGCTGAATGTGATGCGCATAGCCGAGGTCAAGTGATTGCTGCAGCGCCTTGTGCAGGCACTGCATATCGGTTTCCGCCGTCCAGAACCACTGCGGCAGAGGCTCGTGTGCCGCCAGCTCATTGAGCTTGTCGTAGCCAGGCATATTCATCCAGTAGATGCCGCGAACATACTCGCGCCAGCCGAGTATCTGGCGGATAAACCCCTCTGCGGCGGACAGCTCGCATTTGTCCTCGCGCCAGGCCTTTTCCGCGCGCTGGCAGATGTCCAGGGGATCCAGCAGACCGATGTTGAGGTACATGGAAATCAGGCTGTGGTAGAGCCAGGGGGACTCTTCCGCCATGGCATCCTGGTAACGACCGAACAGGGGGAGGCAGTGATCGATGAAAAAATCCAGTTGGGCCGTTGCACCCCCGGCGGTGACCGCAAAGTTAAATTGCGAGAGATCACCAGGGTTATCCGGAAAAGCGGTTTCTACTTCGGCGAAAACGGCTTTGGTAATAGCATCTTGTGGAATATCCGGGCGTTGCGGAATGCTGTCCTTGCCACGCCATCCGGCACGATTCTCCTGGTCATAATTCCACTTGTCACCTTCCGGTCCGCCACTGGCGTCGAGCAAAAGGCCGTGTTGGCGCCGCATCTGCCTGTAGAAGTGTTCCATGCGCAGTTGTTTGCGTCCGCTGGCCCATGCCTTGAAGGCATTGATGCTGCAGAGATAGCGGTCGTCTTCTACCCAGTTGATCGTGCAGGCCGATTGCCTGGCCCAGGCGTTGAGGTGCTCCTGCACGCGGTATTCGCCCGGCTCGCAGCAGTCTACCTGGGTAATACTGCTGCGTTTGCGGGCAAGGTCCAGTGCCTCACCCAGTGACGCCAGGCCTTCGCTATACTCGAAGTACGTCACCGCTAAGCCGTCTGCGCGCAGCGCGTCCCGAAAGTGGCGCATGGCGCTGAATATCAGCGCTATTTTATGTCGGTTGTGGGGAACATAGCTGGCCTCAGCGGCCACTTCGGCCATCACCACCCGGTCTTGCGCGGGGTTCAGGTCGCGCAGTGTGGCAAGGTTGCGGCTTAGCTGGTCGCCCAGTATCAATACTGTTTTTGCATCACTCATATGCGATATACGCAAGCGCCAGGTGTGCGGATGAAGCGCGCCTGAACAAGGCGGCGTTAGCGGCGCGTTGTTAACACCAGCGGCAGGTTATCTACCGGCTTGGGGAAGGGAAAGTGCTGTATCTGCGAGGGGAAGCTGTATCCCGCGGGTAGTTCCAGGGTGTACTTGCGCAGCAGTGCGCTCATCACGCATTTGAACAGCATATCGGCGAAGTGCAAGCCTATGCACTTGTGTGCACCCCCGCCGAAGGGTGCCCACATGAACGCATGTTGCTTGTGTTCGTTGCGGGCAAAGCGGTCCGGATCGAAGCGGTTGGGTTCGCTCCACCAGTCTGGCATGCGATGTACGTACGTGACCGGAACCTGAATCGGCGTGTGCGCGGCAATGGAGAATCCTCCTATCTCAGTCTCTGCGACAGTGCGCCGACTGAATGCGGGTACGGAGGGGTGCAGGCGTTCGATTTCTTTAAAGGTGTTGTCCAGACTCGGCACCGCGGAGAGTTGATCGTAGCTGATGGGTCCACTGAGCCCTTCACTGTCGTCGCGCAAACGCTGCTGCCACACTGGGTCATGGGCGAGATAGTAGCAGGCCATAGTGAGCGCTGCTGTTGTGGTGTCGTGTGCCGCCAGCAGCAGGAAGATCAAGTGTTTGGAGACCACATCATCCGGGTAGTAGGCACCGTCTTCAGTTTTCTCGTTGCTGAAGTAGGTAGCCATGTCGCGTCCGCTTTGCCCGCGACGCCCTGGTACCAGGTCGAGGAAGAATTGTTCCAGGTAGCGACGACCGTTCATGCCCTTACGATAAGTGAGTCCCAGACCGGGCCAGTCTTTGCGCAGTATCGCCAGGGTGCCGTCACCCATGGCGAGAAACGCCTCGTTGAGCTTGCGGGTCTCCTCACCGGCCAGGTCCAGGCCGAGGAAGACTTTTGCGCCGATCTCCAGCAGCAGCTCCTTGATATTGGGATAGAAGTGGAAGTTTTCATGCGTGCTCCACTGGGCGATGCGCTCTTCCACCAGTGGATTGATGTCATCAACGTAGCCACGCAGTGCGTCCGTTTTGAAGGCACTTTGCATAATTCGCCGATGGAATTTGTGTTCGGCGAAGTCGCGCATCAGCAGGCCGCCTTCGAAAAAATGCTTCAAAGGCGCGTGATAGCCCATGCGCGCGGAGAATACCTTGTCACTATCGAGCATCAGTTGCTTGAGGTAGTCGGGACCTACGGCCATGACGTATTTCTGGAAGGTCAGGCCAATGCGAAACACATCACCGTAGCGTGCCCGGTAGTCAGCAACGAGGGCAGATGGGTCTTGTAAGTAGGGTATGGTGCGCCCGAGTAATGGCCAGCCGTAATCGCCGGGAATATGTTGCAGCGCCGTGTTATCGGGAATACTGACGTACTCGGGCTCTTTCTCGTAAAAACCTGTGCTGCTCATGGCTGCCTCATATACCGTGTTCTTAAGCTTTTGCCCTACTGTATCAGGACAACACCATCCAGCACAGCAGGCCGGCAATGGCGCTGCCTGCAGTGGCTACTCCCAGTGCCCTGGGTGATAGTTTGCCCAGTTCCGCGAGCGGCTCACCGCTGCTGCGCGTGCGTATCAGTACTGGCCATTCGATGAAGGCCGCGAGGACGAAGCCGGCGAATGCGCCGGCTATCAGCGCCACACGTCCGGCGTTGTCGGCGGAGATGGCCAGGTACAAAGCGATAACACCCAGTGCACCACCTACGTTGCCGGCTATGCTCATCACATAAAACTGCTGCAGCGAGTTTTTGTCGAACTGCCAGTCAAATACGAACAAGCCCGGCCTGGACGTTATAGTGTAGTGACCCGAAATGAGCCGTGCGCCCAGGTAATGAAACCACTCGTGCACCAGGTTCACCGTAACGAAGCCGGCGACAATACCGGCCAGGATGTTGATAAAGGTGGCCAGTGCCAGTCCGGTGAGGGCTGCCCAGCTGTCGGTGGCCGCAAACATGCTGAAGCTCAGCAGCCACACGGCCAGGTGGATAGCTGCCTGCTTGCCCAGCATAAAACCCGGCTGGCGGGCCATAGCGGCAAACTCTTCCTGGGGGTTACTCATGAGCATTCCCTCCCAGTTGTGCGGCGCCGGTTATGCGCGGTAGGTCCAGTACGGTCACCACGCCGGGGGTGGCGTCACACACTGCCGGAATGGCGTTGACCAGCCAGGCCGCCGCTGAGGAGTTGCCGCCTCCAGCGAGGCCCGGTTCAACGGGGTCATGCCCGTGCACAGTTACCTCCAGCGCGGGGCTGCCGGAAATGAGCACCTGATGGCAGCCACCACCGCCTGGCGGGTAGGGCCAGTCGGGGGCGCAGTCGTCGTCGATGCGGGTAATATGTTCCAGAACGTAAAGCGCCTGATCCCCGTGATAACCACGAAGCTCAAAGCGAAAAGCACCCTGCGTGCCCTGCTCAAAAGTGCCCATGCCCGGCACGTCTATGGTTTTCTCCAGCGGACGACGTTCAACGCTGATCTCACAGCGCTGCACCGGCTTGCCCAGGGCGCGGCCCAGGATCTTGACCATGGGTGACCAGACCATGTCGATGGCGAAGTCGTGCAGCATCATAGGTAATTCATCCATGGAGCTGCCAAAACCGATGACTTCGCGCACCACCTGAGGCTGGTCGTACAGCGCGTAGTTGAATATTTCCCGTGTACGAATCTCGCTAATGTTCGCGCTCGCGCCACTGAGCACCGCCGGTAACATGTCCATTACCCAGCCAGGGTCTATACCGGAGACGAACAGTGATGCCCCGGACCGCTCGCAGGCCGCTTGTACCGGGGCAAGAGCCTCCTCAGGGGAGGAGTGGGGATCAAGGTAGAGGTAAAAGCCGGGAGCCACCACGTTAATGCCGGCGTCCAGGCAGGCGATCAGCTCGCCAATAGCCTGTTCCATGCGGGTGTCGGCAGTAGCGCTGTAGACCAGCGCATCAGCGCCTGACTGCAGCGCTGCCCGCCAGTCTGACACGGCGGCGACGCCACAGGGCTCAACGCCAGCCAGCTCACCGGCGTCACGCCCTGACTTGTCGGGGTTGGATACGATCACCGAGTGCAGACAGAGGTCTGCGTGGCTGAGCACGGCGCGTATCGCCGGGCGTCCTACATTACCGGTTCCCCAGACAATCACCTTTTTTTGCATGGTGTTTTCTCACTATTGTTGTGGTTATTGTGTTGTTACTGTTTTTTCAGCAGCGCAAATGCCCAGCCTCGCGCAGTCAGGGCATTGATGCCACCTGCAAGCGGCTTGAGCAACAGAGGCAGCTCTGCGCGCCTGGCGGGCAAGTTCTCGCTAAACACCTGCGCTTTGGCGGCGTAAGCCTGGCCTCCCATGAAGTATTCTACATCCGGCTGTCGCTGCAGGTTGCGTACCCAGAAAGAGCGTTTTCCTCGCCCTGTACTGATCAGCACGTGGCTCCCAAGGTTCTGACACAGTAAGGGAGTGCGCCGGGCCTGGCCACTAACGTATCCCGTGCTCTCCAGAACGATCAGTGTAGTCGGCAAGAAGCGGCTGGAGAAGATGCCGTGGCGCACTGCCGGTTCCACCACGCTATTGAGTGCTCGGAAGAAACGTTGTTCCAGTTTAACCGGTGAAGAAGCCATGCGAATGCCTATTGTATTGATGTGCTGTAGTTTACGCGCATGATCCCTTATCCGTTCACCTTCCTGTGGTCTATAATCCGCGCAACTCCCGACGGCTTAAATGGAGGCGGGCATGCCTGTGGCAAAGCTTACGGAAAACGACATCAGCAAACGGCTGGAGCACCTCCCCGAGTGGCGCCTGCACGACGCCAAGCTGTTCCGGTCATACACCTTCATGGACTTCGGTGAGGCGTTTGCCTTTATGACCCGGGTCGCCCTGGTGGCCGAGAAAATGAACCACCACCCGGAGTGGTTTAACGTGTGGAATCGGGTGGATATCAGCCTCACGACGCATGACGCGGGAGGGCTTAGCGAGCTTGATTTCAGGCTCGCCGAGTGTATCGAGGCATTTCTTTCTTGATTGGCTGTTATTGCATGGGTTCAGGCCTGCCGCGTGAGAATCCACCGGCCGCGAGGAGAAGCAGGGTCTGTGGTGCAGCCGAGGCCGATCTGCCAGCAACCGGGCACCTGCTGTCAGGCGGTGCTGGAGCCAACCCGTAGTGCCCCAGATGTCGCTATACCCCGGGGTCGACGCACAGGCGATACCGCTGCCCGGTGCAGATCTCACTCTGCTGCCCGGGCCAGACCTGGGTAAGCCCGCTGCCGCAGTGCTGGAGGAGTTGTTGGTCGACACGCCCTGGCGACAGGAAACCATCACACTGTTTGGCAAAACGCACCCTCAGCCACGTCTGCTGGCCTGGTACGGGGAAAAGAAGGCGCACTATCGCTATTCCGGCAAAACCTATGAGCCACAGCCTTTTACGCCCTTGCTTGCTGACTTGCGCCAGCGTATGGAAGACCTTGCCGGTGCGCCTTTCAACAGTGTGCTGCTGAACTACTACCGCGATCAGCGCGATTCCATGGGGCTACACGCCGACGACGAACCGGAACTGGGGCGCGAGCCGGTTATCGCGTCGCTGAGCCTGGGAGAGGAAAGGGTGCTGTACTTCCGACCCAAACGCGAGCGTGACCTCGGGGCGCTGGACCTCAAACTGCCCAGCGGCAGTGTGCTGCTGATGCGCGGTGCGACACAGGACAACTGGAAACATGGCGTGCGCAAGTTGCGGCGTTGCTGCGGACCCCGTCTGAATCTGACCTTTCGCCATGTTCAACTGCGCGCCGGTAGCCCCGACGCGCGCTAGTCCCCCTGGCAGCAAGGACAGAAGTACAGGCCCCTGCTATTGACCTCACTGCGCTGAATGACGCTGCTGCAGTGGTAGCACGGTTGGTCTGTGCGACCGTAGGCGTAAAAACGGCGTTGCTCACGTGGCATGGAAGAGTTGGCCAGGCGTTTTGCCAGCCTGGGGTTCAAGGTAATACCGCCGGTAGCATAACTGCGACGGCTGATAGACAGCGTGCTGCGGGCGAGCCTGCCGAGTTCTCCCCGACTCAACTGTTCAGGTTTGCGCCGCGGATGAATGCGCGCATCGTGCAGTATCTCTGAGCGCAGGTAGTTACCGTTGCCTGCCAGGAATGCCTGGTCCAGATACAAAGCCGCCAATTCCCGTCGGCGAAAACGCGGGTCCTGCAGGCGAGTCGACACGTCTCGCCAGGTCAGTGCGCTGTTCATGATATCGGGGCCGATTCTGGCCAGAAAGGGGTGTAGCGCCAGTTCTTCCGTGGGCATTACGCTGATGTCGGAGGCGCTGTAGAGAACGGCACTGTGATGAGTGGTCTGCAACAGCACGCGCAGGGAACGGTTGGTTTTGGGCAGAACGTGGCCTTCCACCACTCGCCAGATGCCATAGAGCTGATTGTGCGAGTACATACTGTAGCCGTGCTCGAAGTGCGTCAGCATGGCTTTGCCCCGAGTCTCCACGTCAGTTACCCGGTGACCCTGCAGGAGTTTGCTGTAGCGTCGCAACCTCGGCAGGCCGAAGCGCACCCGGGTGAGTGTCTCATCCACCAGAGCTTCGGCTATGTCGTCGGCAGCACGCCTTATTTCCGGACCTTCAGGCATCGTCTGTTTTCATCATTGCGATTTCCCTTTTGTACGCAGCGCCTTCGCTAATCGTTCACTGCTCCTTTTTACGGTTCTTCACACATTAGCGGGGTTGCCTGGTGGATAGACACTTTCCAGCTGAGCGGCCACTGTAATCGCGGTATACCCCCAAGCGGTCGAACCCCCTTTGACTCCCTTTCGGGGGTATACCACGATCACAGCGGCCTTCTTCCATTTCGACATCACTATCCACGACCTATACTCCCTGTGACGCGCCGAAGCCGTCGCTGAAGTGCCTGCACCGCCCGTCTGGTACACGCGCCCCGCTGGGGTGCCCTCCGTCGGTCGCGAACCGGAAAAGCGCCGTTTCGCTCGCTCCCTCGGCGCGCACTTGCGACGAACGGTTCAGCCGCTTCACCGACTCTGCATCGAGCACACTACAAGTTTGTACTGGTTTGATCCTGTGGCCTCACCCCGTGCGAGGCGGGAGAGAAGCTGAATTCAGTGTGGCAAATCACCCGCCGAAGGAATGGCGCGAGACAGTGCTTTTCTGGCTCGCAACTGACTGAGGGGAACCCGGAGGGTCGAGGTGATCAAACGCTGAATTCAGGTGCTCTCCCGGCGATTTGGAAC
>JAUIIQ010000286.1 GCA_030431585.1 Gammaproteobacteria bacterium | reverse complement strand
CCGCGCTGACCCAGATACATAGCGACAATGTGGGCCAGCTTGGCCTTGCCTGGTATTTCAATATGTACACCCGCCGAGGAGTTGAAGCTACACCGTTGATGGTGGATGGCACACTCTATGTGTCTGGCAGTTGGTCCATGGTGTATGCACTGGACGCAAAGACAGGGGAGCTGCGCTGGTTCTACAATCCGGATGTCGACCGGGCCTTCCTCGCCAAAGGCTGCTGCGATGCGGTAAACCGTGGCGTCGCCTACGCTGACGGCAAGGTGTTTGTCGGTAGTTATGACGGCCGCCTTATTGCGCTGGATGCCAAAGACGGCTCGGTGATCTGGGACGTGCAAACAACTGACCGCGAGCAGCCCTACACCATTACCGGTGCGCCACGCATTGCAGGCGATAAGGTAGTGATTGGCAATGGTGGCGCCGAGCTCGGTGTGCGTGGGTACGTCAGTGCTTATGACATGGATACCGGCAAGATGTCATGGCGTTTTTATACGGTGCCTGGAAATCCTGCGGACGGTTTTGAAACGCCAGAGCTGAAGAAGGCGGCGGAGACATGGACCGGCGAATGGTGGAAGTGGGGTGGTGGCGGTACCGTCTGGGATTCCATGGTCTACGACCCGGAACTTGACCTGCTGTACATTGGTGTGGGCAACGGTTCACCCTGGAACCAGTCATTGCGCAGCCCCGGAGGAGGGGACAACCTGTTCCTCACCTCCATCGTAGCGCTGCGCCCGGATACCGGCGAATACGTCTGGCACTATCAGACCACCCCGGGGGAGACCTGGGACTATACCGCAACGCAACACATGATATTGGCTGACCTGGAGATAGACGGCAAGCTGCGCAAGGTGCTGATGCAGGCCCCCAAGAATGGCTTTTTCTACATTCTGGATCGCAGCAGCGGCGAGCTGCTTTCAGCCGAGGCGTATACGGCAATGACCTGGGCAACCGGTGTCGACATGAAGACCGGGCGCCCGATAGAAACCGAAGACGCACGGGTTTTCGACGGCAATAACGTCAGCCTTCCCAGTAACGCCGGCGCGCACAACTGGCACCCGATGTCCTATTCGCCCCAGACCGGCCTTGTCTACATTCCCGCAATGACGATCCCCATCAGGTTCCTGCAGCCTACCAATGAGCGCGATCGCCTGCCCGGGCAGGGGTACTGGAATACCGGTTTTGATCGGATGGCGAACGTACCCGAGGACCTGCCCAACCTTGAGGAAATTATCGCCCAAACCTATACAGCGCAGTTACTCGCGTGGGACCCGGTGAAGCAGAGCGCACGCTGGGCCAGCGAAATTGGCCCCGTGGCGGGTGGTGGGGTCCTCAGTACAGCTGGCAACCTCATTTTTCAGGGCGGCGCCAACGGCGCTTTGCAGGCAAGGAATGCCAGCACCGGTGAATTGCTCTGGTCGCACGATTCCCAGACCACGGTGATGGCAGCGCCGATAAGCTACGCCATAGACGGTGAGCAGTACATTGCCGTAGCTGTCGGTTTTGGCGGCGGTGCGGCAGCAGAGGCGGGACCTATCATGCATGGGAGGAACATCCCCAACCTGTCCCGAGTGCTGGTGTACAAGCTTGGAGCTAACCAGGAGTTGCCTCCCGTGCCGGAGCAGAACAAACAACTGCCAAAACCCGCCCCGGTCACGGCCAACGCCGACTCAATACAACAAGGCCAGGTGTTGTACCATCGCCATTGCGGCTACTGCCACGGTGATGGCTTGCGCACCGGCGGGCTCACCCCGGACCTGCGCTACTCAGGACAGGCCGTGCATGATATCTGGCAGGATATTGTGATAGAGGGTGTACTCAAGGCCAGAGGTATGATCAGCTTTGCGCCGTATCTGGACGCAACGGAAGCGGAATCTGTTCGCCAGTATGTGCTGATGGAAGCCAACAAGCTGTATCAACGCCAGAAGACGACTCCAGCAGCTGATTGACGTTTAAAGCGAGGGCTACAGATAGCGAGGTACGCGCTGTCTGTAGTTCCGGTACGCATCTCCATGACTCATGGAAAGGAAACGCTCCTCTTTCAGGATCATCCAGTGAACCAGCAGTGCACCGGCCACTGACAGTACGCACAACAAGATGCTTTGCAGCAGGATTGTGTAGGCGGCAAACATGAGCAGATAGGCCACGAAGTAGGGGTTGCGTGTATAGCGGTAGACGCCGCTCGCCACCAGTGCTGTCTCTTGCTCCTCAATGACACCCACGCGCCAGGAATCCCCCAAATCGCGCAGGGAAGCCGCGCCCAGAATCACGTTTGTGCACATCAACAATAATGCAATTAGCACCTGTGGCAGGCTGAATTGCAAAAGCGCATCGTTCTCTGGCAGCTTTGCCGCCTCATAAACAGAGAGGCAGATAAAGAGAGCGAAGAAAGCGACTGATATATTAGCCTCCTTATTATTGCCTCGTATCGGCCGCTTGAGTGTCACGCGAAGGGAGATATTCTTCGCCAGGAAGAGCCCTTGAAAAATCAACTGGTGGAGCAGGATTATCACCACGAAACTGTTCAATGAGTCTGCCTCTTGTTGCAGGGTAGGGCTGTAGGCTCGCTACGGTTACTGTAAGTAAGACCCGGTCCGCAGCCTGTCTGGCCCGGAGGTATGATACTGGGCAGTTTGCCGGGTGTAAAAAACAAGACCTAACAATGTACCGGCTTACCCACGCCCCTGGAATTTAGCTAACGACTCCGTTGGATAATGAGCAGGGCTTGACACGAGTTAAATCAGGTTCCGTTAAGCAGAATCGCCCAGGAAAGGCTTTCACTGGCAAATCACAGCCTTGCAAATAATTGCGAAGTGTAAAAACCTCGTCTGTATTTAACATAATAATATTATCAAAGGTAGACGGGGCGCGCAGCTAGCTTGGACCTGTGAGACCCAGTGACGCGAAGGCGGCTTGCATGATCCCATTAGTTGGAACGTCACCGCCATCATTCAGCCGTTTCTGAACGCCAAAATCCGCCAAAGCCCTTGCTCCGGACGATAGCCGGCCGCCTTCCAGATCTTGCCTGACGAGCTGCATCAAAAGCAGCGATAGCCTTGTGACGCAAGCTGGAAAAAGAGCATTGAGAATGTCCTCTAAACCCCCCGGGCATCTACGGATTTTCGGTGCCCTGAATATTCAGCCAGGAAGTAGCGTATGCAGCGAGTTGCAGATCATCCTGTAGATGAAGGATAACTGGATTCTCGAGGCTGCCACATAATTGATCTTCTCGGGCCAGGTCGTTTTCATTCTTGTAATCATCAAAGCGCTTGATCA
>JAUIIQ010000285.1 GCA_030431585.1 Gammaproteobacteria bacterium | reverse complement strand
TGCGTTGCTGATTCCCGCTGATGCCGAGGGTATTACCTACGGCAAGAAAGAAGACAAAATGGGGTGGAACGCGCAACCCACCCGCATGGTGACCTTCGACAATGTACGGGTACCCGTGGCCAATCGCCTGGGTGAGGAGGGGCAGGGCTTCGCTATTGCCATGGAAGGGTTGGACGGTGGCCGTATCAATATTGCTACCTGTTCCATCGGCACGGCCCAGCAGGCGTTGGAAGAAGCCGTGGCCTACGTGCAGGAGCGCAAGCAGTTTGATGCTGCGATCGCCGATTTCCAGGCAGTTCAGTTCAAGTTGGCGGACATGCTGACAGAGCTTGTCGCTGCCCGGCAGATGGTGCGCCTGGCCGCCAGCAAACTGGATAACCAGGACAGCCAGGCGTCCACTTACTGCGCCATGGCCAAGCGTTTTGCAACCGACGTGGGTTTTAACGTGTGCAATGACGCGCTGCAACTGTTCGGCGGTTATGGCTATATAAAGGAATACCCGATGGAGCGGCACGTGCGCGACACCCGCGTGCACCAGATCCTGGAGGGTACCAATGAAATCATGCGAGTGATCGTTTCCCGCCGTCTGCTGATGGATGGCGCACTGGAGGTTATAAAATGAGTTTGAGTCAGTCTGACAAAATCAAGGTTGAGATAAGCGGTCACACCGCGCTGGTCACCATAGACAATCCTGCCGCCAACACCTGGGACGAGGAGAGCCTGCCCGCGCTGGCGGACCTGGTCGAGAACCTGAACGATAACCGCGATGTCTATGCGTTGGTGCTGACCGGTGCGGGCGACAAGTTTTTCTCTGCCGGAGCAGACCTGAAGCTTTTTGCTGATGGCGATCCGGCAACCGCGGACCGTATGGCGAAAGCGTTCGGCCAGGCGTTCGAAACGCTCGCAGATTTTCGCGGTGTCTCCATCGCCGCGGTCAACGGCTTCGCCATGGGTGGCGGGCTTGAAGTGGCCATGGCCTGCGATATCCGTATCGCCGAGGAGCAGGCGCAGATGGCGCTGCCGGAAGCGCGGGTCGGTTTGTTGCCCTGTGCCGGCGGCACCCAGCGCCTGACGCAGCTTGTTGGCCTGGGCTGGTCCAAGAAAATCATTCTCTGTGGCGAGCGCATCAAGGCTGCACAGGCGCTGGAAATCGGCCTGGTAGAGGAAGTTGTTCCCGCTGGTACGGCGCTGGAGCGAGCCATGGCGCTGGCCGAGCAGGTGGGTGAGCAAAGCCCCAGTTCCATTGCTGCCTGCAAACGCTTGATTCACAGCGCCAGCGATATCACCATCGCCAAGGGTCTGGCAGACGAGCGCAGCGAATTCGTCGCGTTATTCTCCACCGAAGACCAGCGCGAAGGCGTTAATGCCTTCCTCGAAAAGCGCAAGCCTGATTGGAAGAATGGCTGATGAGCGCACCGGTTCTATTTGCTGAAGTACCTGCCGCCACTGGCAAGTTGGGGCGAATCACCCTCAGTGTAGCGGCGACGCTCAATTCCCTGACCCTGGAAATGGTCGATCTGCTGCAGGCCCAGCTGGATGCCTGGGCGCAGGATGACAGCATCGCCGCCGTATTCATTGAAGGTGCAGGCGAGAAAGCGTTCTGTGCCGGTGGTGATGTGCAGGCATTGCACCAGTCTGCGGTGGCGCAGCCCGGCGGGCCATGTGACTACGCAGAAGCTTTTTTCGCCCGCGAATACCGCATGAACTACACCTTGCACACCTATGCCAAGCCCATCATCTGCTGGGGCCACGGCATTGTGATGGGCGGCGGGCTCGGTGTGATGGCAGGCTGCTCGCACCGGGTGGTTACTGAACGTACACGCATCGCCATGCCTGAAGTGACCATCGCGCTGTTTCCCGATGTCGGCGGCAGCTGGTTCCTGAATCATTCCCCGGGTAAAACGGGCGAGTTTCTGGCGCTTACCGGTGCTTCGATCAACGCCGCCGACGCGATCTACATCGGCATAGCGGACCGTTTCATCGGCAGTGAACACAAGGATGCCGTTGTCGACGGCTTGCTGCGTCAGGACTGGTGCAGTGCAAGTGAAAAAAACCATGCGCTGGTACGTCATGTCTTGCGGCCCTTTGCCGAGCGCAGTATTGCTGCATCACCCGCCGGGCAGGTGGAACCGCACGCAGCGACGATTGCGCAATTGCTGGATGGCGATGACGTGCACGATATTATCGACAGGATCACCGCGCAGGAAACGGATGATCCCTGGTTGGCAAAAGCGCGTGATGGCCTGGCCCACGGCTCGAAACTGGCAGCCTTGTGGATTCACAGGCAGTTGTGGGAAACACGTCACCACGGCCTGGCACAGGTGTTTCAGGCAGAGATTCAGCTGGCTACCAATATCGTGCGTCATCCTGAATTTGCCGAGGGAGTGCGTGCCCTGCTGATTGACAAGGATCGCAATCCCGCCTGGCTCTATGAGACTTCGCGGGATGTACCGGACAGCGTGCTGGATGGTTTTTTCACTGCGCCGTGGGACGAGAACCCCCTGGCGGATCTGGGCTGATCCGGTTGTCCCGCATCGGGCGGGTGACTTGAGCAAATAAAAGGAGTTATCAAAATGGCGACAGTCGCATTTCTCGGCCTTGGCAATATGGGCGGCCCCATGGCCAAAAATTTGCTGGCCGCCGGTCACCAGGTGACGGTGTTCGATCTGATGCCTGCTGCCTGCGCAGAGCTCCAGGAAGCTGGAGCAGCCGTGGCGAGTTCTGCCGCTGACGCGGCGGTGGGTAAAGACTATGTGATTTCCATGCTGCCGGCGGGCAAGCATGTCGCGGCAACGTACCTGGGTGAAGATGGCCTGCTGGCGCTGTTGGATGGCAACACGACGGTGCTTGATTGCAGCACCATCGACGCCGCGACGGCACGCGAGGTCGGCGAAGCTGCCGCTGCCCTGGGCATCGGGTTTATGGATTCTCCGGTGTCCGGCGGTGTTGCCGCAGCGGCTGCGGGAACCCTGGCGTTCATGTGTGGCGGCAGTGCCGAGGCGTTTTCCCGCGCCAGGGTCATTCTCTCTGACATGGGCAAGAATATCTTCCACGCGGGCCCCGCCGGTGCAGGGCAGGTTGCCAAGGGCTGCAACAATATGCTGCTGGCCATTCATATGATCGGCAGCTGTGAGGCACTGGAAATGGGCGCGCGCAACGGGCTCGATCCCGCGGTTCTCTCCGAGATCATGCTCGCCAGTTCTGGCCGTAACTGGTCGCTGGAGGTATACAACCCGTATCCCGGGGTGATGGAAGGCGCGCCTGCCAGCAACGACTA
>JAUIIQ010000050.1 GCA_030431585.1 Gammaproteobacteria bacterium | reverse complement strand
AGGTCCCTACCTCGGACCTCACCAAAGGAATGTTTGTCAGCGGCCTGGACCGGGACTGGCTGGGCACGCCATTCCTGACCCAGGGCTTTTTGCTGCAGTCGGAATCCGACATAGAGCGCGTTCGCGACTACTGCGAATACGTTTGGGTGGACATCCACAAGTGCGTCTACGTCAGCGCCAAGCTGCAACGTCGCGCTCAGGGTGAGCGTCCGCGTGTGCCACTCACGGAGATATTCAAAGGCCGGGAACTGCAGGCTTACGCGGACGAAGTAGAGTGGAAGGAAGAGCACCCCCGGGCTACTGCAGCACTCAACACGCTGCTGCATGACATTACCGATATTTTCGACAAGGCAGCTGAAAGCGGAAAACTGGACGCAATCCGCCTGAAAACGTCAGCTGACCCCATCGTTGGCAGCATCAGCCGCAACCCCGATGCCTGCCTGTGGCTTGGTCGGCTCAAACAGCATGACGAATACAGCTACCAGCACTCCCTGAGCGTTGCCATCTGGGCAGTGGCGCTGGGACGTCAAATAGGACTGCACAAGCGCGACCTGCGTTCACTGGCTATTGGTGCCATGCTCATGGATGTGGGTAAACTACTGGTCGACCCGGACCTGTTGCAGGCTAACCGCGCACTTACCGAGGAAGAGACGCGGGAAATGCGTCACCACGTGGCCCATGGTGTTCATCTGGTAAAGAAGAGCGGTATCGTTAATCAGGATGTCCTGGATATGGTGGCGTTTCATCACGAGCGCCACGATGGCAGCGGTTATCCGCGTGGCCTCAAGGGTGACCAGATTCCTCCCTTTGCACGCATCGCCGGTATCGTCGACACGTACGACGCGATCACCTCGCAGCGCTCCTATGCAGAAGCCAGGGCACCGGCAGATGCCATCAAAGCGCTGTATCAGGAGCGCGACAAACACTTCCAGGCCGAGTTGGTTGAAGCCCTCATCCAGGCGATAGGCATCTATCCGGCAGGAACCATCGTGGAGTTGACCTCTGGCGAGGTGGGAATCGTTGTCGCCGAAAGCCGCAACCGGCGCCTGCTGCCCAAGGTTATTCTGGTGCTCAATCGCAAGAAGCAGAACTACCCCCGCGCCAAACTCGTGGACCTGCAGGACACGCAAAGCAGCTATCAGGACAAGCCCATATCCATTGCCCGCAGCCTGGAGCCGGGTGCATTTGGCATCGACATTGGTCGCTATCAGTTCTAGGGCCTTGTCCCACGCCCTGTCAGCGCGCCCTGTAATACCCGGTTTCAGCCTGCTAGACTAAAAACACCCGATAACCTCAGGGCTGAGGGAACACTGCCACCTGAAGCCGGTACCGGAGACCTCTTGTTTTGCCGTTGCGCAGCGTACACATTCCAGCACTGTTTCTGTTGTTGTGTATCCAGTCTGCGTTCGCGGGCGCCGACACCTGGCCCCATACCCGCTTTCACGTTGAGAGAGGCACCGTGTTGGCCACCGCAGGCGGCCTATCCCTCGCTCCCAATGAACAGGGCCAGATCCTGCTGGAGCTTGAGGACGCCAGACTGACGCTCTCCGACCAGCAGCGCGCCAGTTTCAGCTTTGACGGTGCCCCGCCAGACCGTATTTACCTGATCTGGCGCTACAGCGGCTCAGACCAGCTTTATCAGCACGGTTTTCCCACGCTGGGTAACCCACAGCCGCAACTCGAGCTGACCGGCGTCAGCAACTGGTCAGGGCGACCTGACGCCCTGAAGATCGGCTTTCTGGCAGCCCCTGGCACGCAGGTAACGCTGCTTGAAATGCGCCTCGCTGTACCCGGTTGGCACCAGCGGCTGCAGGATGCCGTGCGCAACTGGAGCGCGTTCCGGCCATGGCGGCCCACCGACATCAATCTCCACACTGGCACACGCGAGCTGCATCAGGGGCCGCATCCAATGCCTGCCTTCGCACTGTGCTGCCTGGTGTTAACGGTTCTCTATGGCTTGATCCGCCGCCGCAGGGCGAACTGGCGCGGCGCAGCAGTGATTATCCTCGCGTGCTGGTTGAGCCTGGACGCCTTCTGGCAATGGCGGCTCTGGCAACAGGTAGACGTCACGCGTGCGCGCTTCGCGGGCCTGGACAGCGAGGCGAAAGTCCTGGCGTCCAAAGACGCCGCGATCGCCGGGTTTGTGCGCAATGCCCGGCGTCATATCGACAGCCCGGATGCGCGCGTGTTCGTTGCCAGCCAAAGCGACGGCAGCGGCATGCGCGCGGCCTATTATCTGTCTCCATTGAACACTTACTGGCACCGCAACGGACCGGAGTTACCCCCGGCAAGCGCGTTCCAACCCGGCGACCACATCCTGATTGTCGCCCCCTCTGCGCTTGCCTACAATGCCGCCGCCGGCTCACTGCGCCTTCCCGGCGGAGACACCCTGCCGGTTATAGAACGACAGGCCGGCAACTCGGCGCTGTTGCTGGAGGTGTCCGAATGATCACCGCCCAGTTGCTGGCGGCGCTGGTGATTACCGTTGCGCCAGCAGGACTTTGGCTGCACCGAATGTTGCCCGGGCAGCTATCACCCCAGGCACCGTCCGCACGGTGGCTGTTGCTGGGTGGCTACAGTATTTTGCTGGGCATGCTGCTTACCAGCCTGCTGATGCGTTTGCTAAGCCTGCTGGGAATACCGTTCTCGCTATACAGCCTGGCAGGAGCCGCACTGATACTGTGCGTGGCAGCATGGCTTTTGCCGCCTGCTGCGCGGGGGCAGCAGAGCGCTGCCACGGCGGCAGCTGAGGTCGAACCCGGTCGCTGGCAGCGCTACGTTGTCGTGCTTTGTCTGGCGCTGCTGGCACTGCGCCTGCTGAGCCTCGGGCTGGAGGTAAGCACCCGGCCGGTGACCTCATGGGACGCCAAGCAACACTGGGCCAAACAGGCTCGCGTGTTTTTCGAACTGCGCAGTGTCGTGCCGTACGTGTCGCTGCAGGAGTGGCTGCAGCTGGGGGGACAGGGTGTATACACCAACATGCACCCCGACTACCCCATTACCACGCCTCTGCTACAGGCCTGGACCGCGGTGGCCATTGGGCACTGGCACGCAAGCCTGGTCAACCTGCCCTGGCTGCTGACCTGGCTGGCCACAGGCATGGTGTTCTATGGTCAGGCCAGGCTCGCTGGCGCCGGCACCGCGCTGGCAATCGGCGCGACATACATGCTGCTTTCAATGCCCTACCTGAACATTCACGTGGCCCTGGCCGGCTATGCAGACCTGCTGCTAGGCTGCTGCTACCTGGCCGCGGTGGCCGCGCTGTATAACTGGTCTGTGTCACGCGAGCACTGGCAATTGCTGCTGGCGCTCAGCTGTGGCGCGGCGTGCATACTCATTAAAAACGAGGGCTTTTACTGGGCTCTTTCGCTGTTACCGGGCATTTTGCTGGTGTTGATCGGTTTCAGGAAAGGCGTTATCTGGCTGGCGGCATTGGCGCTACTGGTCGTAGCAACAATCTGGCTGATACCGGAGGATATGGTGATAGCGGGACACAGCCTGGCAAGCATCGACATTCGCTATCGCCCCCAAAGCTGGCTTCCTCTCTACCTCAGCTTCCTGGTGCACGACAACTGGCACTTTCTCGCTTACCTCGCCCTGGCCGCTCTGGCGGCGGTGCCGTTCTGCGCCCGGCAGGCGCTGCCCCTGGCAGCCGTTATGGTGTCCGCCCTGTTGCTGTACATGACGCTGTACCTGTTCACCAGCAATGCAGTGGGCGCAGAGCACTTTACGTCCCTCAACCGGGTGGCACTGCAACTGATGCCCGCTGCGGGATTCTTCACCCTCGCGGTTTTTGCAACGCTGGTGCAGCGCGACCTCCGGAAATAGTCCTTTTAGACAACAGGGATTTGTCCTACCCTAGAAGAAATTCACCAAGCCAAGAGGCCCGCATGACCCTGCGAGTTGTCAAAGAGCGCATCAACGCACGTTTCAACGCCACCCCCATCCCTCGCGACCTGGATACCATCACCAGCGTCGACACCGCCAACGAAGTGTCTCCGGAGCAGGCTGGGCTATCGCAGCGTGAGGTGGACGCGATCTGGGCTGACACCATCAGGCTGTACCGTACCGGCATGCACCCCATGCTGAGCATCTGCCTGCGGCGTCATGGCAAGATCGTGCTCAATCGCAGCATCGGTTACCAGCGCGGCGACGCCGCCAGCGATGACGCGGTTATCGGTGACCTCAACACCCCCATCTGCCTGTTCTCTGCCTCCAAGGCAATCAGCGCCATGCTGGTTCATCTGCTGGCCGAACAGGGCGAGATCCATCTGCTGGACCCGGTCAGTTACTACATCCCGGAATTCGCCGCCAACGGCAAGGGCTATATCACTATCTACCAGTTGCTCGCGCACCGCGCAGGGGTGCCAGGTCTGGGTGCCGACGTGGACAGTTCCCTGTTATTCGACCGAGAAGCAGCGCTCGCGGCTATTTGCGCAGCGGACCCTATCGATAACTCAGGTCGCACGTCCGCCTACCACGCCATAACCGGCGGCTTTATTATCGACGAACTGATTCGCCGCACCACCGGCCTCACGGTGCAGCAGTACCTGGACCGGTACATCCGCAAGCCCATGGGCATGCGTTTCTTCCGCTATGGGCTGACCAGGCGTGATCTGCCCAAAGCCGCAGAAAACCGCTTCACCGGGCTTCCCCTGGGGCCATTGGCACCAACGCTAAAAAGCGCCCTGGGACTGGATTACAATGAGGTTATACCCCTTACCAATACCGCTGAATTCATGCAGTCCGTATTGCCCGCGGGCAATATCTACGCCACAGCCGAAGAAGCCAGCCGCTTTTTCCAGATGCTGTTGGATTATGGTCGCTGGCAAGGCAAGCAACTGATGCAGCCGCTGACGGTGCACCGCGCTATCCAGGAATCGGGCAAGGCAGAACTGGACGCGTCACTGAAAGTCCCGATGCGCTACAGTCCGGGCTTTATGCTAGGTGGCAGCCCCGCGGGCATCTATGGCAGGAACAGCCATTACGCCTACGGTCACCTGGGCTTGTCCAACGTATTCTGCTGGGCTGACCCCGAGCGTGACATCTCGGTGGCGATCCTCAACAGTGGCAAACCAGTACTGGGCAGTCACCTCGCGGCCCTGCCCCGCCTGCTGTTCAGCATCCCTGCGAACTGCCCACCAGTGCGCGACATGCACGCCAGGGCACTGGACTTCCTTAACGTACCGGCCTGACTACCCATTCATACGGTCGCCAATAACTCCAGGGCCTGGTCACACCAGGCCAAAGACTGTTCACCCTGGTGAATGCCAGATTCAAGGGCCAGATAGACACCCTTGTGGCGTACCGGCAGCGAAGCGGGATCGGCATAGTGGCGGCGGCGGATGGTCTCGTAAAGATATATTCGCTGCATGACCTCTTCCCTGCGCTGGGTGATCTCCGCCACCAGATGCTGCACGTTCTCCTCGCTCAGGTTATACAGCTTAAGCAGCAACTCGTCCTTGGTGGGCTGCATTCTGGTAGGCCCATACACCCATTCGGCAAGGGCTTCCCGCCCCGCCTGCGTGAGGCCATAGAGAATTTTATTCGGCTTGCCTGACTGGTTGACCTCCCGCTTGTTGAGCCAGCCCCTGGCCGCCAGCTTACGTAACTCCTGGTATATCTGCTGGTGAGAGGCCTGCCAGAAAAAACCCATCGACTTTTCAAAGTCGCGGGCAAGTTCAGACCCGGACAGGTCTGCGTCTAGCAGGGATGTCATGATCGCCTGGGCCAGTGCCATGAAGAAAATCCGTTTTGTACTATCGGTGAACTGCTTACAGCATAGCCGGTTTTACCAAGCGTGCAAAAATTTGCACCCCCGCCGACTGCGCGGCAGGCTTGCGGCAACGCTAGAGCAACTGCCCAAGTGTCAACGACCTTCCCGCGCTGCGCCGCGACGCCATAGCGATCAGCAGCTCGGCAGTGGACAGGGCATCCAGTAAGGCATTGTGGCCATGGAAATGCGGTAATCCGTAGCGCTCACGACAACCCTGCAAGCGCAACTCGCCGGCCTTGATGGGCTGTTCCCGGCGGCGCAGCAGCTTCTCTTCCTGCAGCAGCGTATCGACCAGAGGCATCAATACGGGGGCGTTGAACTCGCGGCGACTGATCTTGTTGAGGAACGCCATATCCAGTGCGGCATTGTGAAACACCAGCACCTTGCCGGCCGCTGCGTCCAGAAAACTGCCCAGTACCCGGTCCCGGGTGCTGCCGTCGATGAGGTCATGGTCGCGCAGATTGTGGATGGTGGCACTGTGCCCCACCGACCGCTCTGAACGTATCAGGTGATGTTGCGCACTGCCCAGTTCTATGGCGCCGTTCTCCACCACCACCCATCCGACGCTCAGCAACTCGCCGGTGGCGGCATCCAGGGAGGACATCTCTGCATCAGCGACCAGAAAAGAGACTTTCCGCCAGTCGCTGGAAGTGGATGGCAAGGGCGCCTGCCAGCATGAGTGCAGCGCTGTTCCGGCAATCCGGCGCTGGTAGACCAGTCGCCTCATGCGCAGGCGCCACATCATCCCATTCCCGCTCTGTAGGTCTGGCGGACGGAAGACTGGGCTTCATCGATGATGGTGAATGCATCACGCAGTTGCTCCTTGGCCATTTTCGGCAGGTCGCGGGGGTTTACGAAATTGGAGACCTTCTCGCCGCGGGTGATCTGTTCGCACTGGTGCTTGATACGCAGCTGCTGAATAAAATGCAGGGCATCGGCCAGGTTACGGCTGCCGGCTATGGTCAGGTGCCTGGCCGCCGCCAGCGCCTTCAGGCGCTCGTCTGTATTGACGGCGGTGATCTTGTGAGCCAGCGCATGCAGGCGCACGATTTCGGTAACCGGCAACACACCGCGCTTTTTCAGATCCAGTTCGGAGCGGTGCTCGCCATCGCGGTCCACTACAAAACGGCGGAAGATGCCCAAAGGAGGTTTACTGTCGAGCACGTTGGCGGCCAGTGCAGCGAGGAATATTGAATTGCGCGAGGCCTGGTCGAGCATCGTTTCCTGCAGCCTCTCAGCCAGTTTGCACTGGCCGTATATGCAGCGGATATCGAAAAAGATACTCACCCGCATCACCGCATCCGGCGTTGGCGTTCGCGCCCACTTGCGCACCGTTTCCTGCCACGTGGCCAGCGGCTGACGCCAGGTATCGGTACTGGCCATGATGCCTCCCGGACAGTAGACATAGCCCACCTCATTCAAGCCGTCACAGACGAACCGGGCGAGTTGCTCGAACCAGGGCAGCTGAGCGTCGGTGACGCTGTCGTCAATCACCAGGCCGTTGTCCTGGTCTGCGCCCAGCAACTGCTCTGCCCTTGCCTGTGAACCAAAGCCCGTCCAGCACCAGGGCACTGGCGCTGGCCCGAACTTTTCCTCCGCCAACTGTATGAGGCGGATCGTTATGGCGTCCGAGATCGCAGTGAGCACCTGGCCAACCTGCTGTGCCAGCATGCCGGAGGCCACCCACTGCACCATCAGGTTGGACATGCCCGCGACCAGTTCCTTGATGGCCTGCACATCGTTCTGCCGGGAGATATGTTGCACCAGATAAACCGGGTCGTCCTGTTTCGCCAGGATCAGGTCCGAGGTTGTGACAATGCCACGGGTTACGCCATCAATCTTCACCGGCAGATGGTGAAAACGGCGCTGGGTCATTAACAAGGTAGTGGCGAAAATGGTGGTCGAACCGTCAACCCATTCCAGGTCAGGGGTCATGATCTCGCTTACCGGGGTGTCGGAAGCCAGGCCGGCAGCAACAAACCGCACGCGCAGATCGCGGTCAGTAACAATTCCCAGAAGCTCATCGTCGTCCACCACAAAGGCCGACGAAACACGCCGCTGTGCCATCGCCTGCGCTGTTTCGCGCACGCTGGAGGACGGTGGCACGGTGAGCAACTCCCTGCTCATCACCGTGCTCACTTCCTGCATCATGGTATTCGGCTCCGGTTGGTAGCGGGCCGCCCGGCGCAGTCTGCGGTTACGCTGGCCGGAAAAATAACGATCGAAATTGCGATCCGTATCGCGCAACTGCCGATACACTTCATCGGGTACAAAGTAGAACAGGGCGTCTTCAATCACTGTGGCAATCACCTCGCCACGCTCGGCATTCAGCCCGGCTATGTGGAAGCTCTCACCTTCTCCCAGACGGTCCAGCAACTTGTTGTCGCTGTCGCGCAACTCTACCGCGCCACTG
Organism: Gammaproteobacteria bacterium; assembly: GCA_030431585.1. GTDB lineage: Bacteria > Pseudomonadota > Gammaproteobacteria > Pseudomonadales > Halieaceae > Halioglobus. The sequence goes on along the minus strand of JAUIIQ010000050.1, from coordinate 9,968 downwards.
CGCAGAATACGCAGGCCCCGCTCTTCAGTCCGAGCGTCGAAACTGTCGCCCTGACAGTGATACTGGACGACGATGCGCGAGACAATGGGATACAGGGTCTCCCGCGGCAGTTCATTGAACGGCAGTGTCTGCCCTATAAACTCGGCAACGGTGATAAGTTCCGGTGTTGCCAGCCCCGGGTAAGATACTTCATCGCCGTCGCCGCTTTCACTCTGGCTGGGTGTTTCATTGGTCATGCTGATACTTAACCCTCAGGCTGCAGGAAGGTCGTGGATGCATCTGCGAAGTAGCGACTGCCCCCCGCATGTGCCACCAGGCGGATGCGTTGATCCGCTGCAGGTGGCTCACCGATAGCGATACGCCACTCAAGGCTCTGGCCGTTGGTGGCGCGCATGGCTACCGGTGGCACTTGCGTATCCTGGGCACTCACTGCCAGCACTACACCCTCAAGTGGATGCGAGGCAGTGAGCAGAAATTCCGCGTCGTCGCCGGACTGCTGCAAGGTGAGGCGCAACCTGAAATCACCGTTCTCCAGGTCGCAGGCACCGCTACGGTAGCGACAATTGCTTTTCTCCACCAACGGATAGGACTGTCCGGGCTGGGCGAGCTGCGGCTGCTCGCCAGTGAATTCACCCACCGCAAACCAGGCCAGAATGGCGAGTATGGGCGCCACGATCATGGCGATAACAACGTGTTTGTTGGTAAACATAATTACCTTGTCCTATTGCCTTTGCGCGCACGGGTATTGAAGTTTAACTGTTGCACGATCCTTGCTTGAAGAAAACAGGGATTGGGCAAAACTCATTAACAAAAAAGGGAGGCAGCGCAAGCGGTGCCTCCCGAGTACGGACGTCTGGATCAGTGACCAGTGGCCTCTCCTGAACCGACCGGTACACGAATGTGCTCAACAAGTTCCTGCACTGACTGTGGCGGCGCCGCAGTGACCCTCGATACCGCGAAGGCGATCGCAAAGTTCACGATGGCGCCAACACAGCCAAAGGCATTGGGTTCGATACCCATGAACCAGTTGGCGGGCGTGTCACCCAGGAAGGCTGTACCTGGAATGAACATGATGCCCTTGTGCTGGAACACGTAGAACAGAGTGACACCGATACCGCCAACCATACCGGCGATGGCTCCTTCCTTGGTGATGCCCTTGGAGAAGATACCCATCATCAATGCCGGGAAGATGGAGGATGCCGCCAGCCCGAAGGCCAGGGCCACTGTGCCCGCAGCAAATCCCGGCGGATTAAGGCCGAGATAGCCGGCCCCCGCGATGGCGAAAGCCATGGCGATGCGCGACGCATTCAACTCCGCTTTTTCACTGATATTGGGTGTGAGCATACCCTTGAGCAAATCGTGAGAGATTGCCGAGGATATCGCCAATAGCAGTCCGGCCGCGGTTGAAAGCGCTGCCGCCAGGCCGCCCGCCGCCACCAATGCAATCACCCAGTTGGGCAATTTGGCGATCTCCGGGTTAGCCAGCACCATGATGTCGTTATCGATCTTGACCATCTCGTTCACTGCAGGATCCGCGCTGTACTGAATGCGGCCATCGCCATTCTTGTCTTCAATCTGCAACAGGCCTGTCTTCTCCCAGTTCTTGAACCACTGGGGGCGCTCGTCAATCTTCAGATACTCACCCGGGGTGGGTTCAATTGTCTGCATCAGGTTGAGGCGAGCCATACCCGCAACAGCAGGCGCTGTTGTGTACAGGATGGCGATAAACACCAGGGCCCAGCCGGCTGAAGAACGCGCGTCTTTCACCTTGGGTACGGTGAAGAAGCGAATAATCACGTGCGGCAGACCCGCAGTACCGATCATCAACGACAAGGTGTAAGCGAACATGTTAATGCCGCTCAAACGCACGTTGGTGGTGTACTCCTTGAACCCGAGATCCGTCACAACCATATCCAGCTTGTCCAGCAGATAGACGTCAGTTCCGAGCAGCGTGCTGCCCAGACCCAACTGCGGTATGGGATTGCCTGTCAGCTGCAGGCTGATGAAAATGGCAGGAATGGTATAGGCCAGGATCAGCACACAGTACTGCGCAATCTGCGTGTAGGTAATCCCTTTCATGCCGCCTAGCACAGCGTAGAAGAAGACGATGGTCATACCCACGTAAAGGCCGGTGTCGTAGTCCACTTCCAGGAAGCGGGAGAAGGCAACACCCACACCTTTCATCTGGCCGATTACATAGGTCACCGAACAGATGATCAGGCAGATTACTGCCACGGCCCGGGCCGACTTTGAGTAGAACCGATCGCCAATAAACTCGGGCACGGTAAACTTGCCGTACTTACGCAGGTAAGGCGCGAGCAGCATGGCGAGTATCACGTAGCCACCGGTCCAGCCCATCAGGAAGACAGAGCCTCCATAACCGCCGTAACTCAGGGCGATGAGGCCCGCCATCGATATAAAAGATGCCGCAGACATCCAGTCCGCCGCTGTAGCCATGCCGTTCTGGACAGGATTAATACCGCCGCCAGCCACGTAGAAGTCCTTGGTAGAACCCGCTCGTGCCCACACGGCGATGCCGATATACAGGGCGAAGGTAAAGCCCACTACAATATACGTTAAAGTTTGAAGTTCCATGTCAGGGCTCCCTATTCGTCTTCTTCCACACCGAACTCACGGTCCAGTGCAGCCATTTTTTTCGAGTAATAGAAAATCAATCCAACGAACACGTAGATTGAACCCTGCTGGGCAAACCAGAAGCCCAGTTTGTAGCCACCTATCTGTATCTGGTTGAGTACATCAAAAAGAATAATGCCGCAGCCATAGCTGACCACAAACCAGACCACCAGCAACTTGATCATGAGCGACAAGTTGCGACGCCAGTAGGCTTTCGACTGCTCTTCGTTTAACGGGGACATAGACACCTCCTATCGGTGTTTTTATCGTTTATCGTCACCCGGATACTACTCCGGGTGACTACTGCTTACTCTTAGACCTTGGTCGCGGGCGTCAGAATGTGTACTTCACGGCAAACTGCAGCCTGCTCATATCGCCATCGCGACCGTCTTCCAGTTCCTTGCTGGCAAAGATATATTCGCCACCCATGGAATACTTCGGTGCGGGTGAATACCAGAGGCTGGCATGTGCAGACTGGTATTCCTTGGCCAGGGAACCGACCAGGGCGAAGTCACTGGCGCTGGGGTTATCCGCAACCGACATGGACAGCGTGAAAGAACTGCTCCAGTGCTCGCTCCAGTGGTGCTGGTAAGCGATGAAGCCGCCCCACTCATCGATAGTCTGGATATCGCCGCTGGCGTCGACGTAGCCGTCGTTGAACGAGTTCAGGCCCATGTAACGCCCCAGGGCATCACCGTAGTTGAACATGAAGCGCAGATCGTCTTTACCCAGCATCCATTTACCGGCCAGGCTGAGGCCGTAACCCATCTGCGAATCGTCATTGGTGCCGTCGTCGTAGCTCAGCTCACGTAAAATGCCGGCAGCGGACCAGCTCAGGCCCCCGGTCTTTCCGTTGTAGCGAGCCACCAGGTCGGGAATGCCTTCATGAAAATCGTCGAAGGACGTGGACAGTGAACCATTTACATTGAAGTTCAAGCGCGTTGCCGGGTTCTCTGCAGCAAGTTGAAGGCCACCCATTGTCCAGCGAATCTGGGGTTGCCGGTCGAAGAGCGTACCTACCGGACCGACGAAATCGATCTGGTTGGGCAGCGCGCCAACATTGAAAAAGGTGGACCAGCTTTGTCCTGCAAGCAGCGACTTGCCCTCTGCATAGTCCCAATTGACAAAGGCGTGACGCAGGCGCGGATTCCAGGAATTGGAAATGCGCTCATCACCACTGGCCCCCAGCAGGAAGTCCAGTTCCACACGGGTGGATATCTTCCCTGCATCGGTATCAGTGGCGGTGGTGAAATAGAAGCGCGAGGTTTTGGCATGGATGTTGGTGGTGTTGTAAGAGGAGCCCGAGCCATCCGAAACAGGAATCAGTGAAGGCACCAGGAAATCCTCAATCAGGTCGTTCCCCGGTTTCCCCTCACTGTAGCGCGAAGCGGCCATGTCCAGCTGAATGAAGCCGCCGTACTGGAACTTGGTTCCTTTTTTGGACGGGCGGGCCTCCTCGATTTCGGCAGCATTGGCTACAGTTGCCTCTTTGGCGGAGCTGGCCGCTTCACTGTTGGCCATAACAGCAGCCTTGAGCTCTGCCAACTGGCGTTCCAGTTCAGCGATGCGGTCTTCTGTTTCCCCGGCGATGGTGACATTGGCAGCGGCGAGTGTGCCAAGCGTCAGCAGTGCGGCGGCAATCGGTTTGATTTTCATAATATTATGCTCCCTCTCTGGGTATTGGTATGACGAGCGAGCACAGTATTAGCCCGCAGCCCTGGCCATACCCATTGGACTTTGGTCAAAGTTGGTGCATTTCTTCGACCAAAGTCGAACGGCATTGCGGCCAGCTGCCCCTTGAAGGTGCTTTGCAGGTTGCACTGCGAATCGCGTGATAACGTAAAAAACGGGCCGAAATCCCCTTGCCTACTATTTGAGAGAGCGCCCTTTACAGTACCGCGCGCCACCGCCAGAATACGTGTCATAACAACAAAGGACATGAACCCTTGAGTTCAAGCGCATACTCCATTCTGGTGGTGGATGACCACCCACTGTTTCGCAGCGCCCTGCGGCAAGTTATTGGGCAAATCTACCCACAGGCCACACTGCATGAAGCGGAGAGTGTGGCTGGTTTGCAACAGCAGGTTGACCTGCACCCGGACCTGGACCTGGTGCTGCTGGATCTGCACATGCCCGGAGCCCTGGGTTTTTCGGCCCTGTCCTGGTTTACCGGCCATAAAACACACACACCGGTGATCATGGTGTCGGCCAATTCACACCCGGAAACTGTGCGCAGGGCCATAGACCACGGCGCGGCGGGTTTTTTGTCCAAGTCTGCCGACGTTGCCGACATGGAGGACTGCATAGGGAGGGTAATGGCGGGTGAGCGCGGCCTGCACCCGGGGCTGGACGCCAACGCAACCGGCGCCAACCTGCAATCGCTGGACGTTGCCGAGGCGCTGGCAAGCCTTACACCGCAGCAGTTCCGCGTTGCTTCAATGCTGGTGGAGGGCCTGCTCAACAAGCAGATTGCCTATGAACTGGATGTAAAAGAAGCGACCATCAAGGCGCACATGACGGAGATTTTTCGCAAACTCGGGGTGCATTCCCGCACACAGGCGGTACTGGCGATCAGCAGCCTGTCGGTCGACACGCCCGCCGACCTGGCGCAACCGCCGGCCTGAGCCGTCGCTTACGCCTCGGGCTGCAGCGGGAGGACTAGATTTTCTTCCAGCCCGCTGGCACTTCAAAGCGTGCTGCCGGCACTGAGATTTCACTCCAGTCGGTGACTTCGGTGGTGATACGGAACAGGGTAACCTGCCTGTCGCCCTCGCTCAGTGGCTGAGCCGGTTGCTCTGCCTTGGGCTCTTTCTTCTTTTTGAACATACCGGTAAGGCCGCCAATCAGTTCGCCCGCCGCAGCACTCACCGCAGCACCGCCGATTCTACCGCCAATACTGCCACCGAGTGACTCGCCAACCGCCTGACCTGCGGCACTGCCAGCTTCATACCCGGCCTGATCCAGCGCGGCATTGTAGGCAGAGGTAGAGGCGTCGGCCCAGACCTCATCCATGGCTATCGGCTGGCCAGCGGCGGTAGTGCACTGCTCGCCACCCATACCTACCTGCATAACGGTGCGCATGGGATAACCCTTGATGTCATCCAGTTCGTCCACCACCTCTTCCCAGTTATTGCCAAACATGCCAAGCATCGCCTGGCCGGGGCCCTGCACGTGCTGGGCCACATCGCCCAGACCCATGGCTTGCGCAAAGCGCTGGTGAAATGCACGAACCTCTTTTTCGCCAGGCACTTTCGACGCCAGCCAGCTTTCCATAACCCAGGTCATATCGCAGGTCTTGTTGGTTTTGACATCCGTACAGGACTGACGCATGCGAATCACATGTTTACGTGTCTTGATGCCGGCTATTTTTTCCCGGTCTACATCTTTCTCTATCTCAATGTCACTTTCGCTCCACTGACAGCCCTCCTCGCTCACTGGCAGCGAGGAACTGCCAGACTGTTCCATGGCCTCCATCGACTTGGCCAGCTGTGCCCGCGCCTCGGCAAAGGATATCTCGCTGTAGCGTTGTTTATCCGGTTGCAGTTCCCACATCAACTCCTTGTCCAGGCGCACGATGCTGCCACTGCTGCCGCTGCCGGCCACCATCTTTGCCAGCCCGGACTTCATTTCCATGCGGGTCTCGCTACGTGACTTGTCGCCGGCAATGTGCGTGATAACGCTGCCATCCGACGACAGCATGGATAGCGCGCCGCCGCCCTCTATGGTCATTTTCTGGGAGTAGCTCAGGTCTGCCAGGGCGGGGGCCGAGACGGCCAGAATCATGGCGGGTAAAAACGTTTTGTGGGCCGGGTGCATAAGGGTCTCCTGTTCAGAATAAGGTCGCAAGTGCAGGCCACATTACCTTGATGGGTCGCACTCCTCCATACTAGCGCAGGAATGGATTAGTGCCAGTGCGGCGAGTTGCACCGTAGAGCGAAGATGCGGCGCTATTTGATGCCAGCCCGGAGCGCTGTATCAGGTATACTCCTGCGCCATGAAACTGGCCGCCCAAATTCTTCAGACCGTTTTCGGTTACGATGCCTTCCGGCCGCCCCAGGACCAGATCATCGAAACCGTGATAGCCGGCGGCGACGCCCTGGTGTTGATGCCCACCGGCGGCGGCAAGTCACTTTGCTACCAGATCCCTGCACTGGCAAGGCCCGGCTGCGGTGTGGTTATCTCGCCGCTGATTGCGCTGATGCAGGATCAGGTCAACGCCCTGCGCCAATTGGGAGTGCGGGCCAGCTTCCTCAACTCCACGCTGGACCCCGGCCAGGCGATGCAGGTGGAAGCTGATCTTGCACGCGGCGAACTGGACCTGTTGTACATAGCCCCGGAGCGCCTCACCCAGGAGCGCACACTCACGCTGCTGGAAGGCACAGCTGTAGCGCTCTTTGCCATTGACGAGGCCCATTGCGTATCACAATGGGGGCACGACTTTCGCGCAGACTACCTGCAACTGACGCTGCTGCATGAGCGGTTTCCCACGATCCCCCGTATTGCCCTCACCGCTACGGCGGACGAGCGCACGCGAGCGGAGATCATTCAGCGCCTGGACCTGGGTAACGCGCAGCGTTTCATCGCCGGCTTCGACCGTCCGAATATTCGCTACCGTATCGCACTGAAACACAACGCCAGGCAGCAGCTGTTGCGCTTCCTCAAGGACGAGCATCCCCACGACGCCGGGATTGTCTACTGCCTGTCCCGCAAGAAAACCGAGGACACTGCGCTCTGGCTGCAGCAACAGGGCTTCAACGCCCTGCCCTACCACGCAGGACTGGACAGCCGCATTCGCGCCGACTACCAGGCGCGCTTCCTGCGCGAGGAAAGCGTAGTGATGGTAGCGACCGTGGCTTTCGGGATGGGCATAGACAAGCCCGACGTGCGCTTTGTTGCTCACCTGGACATGCCCAAAACAGTGGAGTCCTACTACCAGGAAACCGGGCGTGCGGGTCGCGATGGTGCACCGGCCAATGCCTGGATGGTATACGGCCTGCAGGACGTGATTAAGCTGCGCCAGATGCTGGACAACTCTGAAGGCAGTGAAGAGCACAAACGCGCAGAGCAGCATCGCCTGAATGCCATGCTGGGCTTGTGTGAAATCACCTCCTGCAGGCGCCAGAGTCTGCTCAAGTACTTTGACGAGGATCTGCCTGAACCCTGCGGCAACTGCGATACCTGTCTTGAGCCGGTCGCCACCTGGGACGGCACCGAAGCCGCGCGCAAGGCACTTTCCGTGGTCTACCGCACCGGCCAGCGCTTCGGGGTAAACCACCTGGTAGATGTACTGCGTGGCAGTGAGGGCGAACGCATCCTGCAATACGATCATCAAAAGTTACCCACCTGGGGCGTGGGCAAGGACCTGGACAACAACCAATGGCGCTCGGTTTTCCGGCAACTGGTGGCCCGCGGCTACCTGCGTGTGGACATGGAGCGCTTCGGCGCGCTGTGCCTCGAGGAGAAGTGCCGGGCCCTGCTGCGCGGCGACGAAGCCATTCAGCTACGCAAGGACGCCCCGAGAAAGGCTGCCAAACAACAAACCCGTAATGTGCTGCCAGATGATATCGATGTGGCGTTGTGGGAGGCGCTGCGCGAGCAGCGAAGAACGCTGGCGGAAGACCAGGGGGTGCCTCCCTACGTTATTTTCCACGACCGTACCCTGCAGGAAATGTGCGTAAACATGCCGCGCAGTCCGCAGGAGTTCGGCCGGCTGACCGGCGTCGGCGAGCGCAAGCTGGGCAAATACGGCGAAGCCTTTATCGACGTCATTGAGCGTCACCTGGCAGCAGTCGGCTAGCGGCTAGCGACACAAGCCTCCGCCAGCAATTCGGTAGGGCTCACAATTGTAAATCAGCCGGCCCGCTTCCCCGTGCTGCCAGTCCAGCGGCTTCAGCGCGTGCGCCGGTGGCATTCCCGGCGCCGCAGCGTCCTGTGTTTCCTCGAAGGAGCGCGGATAGGTGGCCCAGTCCCTGGGGGCCCGCCAACCGGGGGGCGGCACCAACTCCGAGCGCGCGCCCGCCACTGGATGCAAAGTGCGCCAGTAATGAATCTCCCCGGCGAGTTTCTCTACAATGCGTGGATACTCACTGGCAAGATTATTGTACTCGTTGGGATCCTGATCAATACGGAACAGGTGGTTGCTGACCGTGGCTGACAGCAAACCCTGCTCCACTTCCTGTACCAGCTTCCAATGGTCATTGAATGCGGTGAACATGAACGAACCGCGTATGGGCGTCTCCGAGGCAAAAAACAGCAGATCCTCCCTGGGCTGACGCTGGCCCCGCGATATCGCCGGCCAGAGGCTGCGCCCATCCAGTTCAAATTGCCGGTTTCCCGGCGCCACGCCTGCCGCCTCCGCCAGCGTCGGAAAGACATCCATGGCACTCATAATCTGTTGCATCTCACCCCCACCGGGCAGAACCTGCGGCCAGCGCAACAGGGACACCACACGAATACCCCCTTCCCAGGTCTCCCCCTTGCCACCGCGCAAGGGCACGTTGTCCGCACCACCGGTAGCGTAGGCCGCGCCGCCATTGTCGCTGAAGAACAGCACGATGGTGTTATCGGCGATACCTTCTTCGTCCAGCGTGTTCAGCACCTTGCCTATCGCCCGGTCCATCCCCTCCACCACAGCCGCGTACATGGGCCGCGCGCTGGCCAGCCCGGAGAGACGCGCCAGCATGCGCGACTCATCTGTATGATGACTGCGCGCGGGCTGACGCCGATCCTGCATGTCAGCGTATTTCTGCACCAGGTCGTCAGGTGCATCCAGCGGCGTGTGCGGGGCAATAAACGGCATGTAGACAAAGAATGGCTTGTCTGGGTCGCGCTCACGGATGTAGCGCGACACTTCATCTCCAAGGATATAGGACTCATAGCCGTCACGTTCTATCGATACACCATTGCGCTGGAAATCCTTGCCGCCCTGGTTGGCGAACGGCGGGAAATAGCCCACCTCGGTATGCAGGTGTCCGTAGAAGTGGTCGAAGCCGCGGGCATTGGGGTGATAAGCCTGCAGCGCGTGGCCCAGGTGCCACTTGCCGACCATCGCCGTCTGGTAACCCGCCGCCTGGAAGCTTTGCGGCATGAAGTGCTCGTCGGGGTGAATGCCCGCGTTACTCCAGGGCCAGATGACTGCATAGGCTACCCCAAGGCGCATGGGGTCACGCCCGGTCATCAATGCAGCCCGGGTTGGCGAGCAGATGGGCGTGGTATAGAACCTGGAAAGTTCCACGCCCTCAGCGGCCAGCTGGTCCAGCGAAGGCGTATCAATATCACCACCGTGGAAGCCTACATCGGACCAACCAAGGTCGTCGGCCACCATAATAATGATA
>JAUIIQ010000049.1 GCA_030431585.1 Gammaproteobacteria bacterium | reverse complement strand
ACAATTCGCGCGGGCCCCTGCACGAACTCGGCGAAGGCTCCATGCCGGCGATAGTCACCGCAAGACACACCGAGCACCATACGGTTGTCGCAGAGGTTGAACTCCTCGCGCTCGCAGAAACCGCACTGCGAGGGTTTTGTGGAAACCAGGCCGCCCTCAATCGCACTGGAGACATCGAAAATACCGTTTTGGCCAACAGGAAGGTTAATGTGAAAAATCGTGAATATCTGGCCATTTGCAAGATTTGTTTCATCCAGTAATTTCGCGGCGAGCGATCCGCTGGTAGTAGCGGAAATAAACACCATGCTGGTCTCATCCTCGACAAAGTCGTAGGACTGGTCCAGGGCGGCGTACGACTCAAAACTTTCTATCTCCGGGTCGCCCTCCTCGAACTCACCGTACATTCGGACGGCAATACTGATCAAAAACGCGATTGAAGAGGTATCAACGTAAATACGCTTCAGGCCAGGCTTCAAACAAGGCAACAGAGAAATCGCAAGAAACGCCACCTCACCACTGGAAACCAATAAATTGGACGCGCGTATGAACTTGTCGCAATGGGCGCCCGATGGCTTGACAAAATGATACGCAGTATTGGATATGATCAATCCCCGGTGCTTTCTAAAAAGCGCCAACATACCGCTTTGAAGAATGCTGGCTGACAAATCCTGGCCTGCGGCTTTTCCGTCACAGTAGGTGAGCACGCCCGAGCTGTTACCGGTAAGGCACTTTAATCCCCCGTCTATGTCTCCCACATAAACATCAAACTCGCTGACAAAACCGGTGTCGGCCTTGCAGTCCTGTTGCGTATAGCCGGTTGGTGCTGCGGTTACCAGGTACACGTTCTTCGGTACGAGATTATCCGTCACATCATGCTTCAACGCCCTGACCAGAGCGTCGAACTCAACCCTAGTCTCGGTAAATATCGCCAGGCTCTTTCGATAATGCTCACCAGGTTCAAAAAATCGAAAGGCGAAGCATGAGCTCACGACTTGGCCTCCAGCGGAATAAGCAGGGTAATGGAGACACCGGCACAGCCAGCCATTTCTGTCACGGTATCAATGGCTGGCTCGCCGCTCGCCCAGTCGTAAAATCCACATTCATCGTCCGATGTATAGGGAGAGTCTACAAAGTTTCGATACAGTGCCAGGCGCCCGCTGCGCACCCTGAGGAACCCCGATAACCTGGTCAGCTTTTCCATTACTGCCGGCAAGCCGTTTCCCTTGCTGTCACGCTGCGTGGAGGTCTGGCGAAACTGGAAGCACTTCCTGAATATCTGGTACTCCTCCGCAAGTGATGGCTCGGGATTCAGCTCTGTTTGCGCGTGGTCAGCCAGCCACCGTCCACAATAGCCAAGGCCGGAATCGACTATCCCGAGTTCGACAAAGCGCCGCCGCTCCCTGGCCTCCTGTGACTCTGTACTCTTGAGGTACTGTTGCAATGCCGGTTGCCTGTCTGCAATGTTTGCACTGCTTGCGTCATCCAGATTCAGCCCGTGCGTATAGAGGATGCGGACACCCGGCCTCAACCATTCGCTGCGAGCCAGTCCGCGACTGCCATGCTGATGCGTATTCAGAAACAGCTCGTAAAAAATACGCCCCAGGCTGTCCAGCCTGTCTCCGGAAAGCGGCCTGGCACCGGCAGCGACGGACATCGACTTTTCAACCATTGCCTTGATGACAGCCTTTAACTGCTCGGCCTGCCGGGGCTCGGCAATTTCGCCCGGTTTTTCAATATAAAAATTGCGGTCGAAGGCCTTTGAGCTGTGATCCACAAAGGCAAACCAGGACAATCTTCCCCGTTGCTGGCCGTATGGGCTTCTGGCTTGCCCCTCGATCGCATCCCTGGCCTGAAGGTTAATGTTAGCCCTTACATCGACATCGGGATTGTCAGCCATAGTGATCGATTTGGCGCACATGGCGGCCGCAAATTTATGAGGGCGCTCAAGAATATCGGCCAGCACGTCACGTTTGGCACTTGGGCGTATAAGCACTTGTCGCTGCTCGCCAGCTCTCACCCAGGTGTTAGCCGCCTGAACTGCGCTTGCCAGGCCGCCGAAGGCCGGCGCGAACGTATCAACAGGCAGTTCTAATATTTGCTCCCCACCAGATTGCAACTTCACCATAAACTGTTCGCAGGCTTCGATGGTGATGGTTTTGGGGAAGTCCATCAGTGCAACTCTCCCGCCTCAAGCCTGTCCCAGGCTTCCAGCACTAGCCGCCGTGTTCGGTATTCACCGAACTCGTTGATCTCCTTGTTCTTCAGCACCCGGAAGGTTTCCGAGGGGTAATCCTCGCCCAATACATCGGCGGGATCGAGGATATAGCGCAGCTCATCGTGATTGAGGCCGTATAGTCGGGCGTAGTAGGCATCGAGCTCAGCGCGCAGTTGTGCGCGACGAGTAGGATCGAAGGCGAAAGGATCGCCGTCGTAGCCTAGATCTTTGGCCCAGAAGGCGAGGTCGTGGGCGGTGTAGGTGAGCTCTAGGACGCGCGGGACAATAAATTCGAGATCGGTGCCAACGTAGTGATCGGGGCTGAGATTCACGATTTGCTTCTTCATGTGATACTTAAGATGGGTTCCTCCGATTTTCTGACGAGCTACGAAATCATGTGTTAACGAGCACTGATCAGCCAGTAGACATGCGAGCTTTCTCCCATGGTTCCTGTCGGGAAACATCAATAATAGGGTATCACCAGCGGCGTATCGTGGTACTACGCTCGCAATCACCGTGCGCTCGTCCGTCGACCGGCAAATATCCCGCCACCCCATCAACCAGCCCCTATCCCAGCTCTTGTCTGAAAGCTTCTGATTGATCTCACTTGCATCCATCCAATATCGCGGTGTCACGCTGAATCCCGGGTCGGCTTTTTCGTCCAGCCTGCAATCTCGGCTGTTGTCCCCTTCATATGTCGCCCAGCGGTGATCAAACTGGTGAATCATCTTGGCTTCGTACAAGGGCAGCAACCCCTCGCCAGCTTCAGAGTGAAACAGGTGACTGTCGGACGACATGTTGTGCGTTCCCTGCATAAAGCTGATGCCCCAGGGGTTGCCGTCCTTTTTCGTCTCCTCGATCAGTACCGGCGCCGCCCGGTACAGCTTTTTGGTCAACTCCGCATCCCGCTCACTGCGGAACACCGGGCAGGTAAGGGTATTGGGGTTGATCAGGCGGAACTCTTCCGGGGTCAGGCGGAAGTGACGGCGTGTGTCGGCCAGTTGCGCCACCTGGGTGAGGAAGAAGGCGAACTCCGCCTGTTCAGCCCGGCCTAGGGTAATCAGGCAGAACTTCATGCGGCTATCCACGTCGGTGAACAGCTTCTCTCGGTTTTCAATATCGTACAGGCTGACCAGCCGCCCTTGCTGGGAGATATAACCGAAGAACGCCTTGGTGGAATCGTCAGTGGCAATGCCGGTGGGCACAATAAAGCCAGCTCGGCCCTCTTCGGCGGTAATCTGCAACATGGTTTCGCTAAACAGTGCATAGGTATTGACTCGCCCAACACCAGTCAAGGGGTAGCGGCCTCCCTCACTGCCTTTTACATGGGCAAAAGAACTGGCTGCGTCCAACGCGCGTTTTGCCTTGGCATAGTTCTCGTACAAGCGCACTTCGGCGGCGCATTCCTGCTCTGGATGCTCCAGCTCGGGCAGCAGGTGTTTGGCCAGCATTCCCTCGCTCAGCCACTGGATACGCTGGGTGCGCTCCGCCTTGTTCCTGGCTCCGGCCACGTCGGCATTACGGGTGGCAAAGAACTCCTCCTCTTTCAGTTCAATGTGTTCCCAGGGCGGATTACCCAATACGCAGTCGAAGCCGCCCTCGGCGAATACCTGCGGGAAAGCCAATGGCCAATGGAACACCTGTGCGCCGGCACACGCGTGGCTGGCGGCCTCGCGCTGCGCCTGGTGCTGCGCGTTGTGGTCGTCGCTCACCAGTTCCAGGTAGAGGCTGGCGGTAGTCGGGATGGTCGCTTCACTGGTCTCGGTTTTGGTCAACAGAAAGGCACCCAGCAGCATATCGGCGGCGTGACGCAGGGGACTGTCGTTGGCCTTCTCAAGAAAGGCTTTGTAGGCGGCCTCCTGTTCGGCGATTTCAGCAGTGCTGGTTTGCGGCATGGCCTCGATGTCGCGTAACTCGGCCAGGGCAGAGTCTGTCTTGTGGAAAGCATCCGCCTGCTCAAACTGTTTGGCCTCGCGCTTGTTGGCGATGTCCTTTAGCGCCGCGTTGTTGAGCTTGTTCAAGGCCGTGCAAACCGGCTTTTCGTCACCGGAGAGCGGCTTGAAGGCGGCCTTCGGAATGCCGTACTCCAGCGCTTTAAGATCGGTCAGGCCCAGCAGGGCGTCGCCGCACTGCAGGTGGTGGTCGAGGAAGGACAGCGGCTGGCCCTCGGCGAAGCCCTCCAGCCACAGGGCGGTGCGGGCCAGTTCCAGCGCCATGGGGTTGCGGTCCACGCCGAAGATGCAGCGGCTCACCACCTCGCGCAGTGCCTGGCGGTAGTCTTCCGGCTTCACGGCGCCTTCCCCGGCGCGCAGTTGCGCCAGTTCCTGCGCCAGCCGGCGGGCGGCGGCGAGCAGGAAGTGGCCGCTACCGCAGGCCGGGTCGATCACGCGAATGCTCAACAGCGCTTCGGTGGGGTTCGCCCTGTTGTCTGCCAGCCGCTGTTCGATCACCGGTTCCAGTGCCGACTTGATCAATTCCTGCACCAGGGAGTCGGGGGTATAGTAACTGCCGGTGGTCTTGCGGGCATTGCCGGCGGTGGAGCCCTCGCTGGTGATGCCGACAAATCCGAAGCTCCTTGCCTGCAGATCGATTTCCGGTACCAGCTCCAGCAGGCTTTCATACACGCTGCCCAGTTCCTCCGGACCCATATTGCGGTAATCCACAGGAGCCAGGGTGGCTTTGCCGCCTCTTCCCTTGCCGCTGCTAATCGCCGCCCAGCGCAGGTGACGCATGGCGCGGAGCAGGTGGCGGTTGCTGAGGCTGGCGCCATCCAGTGCGTCGCACTGGGCCGGGTGGAACAGGCCGCCCAGCGCCGGCAGGGCCAGGCGCGGTTCACCCTCGGCCAGGCCCCTGAACACGATGCGCAGGGCCTGCCACTGGTCATCGAAGCGGTTCAGGTGGCGACGCTTCAGACAAGCGTCGCGCAGGCGACCGACGGCGTAGCCCTCGGCATAGGCGCGGCGGGCCTGTTGGGCGGCCTTGCCGGTATCGTCGGGGTGCAGCACGCCGCGCTCTTCTACGCTGAAAAGGAAAATCAGCCGGTACACCAGCCGCAGCAATTGATCGAAGTAGTCTTTCCCTGTCAGTTCCCCGTTGTCCAGTTGGGAACGTAACTGATCGTTGGCCGGGTGCTGGATAAACCCCTCGCCGAGGGTGAGCAGGGCTTTTTCCACGCCGTTGCGCAGACCCTCGCGCACGCGGGTGCCCTCGGCCTTGCCGGTTTCGCGCCAGGCCTCCCAGATGCAGTGTTCCGGCTGGCCATCGAGCCCTGCGCGGCTGGCGTGCAGCAGGCGCCAGATAGTGGCGAACTCGCTGAAGCGCTGGCCTTCCAGCACATCCTGCAGGTCCAACTCCAGGAAGCTGGGGCGGGTGAGGCTGGCGGCATCACGCAGCAGGCGCAGTTGCCGGCCGTTGGTCGCCATGGCCCAGAGGTGGGCGTCGCTGGCGTTGAGCAGCTCCTGCGCTAACTGAAAGGCGGATTTCCTGCGGTTGCCGCTGCCGCCGATGGCGAAGATATCCAGGCTGTCGTCCAGCCCGGCGGTGAACGGCGCTACCACCACCGGCAAATGGCCGGCGACAAAGGTAACGGGGTACTCCCGCTCGTTGACATGGATCGGGGCGCTGGCCTGCAGGCTGCTGTAGCCAAGGGCATCGCGCAGCAGTTCCTGCACGAAGGTGCCGCTGGCGGCCGCGGCGTCAATGTCCTCGCGCTCCAGTGCGGGGGCGAAGTGCTTCCACTGGGCACAGGCGATCTGGAAGGCGCGGCTGTAATCGTCCTTGAGCTTGAGGCCCTTGGGGGTGTGGTAGTCGGCTTCATCCTGCTGCCCGGCACGGCCCAGGGCGGCTTGTTCCAGTTGGTCGGGCAGGAACAGGCCGCCTTCCAGGGTCAGGCTGGGGAGGTTGAGAGCGCTGCTGGACCTGCGTACTTTCTTCATATTAGTTAATGACTTCCCAGTAGCCACCCTGGGTGGGGCCGTGCCGGCGGAACCGGCCTGTGCGCTTGAGTAACGCGTCGGGCTTTTCCGTGATGTCCAGCCCCACGGCGAGTCCATTGGGAGCAACGCCGAACCAGAGTTTCGCGTAGCCGTTTTTGTTGAGCATGGCGGCCAGTGACACAAGGCCCTCCTTCAACTCCGCCAGGGACTTCTTCAGTTCGCAGGTTTCGATCTCTGTAGCGGGCAGGGCAAACATGTCGGGCAACCGGCTCAGAGCGCATCCGGCAGCAGCACGTACACGCCGATAACATCCACCGGCAGGCAGGCGCTGACGCTGTACTGGCCCACGTCGCGGGCAGCCTCTCGCACCCGTTGGTGGTCTGCCAGCAACGTCTCGGCGCGTTGTGTGGCCAGCTCCTCCAGCTTTTGCGGGTGCTGCCGAAGAAATTCAATGGCGTGGGTCACTTCCCGGGTCATGGCGGCCGCGGGCAGGTTGCCGGTGGGAACGCACTCCAGCAACTGGTTCACCTCGTGGCCGCTGAGCCACTGCGGGTCGGTGCGGCCCCTGACCGCCAGCGCAACGGCTTCCTCAGCCATCAGCTGGAAGGGCTCGCGGCGGCGCACGTATTCCAGCTGGTGGCGCAGGCGCAGCAGGTAGAGGGTGGTGACCACTTTCACGCTGTCGGTCTCGGCGGCGGCGCAGCGGGCGGCCAGGTTGCTGTCGCCTTGCAAGCTCTCTTCCAGCAGGTGGTCGGCCAGGACGCTCACCAGCGGGTGGCTGCGGTGCAGTTCGTTGAAGTCGATCAGCAGTTCTTTATCCAGCCCCTCGTCCGCGAGGCGTTGGCGCAAGTTCTCCGGCGCGTGTTGCGACAGGAAACGATAGCGGTTGCCGCGGGCCACTTCCAGCGGGGCATTGAGGCGGGCGGCGGCGGTTCTGATGAAGCGCTGCACGTCGGCGTGGCTGCCCAGGGATTCCTGCTGTTTTTGCCACTCAGGCAGCACCTCATCGGGCTGGATGCGACGCTGGGCAAACACGGTGCGGTTGACCTTGGCCCTGGTCAGGGCATCCTGCCACTGGGTTTGCAGCGGCGCCAGGCTTGCCTCGGCATCGGCGAACATATCCTCGGTGTAGGGCGTGGTGACGCTGGAACGTTTCATCAGGGCGGCCTTGACCAGGGCCTGGTTGATGCGGGTGTCGTCCTCGGGCATGGGCACCAGTACCCCCAGTTCTCTCTGGATGGCCTCGCCCTTGCGGAGGATAACGTTTAGCACGAAGCCGTCCACCGGGTTGTCCTGGCCGTAGAGCATGGTGCAGCGTACCTCGCCGGCCTGCTGGCCGAAGCGGTCGACACGGCCCTCGCGCTGTTCATGGCGGGTGGGGTTCCAGGCAAGGTCGTAGTGCACGACAGCCGTAAACAGGTGTTGCAGGTTGATACCCTCGGACAGGCAGTCGGTGGCCACGAGTATGCGCTGCTCGTGCTCCTCCATGTCCTCGACCTTGAGGCGGCGCTCTTCCGGGGTGAGTTCGCCGGTGACGGATTCTACGGTGGCATCGCCAAAGCGCTTTTGCAGGTGTTCGGCCACGTAATGGGCCGTGGCAATGTAGCGGCAGAATACGACGGGCTGGTAGCCATCTTTTAGCAGGCCCTCGAGGTGCTGAATCAGGGCCTTGAGTTTCGGGTCGCCCTTTTCTCCGCTGAGACGCCGGGCGTCGTCAATCAAGTTCTGCAGTGCCTGGTTGCCCAACTGTGCGGGCGGTTCGATATCGGAGGTGGAGAGGTCATCAGCTTCACCGTCGTGCAGACGCTCGTCGGCCAGCAGTTCATCCGCGCTCTGGATGCCGTCCAGACGGTTGCTCAATGCCTTGACTGCCGCGGCCGGCGACGAGGCCACGCAGCGCAACAGGGCCAGGGTGGCGTACCAGATCAGCCGGGCGCTTTGCTCGCCCTGTTGCTCAACGCTCTCGGCCAGTTGCAGGCAGTAGTTTTGCACGGCGTCAAAGAAAGCGCCCCAATCACCGCTGAGCTGGTAGGTAACCTCGGCCTTCATGCGGCGTGGAAAGCCGGTACCGTCGTTGGTTTCCGCCTGCCAATCGGTAATGTCCTTGCGGCGCCGCTGCACGAAGTGCCTCGCCAGTTCCTGTCGCAAGGGGTCATTGGCCGAGGTGCGACTCTGCAACTGGGCGAACTTGGGGTTAAGCAGTGAGATCAGGTTGTAGAAGGCTGTTTCGTCACCCGAATGGGGCGTGGCGGTGAGCATAATCAGATGGCGCTCATCGCTGGCCGCCAATCGCTGCAGTAGTTCATAGCGCAATTGCTTGCCCTGCCCGGAAGTGGCGCAGGTGTGGACCTCATCGACCACGATGCACTCCGGAGCGATAGATAGGAAATGCTCCCGGTGGCGTTCGCTCTTGATGTAGTCGAGACTCACCACCACGATGGGAAATTGATCCATCAAGCTGCTGCCGTGGGGCACCTCCCGCTCCAGTCGGGCCGCGGAGGCGGAGGTGAGTGCCACGGTGTGCAGGTTAAAGCGGTTTTCCAGTTCCGACTGCCACTGCTCCACCAGGTGAGGCGGGCAGAGCACGGCGAGGCGGGAGATTTCGCCGCGATCCATCAGTTCGCGCACGATCAGCCCTGCCTCGATGGTTTTGCCGATACCGACGTCATCGGCGATCAACAGGCGAACGGTGTTAAGGCGCAAGGCCATTAGCAGGGGCACCAATTGATAGGCCCGTGGCTCCACCGCAATATTTCCAAAGGAGCGGAAGGGGCCACCGCCAGTGCGCAGTTTCAGGCGCAGGGCATCGCGCAATAACAGCGCACTGGCGTGGTTGCCGGGTTTATCAGGATCGGGCCAGGGGAAGGTGGCGGGTGCTACCGGCGCCAGCTCAAGCTCGGGGACCAGTGCGATGATGTCATCGTCCGTACCGCCCAGCGGGCGCAAACGCAACCAGTCTGCGCTGGATTCGCTCTGCACCACCCATTCGCGCCCGCGGGCGTGTACCAGGTTACCGGGCTGGTAGTTGCGCTCCTGTGTCATGCGCTGGCTTCCTTGTCGGCACCGAAGATCTCGGGGTGTTGGCCGAACAGGGTATCCCAGCCCATGGCGTCAGATGCATCCAGGCAGTGCCATCCCTTGTCGCTTAATTGCTGAATGATCTCGATTGCCGGCCACTGGGTAAATAATAGTGCCCGGGCGGCCTTGTATTGCGCGATCGCAGTGGCCGTGCCGCCGGAGACCGGCACAAAAGTCGCGTCGGGCGCATTCAATCCCTGTTGGGCGATGGCATCCAACAAGGCCTGCCCCTCATCGTCCTCGCCCTGCCGGGTCGCAGTGACAGCGATCCCAGTGCCGGGGGTAACGTTTGCATTGGCGAGCGCCACGAGCAGTCGCAGCGCATCCTCGTCGCGGCGGTTGATATTCTCGTGATCTGGCTGGTTGTAGTAGGAGAGCAGGCACTGGTAGCAGCCAGCCTCACACAGAGCGTTGTCCAACTCGTCTTTCTTCTCCAGTTGGGCCAACTGTTGGAAATCCCAGGGGCCAGAGGGCACATTGAAGTGCATAATCTCCAGCGCCTTGCCGGCTACCAGTGACAGGCTTTCGGGGTCGGTCGAAAGGCGCGTCAGCACCCCGGCGCCCCCCTCGGCGGCCTCGTAGAACAGCAGTGACTTTCTGTCGTCCTGTTTCGGCAGCGGTTCCGCAACAAGCTCCGACTCCTCGATTTGGAAGGTCATCTCAATACCGCGCTTCAGGGCCGCTTGCACCGTGGCCATAGTTTCAACAGTAAGCATTTGGGGCGGGCTGAGAATCAGCAGGTTTCGGTGGTCTTCCACGAAGGGCACAATACGCTGGTTGGGGACCTTGTCCACTGTCGCAGGCTCATTGCTGGACTCCTCCTCGCTATTCGGGTCGTCCTGCTTGCTCCACATGCCGCTGATGGGATTGATATAAAAGCCAAGCTGGTTCTTATCCTTGCGCCGGCGCCAGCCGCGATTAATGCGCCAGATGCGGGCGGCTGGGGCGTAGGTCAGTTCAGCCAATAGACCTTCTTCACTCTCTACCATGGCTTTCTGCTGCTGGATTTTGCCGTCGGTGCCCGGCAGAAAGCGGTAGGTGGTCTGTAATTCAAAACCCTGCCGTTGGCGGTCTTCATCGTTGATCGAAATACGCTCAACAGGTAGCGTTTCCACCGTTTCAATACGGTAAAGCTCTTTCACCCAGTCGTCTTCGGTCAACAAAGCATCACAGTTTTCACAGCGCTCCACCAGAGGCTCGCCGCCACCTGGCTGGCCCAAGTGCCCGTAACCACACTGACTGCACACCCTTGAGGTAACCGTGGAAAGGGTACTGTTACCCGAGATATGGTCACTGCTGCCGACATTCAATTTGGCGCGTACTACCCGATACATGCGGCCCTGGTGGTAGATCAGGCTGCGCGGTCCGAATTCCGAGAGCGCCAGAAAACGCGGCCTGCTGACCATACTTCCTTCATCGTCCGTACCGCCAGCCTGACCACCTCGGGCCGGTATCCAGGCCATCAGCGGCAGGCGGGGAAAATTATAGCCTGGCAGAAAACCCTGGCTTGCGAGGTAGCGGTAGGTGTAGAAATCGGAGTTCTGGGTGTTGCCGGATTTCAAAAGTATGCCGTACTGGTTGGCGGCGTCGCCCCAGCGCCGCTTGGCGTTGGTTCGCTCCCGGTCGCTGGCGGTGTGGCTTTTGGCAATCGCGTCGGCCATGTCCATCTGCTTGCGGGTGGCCTCGAACAATGCCCGCCAACGGTCTAGCGCCTGGGAAAAAGCCGAGGGCGCGT
Source organism: Gammaproteobacteria bacterium (assembly GCA_030431585.1). Taxonomy (GTDB): domain Bacteria; phylum Pseudomonadota; class Gammaproteobacteria; order Pseudomonadales; family Halieaceae; genus Halioglobus. The sequence goes on along the minus strand of JAUIIQ010000049.1, from coordinate 7,211 downwards.
GGTTGATAACGGAATCGATGTAATCCGGGCTGAACCAGTGACTGGTATTCAATTCGCTTTCAAGCTGATCGATTACTCCTTGTGCTGCAGCTCCGGCCTTCTCGGTAACGGCCGGGGCTGACAGTTTCTGCGCGAGAGCCGCCTGTAGCGGCTTACCCTCCTGGTCCAGGTCGAGCAGGGGGGCTATGCTGCTGTCGAGTTCGACCTCGGCGCAGGCGAGCCAGACCGCGTGCAAGTGACTCTCGATCAGCTCGCGATTGCCCAAGTCCAGCGTCGGTGCTTTCACAATCCCGTGGACCATGTCATTGGCATTGTTGAAAAACCACTGATCATGGGGGCTCTGTGAAGCGCAGTACGTGATCACCAGCGCCTGTTGCCCGGAGCGCCCTGCGCGACCGCTACGTTGGGCGTAGTTGGCCGGAGTGGGCGGGACGTTGCGTAGGTAAACCGTGTTCAGTGCAGATATATCCACACCGAGTTCCATGGTCGGCGAACAGAACATCACGGGGAGGCGTTCCAGCGGTGCCTCATGTCCAGGTTCTTCCAGCCACTCCTTGCGGTCCTTCTCTGTGTAGCGAAAGCGCTGTTCCAATAGCTGCCGTCGGGCAGCATCGACCTGGGCGGTATGCTCCTGTGCTTCGAAGGAGAAGAGCGGGTGACTCGGTTGCTGCAGCAACTGGGCCAGGTTCAGGTACAACATGCGGAAATAGCGGTTACCGGAGCTGACGTCGGCCTCAGGGCCCCCGGCGAAATGCCACTCCAGCGCCGCAGCGTTGAGGCGATAACCCGCCAGCCCCTGCTCGATCTTGTGCTTCTGGATATAGCCATAGGGCACCGCCGTTTCGAGTAAGGCTTCCACAAGCTCTACCCACTCCGCCTCTTTCCAGGTTGTGACCTGACTGGCAAAGGCGCTGGATTTCCAGAAGTCAGCGTTCTTGATGCTTTTTACTACCCGAGAACGCTGGGCTCCCGATACCAAATCAGTTCTAGGCTTACCCCTGTATTCCGGACGCTTGGTCAGGATCAGGTATTTTGCCGTCTCAAGCTTTTCATCTGGTGCAAAGGCCCAGCGCTCGTTCAGGTAACTGAAGGCACTGTTGCGGGCCTTATCCTGCTCGACAGAATCGAGGTAACGCGTCTCCAGGCAGAGGGCACGGCGCATTTCATCAAACAGGACGCGACACAAGCTGGCCCTGTTTTCAGGAGTCAGTTTGGCCAGCACGGCATGCTTGCTGTCATTGAACAGTTCGTCCTCCGCGCAGAAGGACTCCAACTCCCGGTAATCTATCCGCAACAACGCAAGCTGGTCCAGGTTAGGGTTGTTGAAGCGCCAGCCGCGGCGCAGGTCCCGGATCAGGCGGTAACCCAGAATATACCGCAGCGTGCGCTGCGCCTCCTGGCGCGCGATACCCATTAACTTGGGTGTGCGCAGGTACTCAGCCAGGGTCGATTCTTCAACCTGGTCAAATCCGAGGGATCTGAAAACTTCTTCCGCGAGCTTTTCCTCATCGAGTTGGTTGTTGTTTGCCTGTAGTGCGCCTATTAAACCGGCGCGAATGGTCAGCAGGAATATGAAGTCATTAAAGTGGCCTGCCTGAAGCGCAGCATCCTGTCGGTTGTCACTAAAGCCAAGCAGTTTGCGGGGATCGGGCACGCCCTCGGGCAGGCTTTCGATAGCAAAGAGCTGACGCAGGGCGGCCAGCGTCAAAACGGTTGTGGCGGAGGACCGGCCTTCGCCGGAGAGACTGGCAAGCCGGTTGATGTCCTTACCATGAGCCTCGTGCAATTGTCCGCAGTTCAGGCAGAACCGGAATTTCCCCGGAATGTACCAGTAGCCTTCACCGCGGCCCTCCAGTCCCTGTGGATCAACATCACACTGGATGGGTATGGCTTTCTTGTAAGTACTTTTTACCTTCGGCTCGGCCTTCGACAAATCAATCCAGGACTCGGGCAGGTCCTCCATGGCACCGGTGTAGCCCTGTCCGTCAGTGATAGGGCAAAGGAAACCGAAAGCCTGTTCTTCGTTATCCGCCGTGGTGATGTCGTCGATGTCCCGTGGATCAAAGCGACTCTGGCCCTGTAGCGATCTCCATACAGTGTGGTATTCCTGGCCACAATCCCGGCAAAAATGAGTTGAATAGAGTTGAACCGACTCTTGCTGCCGACCCGGTGCATAGCGTTGTGCGTCGAGTGTGACTGTTCTTCTGCCCCTGGGTTCCAGGGTTGCCAACACCTTGCCAGGTCCACTGATGAACTGGTGCAACTTGAATGCAAAGGGGGGACGACCCTGTGGCGATATCACGTCATGGGCTGCAACCAGAAAGTGCTGAAGAGCTTCAGCCGCCTCAGGGGACGAAATACCTGCATCCTCCGCCAGCAACGCGGCCGCCGACTCCACAGTCTTTGGCTTAGCGCGTTTAGGAGGTTCTCCAGCGGAAATTTCTATACCAAGATTTAGCTCAACCCAGATGGCCAATGGAGAAACTCTGAATTCTTCAAAGCTATGCCAGGCAAAATCAGCTTCTTGTATTTCATCGCGGAGTAATGGCTTAACGGCGTCAATCCCCTTCGAGGGATCGGTCACGCGCTCCAAGGTCTCGCCAATGACATCGTGCTCAGTGACAGTGGCGCCAAATAACTTACTGGCAACGCTGGCAACGACACGATTGCGATCCGCTTGTTTGCCCGTACTGGACATGGTTGCGGAAGTGCCGATGCAGGTCATTTCGGGTGCGGACAGGCGCTCTCGCAGTCTACGCACCAGTACCGCGACATCTGCACCCTGCCGCCCACGATAGGTATGCAGTTCGTCCAAAATCAGGAACTCAAGGCCCCCGCAATTTTCTACCACCCGCCTGTCCACATCCTCATAACGCGTGAGGATGAGTTCCAGCATCATGAAATTGGTTAGTAGAATGTCAGGTGGGTTACTGGCGATTGCTTCTCGCTGTTCTTTGCTCTCCTGGCCTGTATAGCGTGCCACACTAAAGGGCCTGGAAGCTTCGGGAAAGTCCAACAGAAATTTGTCTAGTTCCTCAAGCTGGCTGTTTGCCAGTGCGTTCATGGGGTAGATAACTATCGCGCGGGTGCGGGACTTAGGGTCCTGTTCCTTGCCTTTGAGGATGGAATCGATAACGGGAATAAAAAACGCGAGTGATTTGCCGGAACCCGTGCCGGTTGTCACCACATAGCTTTTTCGGTCCTTTCCCTTAGCGATGGCCTCTATCTGGTGTTTGTAGAGGAATAAGGGGTCGGATTTTCCCTCGGCCTTACCGGTTCTGAATATGTCGCCACACCGCGGGTGCAAGACCCCTTGATCGGCTAATTCCTGGACACTGCCCTTGCGCTGGTAGTTCGGGTTTATCTGGATCAGTGGTTGGGGCCAGTAGCGGCCTTCCGCATATTCCCGCTCGACGGCGGTTGCGATGTCATCGGCCGCAATGTCTACAAAACTTCTGGAAAAAGCGCTGTATTCACTTATTAGCTCGTCCCTGAAGCTGAAAACGTTTTCCATGGTCTTTTATTATCCTGTGGCGCTCTCAAACATAATCTAGAATGATCGTAAATTCTGTCAGATTCTGGCCGAGAAGTCGCTAGAGCAAATCCCAGATAAGTTGATTAAGGCAGTCATCCGTTTTTCTACTCCCCGTATATCTCGAGCCCGGCAACGTACTGATTCGTCGGACTGTCTGTCGAGCATGGGTTACCCTCTCCGTAAGGATTGTTGATCGAGTCAGGTGAGTATTTGCTGCCGTAGCGCCCGTAGGGGTTCGAGACCGAATCCGGTTCGTGGGGATTCGCGCTCAGCTGACCTGGCACCCTAGATCGACTCCAGCTTGTGAGAGAGACTTTCACTGGCAAGTGGAGTACCCGATTATGGCGAGAAAACGATTCAAGCCTGAAGAAGTCATCCACACACTGGAGTCGATCTAAGGGTCACTTTGAACTTCCCCCGACAGATCGGACTCGCCTAATACGCCCACCATATAGAAACGATAGAACGAATCCTGTCCGGCACAGACAATACGAACCTCCTGCCCTCGATAAGGTTGAAGATTACCGAGCTTATTCATCGGCAGACATATCGGCCAGACTCACCGATGCGCTGCAGCAGGTAGCGTGAATAGTGACCTCTAAATAGCTTATATCCACGCCCTTTCAGGCAATCCATTACAGTGCTTAATGCCTGGCGCTTATCACTGGTCAAAGTGGCATGGCGACGGAAGTCCGTCAGAAGTTCCGACAGTTCGTCATCCAGCCTGTCCTCCACGAGCTCCCTTCTAGGTATCACCTTAGAGACCTCTCATATGCCTCAATCACCATCTCCGGGTTCTTCGCTACCTCAGTACATAATCTCTGCGGGTCAGGCCGAATCCCCACCCTTCCTAGGTCCAGCCTGTCCGCATCCCAGCAAGTCATGACTGTTATATCGGCCTCCAGGTGCCCATCGCTATGCCAGGTACACGCGTGCTGGAGCAGTCGCAGCTCCGCCGCAGTGACGTCGATCAGGTCTCCAGCGAGCTGTGTCGCAATCTCCGCGGCCCGGTGGCCATGCTCGGGGTCGTGATGCTCGTTTTCCCTGCCCAGGTCATGGATGAACGCGAAGTACTCCACCACCTTGGCATTGGCGCCGGTATGCTCCGCTAACAGCAGCCCGTTATGGCGCACCCGGGCCCAGTACGACACACCATGGTACCCATCCCAATCCAGGGCAAAGCGTTGTCGCGCAAACTTCATTAAGCTCTTTGTAATCAGTGACATAGCTATCCCCGTTTATTGACGCCCGGCGGCGGACATAGCACCGCCGGCGTCAGGGCGATGGAACGCCAATTTCCGCCATTCCTCAGGCAAGTATGGTTCAGCCATCACCAGCCGCATCGATACCGTCGATAAACAGGTCATCAATGGACGAACTGGTTCGGTAGCTACGCCGCTGACTAGTCCGACGCATCCGCCCGCGAGTCCCGAGGCTCCCCGCCTCCGACTCCTGGCTGAAAGCACACAGGTGCACGACCCGATCCCTCGCCGCCAGGGCACCGCCGGCGATATGCGTGGACCGGATGCGCAGGTCCTCGCCCTCGCCCAGGGCGTCGGCGCTGACCACCGGGGCCGAGCGCACACCCTGCAGGAAGGCCTGCACCCGTGACTCGCCGGACCCCGGCGCCTGGCCGCGCTCCTCGATGGCGTCGAGCGCGTAGCTGCGGACCAGCTTGGGCATCAGCTTGCCGCAGGTGTCCGAAGCGTCGAACAGTTCAACCCCGCGGATGGTTCCGTTGATGGCGAAGCACGCGCCCACCTGGGTGGGCTGCACCGTGAAGGCGCCGACGTACTCGTCCACAGACCCCGAGAACTGCTCGAAGACGTCGGCGATGGCCTGCGTTCTGGAGTCCACACGCATGCTGTCCATCTTGCTCGAGATATCGTCCCAGACTTCCGTTTGGTTGGTGCGCCGGGTCCCCATCATCGCGATGTCTTCGCTCACGTGCGCTGCTTTGCGGGCCCGGCCTTTGCTGTAGAGGGCGCGGTCCGAGGAACAGAATTCGCGGGTCGTGTGATTCCAACGCCCCGCTTCCACGCAGGACACGGGGATGTGCAGGCGTGACCGCGGCGGCACCAGCACCGTCAGGTTGAGGATGCGGTTCTGCTTGGCGCCGACCAGTTCCTCGCCGTCGAGCAGAAATACGGCGACGTCCGCCGCATTCTCCAGCAGCAGGGTCGGCACGCTGCCAGACTCGCTTACTTCGGTGACCGTCGCCAGGCCTTTCTCATGTGCCTCGTCCAGCGTGAGGTAGTCGGCCTTGAGCGGCTCGAAGGCCAGTAGCGGCGTGATCTGCAGGTTCTGGAATACCTGGGCTTCGCCCAGCCTGATGTTTGCCAATGCTTCGTTGATAGCAGTCATAGTGCTCTTCCTCTATTCCAATCTGTCTGTTGCTAATGTGGCTGTTCCGGCCTTTTCTCGGGCAAGGCTTCGCCCCGGGCCTGTTCTCTCACTCCTGGCCCGTATGCCCGTTCTCTGTGTTTGCCGCCCGCGGCCTGCGCATGGCAGGTGGCTGCTCGCCGGTGTCGCGAGGGTTCGTACCGCAGGATGGTAATGGTAGTTGCGGGCGCGAACTTATCCACGATGTACGCATGTACACGTACTATTTTCGAGCACATGCGGCCGACAACCGGCTCCACCTGTGTCACGGCTCGACGCCATACGAAACGGCAAGGGCTTTGAATGTCGTACCCATGATGTTCTCCTCCGTGTATTGATCGGGGACCAACAAGAAAGGCACGGAGATAGGGATAACCTGCTTGGTTGCCGTATCGGCCGCATCTCTTTACAGAAGCCACCTTGCCCAGATTCGGCAGGTTGGCAGGGCTTGCGCCCTTCTTGATGCTCGTGCGTGAGTCTAAGTCAATCCAGCGGTTCCTTCATTGGTTGTACATTTGCACACGTAAGGTTTTCAAGCACATCCTGATCAGGCTTCATGCTCGTTCGCTTCTGCGGAGAGCGCATCCCGGGCATTGGCCAGGCTCTCGTAGAAGTACTCTGTGAGGGCCGGGTTATCGGGCTGGCAACGCGCCACCACCTGCTCCGCCCAGTCCAGGTACTCCTCGCGGCGTGTGGGCTCCCACTGCTGCGGCGGATTGGCGCCGACATCGCGCACGTTGGCGATCTTGTCGGCCACCTTCACCAGCGCCCCCTCGCGCGAGATGTGGGGAGCATGCTCGATCTGCGCTTGCTTGCGTTCCGCCTTTTCCAGCAACTTGTCGTCGGTGACCTCTTCGACGATGCGCGCGATGCGCATGCCAAATGCCAGCTCGATATCGTGCATTGTGGCCTCGGTGTCCTCAACCGTATCGTGCAGCACCGCGGCGCTCAGCACCTCGAGGTCATCGACGCCGCCGATATCCGAGAGAATCTGTGCCACAAAAATGGGATGGTTGATATACGGCGATGCATCCGGATCCTTGCGCCGCTGGTCGCGGTGCATGTCAGCGGCAAATTGCAGCGCCCTTAGAAATACAGATATTTCTGTCATTGTTCCTCCTCGTTGTTGCCCGGAACACTCGCCCGGTTCCAGGGAAGTACCACGGTTAAGCCCCGATCGTATTCCTCGTCCGATGCCCCGAACTCAGCCATGAACTCCTCATCAGACAGCTCGGGCATCGGCTCCAGCCCGGTATCGAATCGTCTCGAGACAGCTTCACTTTCGCGTTCGGAG
>JAUIIQ010000048.1 GCA_030431585.1 Gammaproteobacteria bacterium | reverse complement strand
CCCTGAACGACGATGCTTTGGTCTGCGGAGGCTGTGGTGCCAAGGTAGGCGCTACGGGTTTATCGTCCGTGCTTGCCGAACTGGCAGATGAATTTCCCGGGCATTGTGTGCCTCCCGGTGATGGGGACGATGCAGCCCCCGTACCCGAGGCCGGCGCTGGCACTATGGTGCAGAGTCTGGACATGCTGCGCGAGCTGGTTGCGGACCCATGGTTAATGGGTCGTATTGCCGCTAACCACGCTCTCAGTGACCTTTACGCGTGCGGTGCGCAGCCGATATGTGCGCTGGCGGCGGTGACTCTCCCTTTCGCTCGCGATGAACTGCTGCAGCGGGAGCTGAAACAGATACTGTCGGGTGCATTGCAGGAATTTGCCCGGGTCGATTGCGCGCTGATCGGTGGTCACAGTATGCAGGGAAAAGAGCTGCAGCTGGGCTTTGCGGTCACCGGTAAAGCCCTGAATTCACAACAGGGCTTGTTGGGCAAGCGCCCGGTGCGCGGGGGTGATGCACTGGTGCTCACCAAGCCTCTGGGGACTGGAGTGCTGTTTGCTGCGCATATGCGGCAGTTGGCCGATGGCCGGGACATTGCTGCAGCAGTGGCGATGATGCTGCAAAGCAACTACCGGGCGGCACAGCTGGCGCTGATGCACAAGGCATCGGCGTGCACGGACGTCACCGGCTTCGGCCTGCTGGGACACCTGCTGGAAATGTTGGCAGATGATCAGTGCGCGACGCTGCAACTGTCCGCTATTCCCGCGCTGCCAGGTGTGCAGCAGCACTTGAGGCAGGGGGTACGCAGCACCATGCACGAAGCCAACAGCGCGGCGCTGGCCCGGCTGGAGGTGACCAATGGGCTGACGGCAGAGCAGGTAGACCTGTTGCTGGATCCGCAGACCAGCGGTGGGCTGCTGGTTGCACTCGATGGCGACCGGGCTGACGACTTTTGCGCTCAACTGCGTGCCGATGGGTTCGCCGCTGCTATCCGCGTCGGCAAAGTGGAGCAGAGGCAGGAGGCTGCCGGCACAGCGGGCTTTCAGGTCAGCCTGCGCTGAGGGTCCGTTCGATAAGCCGTCCTGGTTCGGCAGCTCTGGCCGACAGGGGCATGCGATGTCCCCGGGCTGCAGTTTACTCGCCAGCAGCGAATGTTGAGAGGGCGTCACCCTGCAGCCGGTAGCCCAGCCATTCCCGCATGGCGAGAGCGCCGCAGGACTCATAGAAGTCTATTGCCGGCTCGTTCCAATCCAGTACGTTCCATTCCAGGCGGCCGCAACCCTCCGCTACCGCCTGCCTGGCAAGGTGCTGAAGCAGTCCCTTGCCTGCTCCCAGGCCGCGAAATTGCGGCGAGATGTACAGGTCTTCCAGGAACAGGCCGTATTTGCCCAGCCAGGTGGAAAAATTGTAGAAGTAGACTGCGAAGCCTGCAGGCTCATCGTCCACCTCGCAGATCAGTGAGTACGCTCGCGGCCGAACGCCAAACAGGCCTTCGTGCAAGTGCTTCTCGTTGGTCGTCACCTGCTGGCGTGCCTTTTCATATACCGCCAGCTCGCAGACGAAATCAAAAATGAGGCCAATGTCCTCGGGTGTGGCTGGCCTTATGTTCACGCATGTCATGAAAGAGGTCACCTGATTGTTAGGTCGCCGGAGCTACAGGGCTTGACCCGGGTGGTCAGTCCCTGTCCCAGTAACGGGTCATTTCCAGGTACAGGAAAGACGCGCTCCAGGTTATCAGGACCAGGCCGGTCAGAGCCTCCAGCCCGGTTAGATAACGCAGGTCGCCCAGAGGTTCGATGTCGCCAAAGCCCAGCGTAGTAAAAGTAGTAAACGAGAAGTACACACAGTCGAGCACAGTGCCGCTGAAGTTGCCCTCGAAATGCCCCCACCCCGGGGCATGGTGCATCCAGTAGTAGGTGAGGGCAAATATCCACACTTCTACGGCGTGTGCCGAGAGGGCAGCGAAGATGCCGATAACAATTCGGAATCGGTGGCGCACATTCAGCCTTGGCATGAGCAGGGTAAACCGGTAGAGAAACTCATAGTGGATCATGACTGCGGTGACAATCACCGCAGTGTTAACCAGAATGACAAAGGTCAAGTGTCGTCCCCACCGCAGCCTTACTTGCCGTCACTTTAACGCGTTTTGCGCAGCCTAAATAGCCGGGCACGATAGTGTCCTGGTGACCGCTTTGCTTTACAAAATTTAACTCTCCCACGCGAGCGCCGCCTGCTGCGACCATTGTAGACTTGTGGTCGTTACCAGAGGAGACGTACCGTGAAAAAACTGATGACCACCACTTTACTTGCCGCTTTACTGGCATCGGGTTCTGCCCACGCAGGAAAAGGTTCGCCTGTTACTGAGGAAGAGCGTGCGGAGCGCTTGAAACGCATGCAAGCCCACCTGCAATTGAGCGATGAGCAGGTCGCAGAGATTCGCGAGATTCGTGCCCAGGGAGGCAAGCGCGACGAAATTCGAGCCGTACTGACTGACGAACAACGGGCTACCTGGGACAGTCACCGCGAGCAGCGCCGGGAAAAGTGGCGTAAAGACAATAGCGAGTAGTCTGCGCTCAGTGTTTACTTACCTCTTGCTGCTGTATACCCTGCTCTATCCACCCGGTTTTGCCTGGGGGGTAGCGATAACTAACTTGTATCGATTTTCGTAAGGGGTAATTATGAATATTCAGAAACTGTTTGCCGCAGCGTTTGCAGCAATTTTGGCGCTGTCCCTGGCAGCGTGCAGCAAAGAAGATGTTGAATCAGCCAAGTCGTCCATGCAGGAGACAGCGGATCAGGTTGCAGAAAAAGCTGGCGGCGCTGTTGACGCAGCTGGCGACATGGCCAGTGATGCTGCCGACGCGACCAAGGGTGCCATGGCCGACGCCGGTGAGGCAATTGGCGATGCTGCCGATGCAACCGGCGACGCTATGAGTGATGCGATGGACGCAGCTGGCGATATGGCTGATGACGCTATGGACTCTGCCAAGGACATGGCTGACGACGCTGGAGATGCGATGAGCGACATGGCAGACGACGCTTCGGATGCGGCTGAAGATGCAGCGACCGATGCAGGCGAAAAGGCCGAAAAGCTCATGGGCGATGGCTGAGTTCCAGTGAACTGAACCATCAAGGCTCTCCCTGCGGGAGGGCCTTTTTTTTGGCTCCTCGCAGATTAGCGGAGAATGAGGCGTTCAAACAAAGCGGACACCACGAATGGGGTAAGCCTTCCTCGGTTGAAAACAAACTTCCACGCCCTCGGAAGGCTTACCCCATTCGTGGCCGCTCAGCTGGAAAGTGTCTATCCACCAAGCAACCCCGCTAATCTGCGAAGAGCCATTTTTAACCCGGCTACCAGGCACTGGCGGGCTCTCGCGAGCTGGCCCGCTGCGAGAGGTCCTGTTTCGATAGGGGCTAATCTTCGCGTTGGTTGTAGGGTTGTCCGCCCTTGTGTTGCTCCATGTGGCGATCGAGTGTGCCCACATCGAGAACGGGCGACGCATCGATATGCTCTGCGTCCATCATATAGGCTACCCGCTGCAGTGCGGTCAGAATCATTGTCTGTTCCCATTCCTGCAAGTCGTTGAACTGGCGGGTGAATTCGTCCTGCAGCGGTCGCGGTGCGTTCTTGAGTGTCTCAAGCCCCTGGTCTGTCAGGCAGGCGTGAACCTTGCGTTTATCGACCGTAGACCTCTCCCGTTGAACCAGCCCTCGCTTCTCGAGCCTGTCCAGAATGCTGGTGACGGTGGCCTGGCTCAGGCTGACATCGTTGGCCAGGTCACCGATGGTGCCTCCCTCGTGCTTGCGTATGGCTTGCATCAGTAATATCTGAGGCGCGGTAAGGCCGCTGGTTTTAGCCAGATGCTTGGAGTGCAGGTCCGTTGCCCGGATGACGCGTCGCAAGGACGTCAGTACTTCTTCTATTCGGTCCAAGAGTGGCTCCGTAAGCGTTGTCTCAGGCTGAATTATAAGCCCAGCCGTCGGTCCTTGCGCTGTTTCATTGTGTATTTCCCTGGGCCTTGTCCTGACTAGCACGTATACGCTGTAATAATAGGAGAAAGCCCTGCTTCAACCCAAAATAAATTACGTACAATAACTATATTATTAGGGCGAATAACCCCATAAAACATTGATAAACTTGATATATGACTTCATATCATTATAATCCCGGATCTAATTCTTATGTGTACTAAATATTAGTTATGAATGATATCAAGCGCGCTCGAGGTGTCACTCTGCGTGCCCCGGAGGCTACCGATGGCGCCTCCCTAAACCGGCTTGTCCGGTCCTGCCCCCCACTCGACGAAAACTCCATGTACTGCAACCTGCTGCAGTGTTCGCATTTTGCGGCGACATCTGTGGTGGGTGAGTTGGATGGGGAGATTGTGTCTGCCATCAGTGGATATCTGGTGCCGGGCAGGCCTGCCACGCTGTTCATCTGGCAGGTCGCCGTTAGCGAATCGGTGCGAGGTCGATCTTTGGGTCGGCACATGCTCAACCACATTCTTGGTCGCAAGGTCTGTGCGGATGTAGCGTATCTGGAGACGTCCGTCACCGAGTCGAACCGCAGCTCGTGGGGAATGTTCGAGGGCTTTGCCCGGCGCCTGGGAGCGCCGATAGAGCGCTCTCCCTTCTTTGAGAAAGCGGCGCATTTTGGCGGTGCACACGAGACAGAGTTGCTTGCCCGTATAGGGCCTCTGCCATCGTTCAGCGACAGGGCGTTCGCAGAAGTTATTCACGAAAACCACCAAGGAGTCCGGAATATGAAAATTTTTGATGAAATCGAGTCAGAAGTTCAGAGCTATGCGCGTTCTTTCCCGCGCGTGTTTCACCGAGCAAAAGGCGAGTTTCTTTACGACGAAGAAGGCAATGAATACCTGGACTTTCTGGCGGGTGCCGGAACGCTTAACTACGGCCACAACAACCCTCATTTCAAGGAAAAGTTGCTGGACTATATAGCCTGCGACGGGATTACCCACGGCCTGGACCTCCACACCAAAGCCAAGGGTGAATTTTTGGAGGCGTTCAATGAAAAGATCCTGAAGCCGCGTGACCTGGATTACGTGGTGCAGTTTACCGGCCCCACCGGCACCAACGCAGTAGAGGCAGCGCTGAAGCTGGCACGCAACATCACCGGGCGCGAGAACATCATTTCCTACACCAACGGCTTCCACGGCGTAAGCCTTGGCGCACTGGCAGCCACGGGCAACTCCCACCACCGAGGCGCGTCGGGCGTGTCGCTGGGGGGGACTACCCGCATGCCCTATGACGGCTATCTCGGCGATGAGATCGATACCAATGCCTATCTCGACAAGGTGCTGTCCGACTCCAGCAGCGGAGTAGATGCGCCGGCCGCCGTCATCGTGGAAACGGTGCAGGGCGAGGGCGGTATCAACGCTGCCTCCTTCGAGTGGTTACGGGAGTTGGAGACGGTTTGTCGCAAACACGGCATGTTGCTGATCGTAGACGACATCCAGGCTGGCTGTGGCCGCACCGGCACCTTTTTCAGCTTTGAAGAGGTGGGCATCAAACCGGATATTGTCACGTTGTCGAAGTCGCTGGGTGGCTACGGCCTGCCGTTTGCTGTGGTGCTGATCAAACCGGAGTTGGACCAGTGGAAGCCCGGTGAACACAACGGCACGTTTCGCGGCAACAACTTCGCTTTTGTTACGGCCAGGGCGGCAATCGATGAGTACTGGTCGGATGACAGTTTTGCCAGGTCGGTGCAACGCAAGGGGCGTTACGTGTCCAAGCGCTTGCAGGCGATCGTAGACCGCTACGGTGAAGGCAACTTCACCACGCGAGGGCGCGGCATGTTCCAGGGTATCAATTGTGTAAACGGAGAGCTGGCCGGTGAAATTACCAAAAAGGCGTTCAAGCGCGGCCTGATTATTGAAACCAGTGGAGCGGATGACCAGGTGGTCAAATTCCTCTGCCCCCTGATCATTTCGGATTCAAGCCTCAAGCGAGGGATAGACATTGTTGAACAGGCTATTCGGGAGCTGTGTGCCGGCGATGCCGACATTCCTGAAAACAACGACTACTTCGAGAATGTAAGAAAAATCGCCTGAACGACGCTGACACCTGATCATCTGGAACTTGATATTTGAGGCTACACAATGAAAGTTAGAAATCTCGCAGAGAGTGAAAAAACGGCGCGTCGGATCGTCTCGCCCGATGGCAACTGGGAGAGTACCCGCCTGTTGCTGAAGAATGACAAGATGGGGTTTTCCTTCCATATCACCACCATCTATCAGGGAGCGGACTTCCGGATGCACTACCAAAACCACCTTGAGTCGGTTTATTGCATTTCCGGCTCAGGAGAAGTGGAGACCCTGGCTGATAACAAGGTTTATCCCATAGAGCCCGGAACACTTTACATTCTGGACAAGCATGACGAGCACGTACTTCGTGCCCACAGCGAAATGAAGATGGCCTGCGTGTTCAACCCGCCGCTCACCGGAAAAGAGGTGCACAATGCCTCTGGTGCCTACGAGCTGGAGGCAGAGGGTATTGAGGCATGAGTGTTAATACTTCTGCTGCGGAAGCCTCACAGCCGCGTTCAGCAGTCGATCTGTACCCTTCCCGTGCCTCCTCGACCGGGGGATTTATAGAGCGTACTGAGCCAGTGGTCTATGCGCCGGACAAGGACGATGGGCTACTGGCGCGAAGACTTGTGGATCAGTATGAAGAGCAAGGCTTCTTCGTTCTGGAAAACGTGTTTAATGCCGCCGAGACCCGCGTGCTGCAGGAGGAGTTGGCACGTCTGCACGCCACTGCAGAAGGCGACAGGCGAATTGAGGAGCCGGGGCAGGCGGCGGTGCGTTCTATCTTCGCCATTCACAAGATGGACTCACTGTTTTCGCGATTGCCCAGGGACCGTCGGTTGCTTGAGATCGCGCAGTTTCTCTTGCACGACGAAGTCTATATTCATCAGTCGCGATTGAACTACAAGCCAGGCTTTCGCGGCCGCGAGTTTTACTGGCATTCTGATTTTGAGACCTGGCACGTGGAGGACGGTATGCCCGCCATGCGAGCGCTGAGCATGTCTGTCACGCTCACCGAGAATACGCCGAACAATGGACCCTTGATGCTCATTCCAGGCTCGCACAAGCAATATGTGTCCTGTGCCGGGGAAACGCCGGAAAATCACTTCCGACGTTCACTGCGCAAGCAGGAGTATGGTATTCCAGCGGATGAAATGCTTGCTGAGATGACCAAGAAAAACGGCATCGTCACTGCAGATGCACCACCTGGAAGCGTGATTGTATTTGATAGCAACCTGATGCACGGCTCCAACGGCAATATCACGCCCTACCCGCGCTCGAACGCTTTCTTCGTATACAACGCCATGAGTAACAGAGTCCTTGAGCCGTTCTGCGCTCAGCCACCGAGACCGGAATATCTTTGCACGCGTGCAGAAGTCAGTGCTGTGCAACCGCTCGAAAAAGTGTTCCCGGGAGAATAGCCTCGGCGCCAGCCTCGCGCAGGCGGCAGAGTCATGACAGGGATAGCCTGGTTTGGCGTTATCCGGGACAGATCGAATCTAGCAAATAAGTGAGGATGCGAGTGAATCAACATACGGTAGAGAAAATCGGTGGTACATCCATGCTGGACTACCAGGCCGTGCGCGACAATATCGTCAAGCCTGGCGGTGAAGAGGCGCAGGCATACGGCCGAATACTGGTTGTGTCCGCATACGCTGGCATAACCAACCGGCTGCTTGAACACAAGAAATCCGGTCGTCCCGGGGTTTATGCATTGTTCGCTGGCAGTGAGGAAGAGCGCAGCTGGCGGGATGAGCTGAGGGTGCTGCGTGAAGAGATGCAGGCCTTAAATGCAAGCCTTTTTAGCGACCCCCTGGACGTGGGCCGGGCGAACCGGTTTATTGAGGAGCGCCTGGGATCGGCGGAATCCTGTCTGGAAGATCTGCAGAGCCTTTGTCAGCATGGTCATTTCTCGCTTGAGGCACACCTGGCCACTGTGCGTGAAATGCTGGCCAGTATCGGTGAGGCGCAGAGTGCCTGGAATACCGCGCAAATGCTGCGCCGGGATGGTATTAACGCCCGGTTCGTAGACCTGACCGGTTGGCAGGACGGGGAGCATGTGCCCCTGGATGCTCGTATTCAAAGAGCCTTTGCCCAGTTCGATCTGTCGCAAACCCTGCCGATTGTAACCGGCTACGCGCATACCGAAGACGGCTTGATGTCCAGCTTCGATCGTGGCTACAGCGAGATGACCTTCAGTCGCATCGCAGTGCTTACGCAGGCGCGAGAGGCCATCATCCATAAGGAGTTTCATCTGAGCAGCGCTGATCCGGCGCTGGTGGGTGAGAATCGCGCAGTGCCTATTGGCAGAACCAACTACGATGTGGCAGACCAACTGGCCAATCTCGGCATGGAGGCCATTCATCCCAAGGCGGCGAAGGGATTGCGCCAGAACGATATTCCCCTGCGCGTGAAGAATACATTCGAGCCCGAGCACAGTGGCACGCTTATTACTTCGGACTACGTCAGCGCCACGCCGCGTGCGGAAATAATCGCCGGCAGCAAAGGTATATTTTCGCTGGAGCTGTTTGATCAGGATATGGCCGGGCGGATAGACCTGTACGACCGCGAAATACTGGCAGTGATTCGCCGCTTCCGGGCGCAGATCATCTCCAAGGACATCAACGCCAACACGATCACGCATTACCTGTCCTGCAACCTGAAAACGATAAAGCGTATCAGGCATGAACTGGAGAAGATCTACCCGGAGGCAGACATTGACCAGACCCGTATTGCTATCGTCTCGGCGATAGGCAGTGACCTGCAGATAACGGGCCTGCTGGCCAAGGCGGTGTCGGCATTGGCAGACGGGGGTGTCGGCGTGCAGGCCATGCACCAATCCATGCGCCAGGTGGATATGCAATTCGTTATTCTGGAAGAGGACTACGAAGCGGCCATAAGAAGCCTGCACCAGTGCCTGGTGGAGGTTCACGATCATGGCAGGGCAATCTGCCTTGCCTAGCCTGGTACCTTCAGCAGCAGGTGGGTGCTCACGGAGTGTGGGCATCAGCCCATGATCCTCTGGTTTGCGGGCTTCCTGCTTGTATTTGTGCTGATTGGCGTGTCGTCCGCATACCTCAGCCGCGGTACCCGGCACGATTACTACCTCGCCAATAATAGCATCAAGCCCTGGCTGGTGGGTTTGTCCGCCGTTGCTACCAACAACAGCGGCTACATGTTCATCGGTGTTATTGGCTACACCTATACCACTGGCTTTCCTGCGTTCTGGTTGATGATTGGGTGGATAGCCGGAGATTTTCTGGGCTCCCTATTCGTGCATCACAGACTGCGCGCCGCCACGGGGCGTACTGATGAGGTCAGCTACGCGGGGGTTCTGAGCAGTTGGCACGGCGACGCAAACAATCAGCTGCAGCGCGTCATTGGCGCCATTTCCCTGTTGTTCCTCCTGGCCTATGCCGGCGCTCAGCTTGTCGCCGGTTCCAAGGCATTGCATGTGTTGTTCGACTGGCCCGCATCTGCCGGTGCGGTGCTGGGCGCGGTATTGGTAGTGCTGTATTGCTTTGCCGGCGGTATTCGCGCCTCCATCTGGACCGATGCAGCCCAGTCAGTGGTCATGATCGTTGCCATGGGCTTGCTGTTTTTTGTGGCGGCGGATGCCCTGGGAGGCTTTGGGTCTGCGGTGTCGGCAATGGAAGAGATTCCAGGCTTCACCGCATGGTTTCCTCAGGATCTGCCATTACCCGGCGCAGCCGGTGCCATTGCGTTCGCATTGGGCTGGATGTTTGCCGGGCTGTCCGTTATCGGGCAGCCGCATGTGATGGTGCGCTTCATGACACTGGACAGTTCGGCGAACATGCGCCGGGCGAGAGTCTGGTACTACCTCTGGTTTACGGCATTCTATTTTCTTGCGACCGGCGTGGGCCTGCTCTCGAGAATTTACCTCGCGGATACGTCCAGTTTCGATGCAGAGCTGGCGTTGCCTACCATGGCCCTGGAGCTGTTACCGCCACCCCTGGTGGGCCTGATGCTGGCAGGGATCTTCGCTGCCACGCTGTCCACTGCAGATTCACTGATTCTGAGCTGCTCTGCAGCAGTCACCCATGACCTGTTGCCGCACAGAATAGAGAGCACGCTGCTGATCAAGCTGACGACAATAGCGATAACCGCCGCTGCGCTGGTGCTGGCGCTTTCCAACAGCCAGAGCGTATTCAGCCTCGTGATCATGTCCTGGTCTGGCCTCGCCAGCGCCTTCGCCCCGTTACTGATTGTGCTCTGCCTGGGCAGGCGGCCCAGCCAGGCCCTCAGTCTTGTGGCTTTGTTCGTGGGCCTGGCAACGGCGCTGTTGTGGCGCTACTTCGATCTGCAACAGCACATCTACGAGGGTCTACCGGGTATTCTCGCGGGGCTGATCGTGCTGCTGATGTTTTCCCGGAGCAGTAAGCCGAGATTGGGCTGATTTGTGGCGGCCTGGACGAAAAAGCCCCGCTGATAATGGCGAGGCTTTTCAGGTTGTATGGTGCCCGGAGACAGAATCGAACTGCCGACACGGGGATTTTCAATCCCCTGCTCTACCAACTGAGCTATCCGGGCGTTTTCGCAGAACGCGAGAGGCGCGTATTAAACCTGTATGGCACTTTCTAGTCAAGGGTGTGCGTGTACCGGATGTCCTATGCGGACGGGGGTACGTAGCCCTCGGCCTTGTCGTAATCCTCGCCGGCGAAGAACTTGTCCATTTCCTGCTGCAGGTACTTACGCGCGTCGGGATCTACCAGTGACAGGTGCTTCTCATTAATCAGCATGGTCTGGTGCGCCTGCCAGTCCTGCCAGGCTTGTTTGGAGACGTTTTCGAGGATGTCCTGTCCTTTAGGGCCCGGGAAGGGCGCTGCGTCCAGGCCATCCATTTCTTTCTGGTATTTCCTGCAAAAAACGGTGCGGGGCATTGCGTTACTCCTTTGCCAGCCTTTCATTGGCGAGTTGTTTCAGTAGCTCGGCGATAGGGGCTGCCAGGCCGATTTGCGGCGGTTGGCGAACGTTATACCAGAGCTGCCGGTCAGCATCCATGACCTTACCCGGGTTCGCGGATATTTCTGCCAGTACAGGCTCTATGTCCAGGTGATAGTGGCTGAAGGTGTGGCGAAATACCGGCCATGACTCGATGTGGGCCGCGGCCAGCCCGGTCTGGTCAATGCAGCTGTCTTCAGGGTTGAGGTCTGCCGCCTCAGGAAAACACCACAGGCCGCCCCAGATGCCCGGCGAGGGCCGTTTTTCCAGCAGCACCGCGCCTTGCGGGTCGCGAATAATCAACAGGCGGGTTTGTCTTACCGGCATTACTTTTTTTGGTTTCTTGCCGGGATACAGCAGCTGGCTGCCGTCCCGGTGAGCTGCGCAGCCCTGTTGCAGGGGGCACTCCTGGCATCGGGGCGAGGCGCGTGTGCACAGGGTGGCGCCCAGGTCCATCATGGCCTGGGTGTAGTCGCCGCAGCGTTCCCGGGGGGTGTAACCTTCGGCTATTTCCCAGAGCCGGTCGTGCACCGCTCGCTTGCCCGGCCAGCCGGTGACCGCGTGATACCGCGCCAGTACACGTTTGACGTTGCCGTCGAGTATGCTCGCGCGTCCGCCGCAGGCGATGCTGAGAATGGCGCCGGCGGTAGAGCGGCCCACTCCCGGCAGTGCCTGTAGTTCCTGCAGGGTAGTGGGAAACGAACCCTCAAAATCAGAGCAAACGAGCCTGGCGGCTTTATGCAGGTTGCGTGCGCGGGCGTAATATCCCAGGCCTGTCCACAGGTGCAGTACTTCGTCCTCTTGTGCTGCAGCCAGCTCCTGCACGCTGGGAAAAGCGGCCATAAAGCGCTGGTAAAAGGGGATGACAGTCTTCACCTGGGTTTGCTGCAACATGATTTCTGACACCCAGACGCGGTAGGGGCTGGTGTCATGCTGCCAGGGCAAATCGTGGCGGCCATGGAGGTCAAACCAGTCGAGCACGCGTTGGGCGAAGTTAGTGGACATGTTTTGCCTGGGTTCTGGGTTGCGCTGATTTTGGCAATGGCGGGTCATGCCCTCAGGGAATGACCGCCCCAGCGGGTCAGGGTGTTCGGTGGGGGATGTTACTGGAATCCGCACCCTTGAACCACTGCGAGAGTGCGCTGCGTCAGTGCGGCGAGCGGTTTTCCGGGAAGGTGCGGCCCCGGAGTGCGGCCGCCCAGGGCGCGCACGCTGGCACGCTGCGTTCATGGGGGCGATTACGCCAGTGAAATCAGCCAGTTGTTGCCCTATACTGTGCCCCTTTTTCGGGGGCAGGCCCCGGATGTCGACCCTACTCGGAGTAGCCCATGGCTGAGCGCAAGGCCACAGTTGAACGCAACACGCTGGAAACGCAGATCACCGCGGCAGTGAACCTGGATGGTTCCGGCGCGGCAACGCTGGATACAGGCATTCCGTTCCTCGAGCATATGCTGGACCAGATAGCGCGCCACGGGCTGTTCGACCTGGAAATCAAGGCCGTGGGCGACCTGCATATTGACGATCATCACACTGTGGAAGACGTAGGTATTACCCTGGGCCAGGCGTTCGCGCAGGCGGTGGGTAACAAGCAGGGCATAATGCGTTATGGCCATGCCTACTGCCCCCTGGATGAAGCCTTGTCGCGGGTGGTAATAGACTTTTCCGGCCGCCCCGGGCTGACCTTCAACGTGGAGTTTACCCGCGCGTCTGTGGGCGGCTTTGACGTGGACCTGTTCATGGAGTTTTTCCAGGGTTTTGTCAATCACGCCCAGGTCACGCTGCATGTGGACAACCTGCGCGGTGATAACACCCACCATCAGGCAGAAACTGTATTCAAGGCTTTCGGCAGGGCTATGCGCATGGCCCTCACCGAAGACCCGCGTATGGCTGGAATGATGCCGTCCACCAAGGGCGTGCTCTAGGAACTTCAGATGAGTGGTGTTGTTGCCGTTATCGATTACGGCATGGGTAACCTGCATTCAGTGGCCAGCGCGCTCGAGCACGTGGGCGCGGAAAAGGTTCTGGTCACCCATGATGCGGAACAGATTCTCCGGGCGGATCGCGTGGTGTTTCCCGGAGTGGGCGCCATGCGTGACTGCATGAAGGAGATCCGGCGGCTGGCCTGCGATAAGCTGCTTGCCGACGCGCTGGTGGCGCAACACAAACCGGTATTGGCAATCTGTGTAGGCATGCAGGCGCTGGTCACGCACTCTGAGGAAAACAACGGTGTGGACTGCCTCAATCTTATCCCGGGTGAGGTGCGCTACTTTGGCAATCCGCTCACCGATTCCGCAGGTAATCGCCTGAAGGTTCCGCACATGGGTTGGAACAGGGTGCGCCAGGTGCGCAGTCATCCCCTATGGCAGGGCATTGAAGACGGTGCGCGCTTTTACTTCGTGCATAGCTATTACGTGGACGTTGCAGACCGGGAACTGGTGGTCGGCGCCCTGGACTATGGTGTCACCGCCGACGCTGCACTGGCGCGGGATAACCTTTTTGCCACGCAGTTTCACCCGGAAAAAAGTCATACTGCCGGGCTGCAACTGCTGAAAAACTTTTTAGGATGGAACGGCCAATGTTGATTATCCCTGCTATCGACCTGAAAGATGGCCAGTGTGTGCGCCTTCGACAGGGGCTCATGGACGACAGTACGGTATTTTCCGATGACCCGGTGGCCATGGCCACGCGCTGGGTGGAGGCCGGTTGCAGGCGTTTACACCTGGTGGATCTCAACGGCGCTTTTGCCGGTGAGCCAGTCAACGGAGAGGTGGTCACAGCCATTGCCGCTGCCCATCCGCAACTTCCTGTACAGATTGGTGGAGGCATCCGCAGCCTGGAGACCATAGAGCACTATGTCAGGGCCGGTGTCAGTTATGTGATTCTGGGCACCAAAGCGGTGAAGGAACCGGCATTCGTCGGCGAGGCTTGTCGCGCTTTCCCGGGTAAGGTGATTGTCGGGCTGGATGCCAGGGATGGGCTTGTGGCGACCGACGGCTGGGCCGAGGTATCTAAGGTGAAAGCGTCAGATTTGGCAAAGCAGTTCGAGTCAGACGGGGTGTCTGCCATAGTGTATACCGACATCGCCCGCGACGGGATGATGCAGGGTGTCAACGTGGAAGCCACGGTAGCGATGGCTCAGGCTTCTTCCATTCCGGTTATCGCGTCCGGCGGCATTACCAACCTGGAGGATATTCGGGCCCTGAAAGCGGTCGCAGGCCAGGGTATCTGCGGTGCGATAACCGGTCGCGCGATCTATGAGGGTACCCTGGATGTCGCCGAAGCCCAACGCCTCTGCGACGCCGACCAGGGCTGATATCAATGGCGCTGGCGAAACGCATTATCCCCTGCCTGGATGTCGAAAACGGCCGTGTGGTCAAGGGTGTCAACTTCGTCGATATCCGCGATGCGGGTGACCCCGTGGAAATTGCCATTCGCTACAATCAGCAGGGAGCCGATGAAATTACTTTCCTGGATATCACCGCCAGCCATGAAGGTCGCGAGACTACCGTCCACACGGTAGAGCAAATCGCCGAGAACGTGTTTATTCCGCTGACTGTGGGTGGTGGCATCCGCACACTGGAGGACATCCGCACCATGCTTAACGCTGGCGCAGACAAAGTCAGCATCAATACGGCGGCTATCCACAATCCCGAGCTGGTGCGTGACGCTGCAGAACGCTTTGGCTCGCAGTGCATCGTGGTTGCCATCGACGCCAAGCGGGTGGAGGACGTCGATGGCAAACCCCGCTATGAGATATTTACCCATGGCGGACGCAAGCCTACCGGAATTGATGCAGTGGCCTGGGCGCGGAAAATGGCCGAACTGGGAGCCGGGGAGATTCTGCTGACCAGCATGGACAGAGATGGCACCAAGAATGGATTTGAGCTCGGCGTGACCCGCGCTATCACCGACGCAGTGGAAATTCCCGTTATTGCTTCAGGGGGAGTGGGAAACCTGGATCACCTGGTAGAGGGCATCACTCTCGGCGGCGCCGATGCGGTGCTTGCCGCCAGCATTTTCCACTTTGGGGAGTACACTGTCCCCGAGGCCAAGGCTTATATGGCCGAGCATGGAATTGAAGTTCGGCTCTGAGCCCGGGCTGTAGTCATCTATAGAGGGCGACGCCGTGTCCGGCAGTTGGCCGGATTCTCTCAATACTTCGGAAACCAGCGCCAGGCGAATGCCCCGGCATTTCAACGCCGGTAAGGCGTGTTGCAGATAGCTCGCGGTCTCCGGATAGGGGTGGCCTATGCCCACTGCCAAACCCTTGTTTTCCGCCCGTGTTACCAGGCGCTGAAACTGTCTGCCAATAGCCTCCTCACTCGCCTCATTGTCGAGGAAAACAGAGCGCGACAAATGCGGCACCTGGAAGTGCGCCGCCGTGCTCGCTGCCACCGTCGCGGGACTGGTGCGTGAATCTACAAAGTACAGGTCTCGCCGCAGCAGTTCCTGCATCACCCAGCCCATCTGTTCCGCCAGGGTGGTCAGTTCGCTGCCCATGTGATTGTTTATGCCACGCACGTGAGGAATGGCATCGATGCTGCGTTGGAGCATTTCGTCGAAGGTCTCCCGCGGAAGTTCCGGTGTCAGGCCACCCTGGCCAAGAGGCGTTCCGCCCGCATTGCTCATGGGGGCATGCAACATGATTTCCTTGCCCGCGCTATGGCCTGCCAGCGCGAGTTCCTGCGCATAGGGCGTAAAGGGGAGAACCGCAAGATTGACCTTGCCCGGCAGCTGCACCATATCCATACCCGTACTGCGCCGGTGTCCCAGGTCGTCGATGATGAGCACCACTGTCCCTCGCGGCGAGGGCGCCGCGAGGGCTGCCGGCGGCGGACTGGCACAGGTGTCGCTCCAGTGGCCCAGTGCGCTCGCGCCGTTGCTGACGCACAGGAGCAGCGCACAGGCAACGGCGCTTTTGAGCGCAGTCAACGGAGTGTGGTCAAGACTCGCCTTGCGCGGCAGCCCCGGTCTGATCAGGTTTTTTATCACGCATCCCCAGCACGTTCAGGCCCTTGAGCAGAGTCAGGGCCTCGTACAGTTGGTTGTCACTCCCCAGCAGGCTGCTGGCGGGCTTCTTTTCTTTTTTTACCGTATCGCCATTGGCGTTGTCCAGGTGGCGGGAAAGGTCGGCTTCAGTCACCCGCCTGCGGTTGTCGTACGCGGTGACACGCGCGCGCTCTACTTCTATGTCGGGCTCTATTCCCTCCGCCTGAATGGAGCGTCCGTTAGGCGTGAAGTACAGGGCGGTGGTGAGCTTGACGGCACGCGAATCTGAAATGGGCAGAACCGTTTGCACCGAACCCTTACCGAAGCTGCGCGTACCCATGATCACGGCGCGGCCATGATCCTGCAGGGCCCCGGCGACAATCTCTGACGCGCTGGCCGACCCAGAGTTGATCAGTACCACCAGCGGTGTGCCGGATGTGAAGTCTGTGGGCGCAGCGTCAAAGTTCATGTCGGAATTCGGCAGGCGCCCTTCGGTGTACACCACTTTGCCGCCATCCATAAACAGGCCGGCCACATCGACGCTGGCGCGCAGTACGCCACCCGGGTTGTTGCGCAGGTCCAGCACCAGACCCTTCAGCGCTTGTTCCCCTGTCAGCTTCGACAATGCTGCGGTAACGTCATCGCCAGTGGCACTCTGGAACTGGGCAATTCGAATGTAGCCGTAACCGGGTTCCAGCCAACGCTGGCGTACGCTCGCCACCTTGATTACATCGCGAACCAGGGTCACCTCAAAAGGCTGGCTTTCACCCGGGCGGCCAATGCTCAGTTCGATTTCGCTGCCCACCGGACCACGCATCAGGTCAATGGCCTCATTCAGGGTCATTCCCTTTACCGGCACGGCGCCCAGTTTCAGGATCACATCGCCACTTTGCAGGCCGGCTTCCGCAGCAGGTGAACCGTCTATCGGAGAGATTATTTTTACATAGCCGTCTTCCATGCCCACTTCCAGCCCCAGGCCGCTGAACTCGCCGCTGGTGACTTCCTGCAGGCCTTCGAAATCTTCTCTGGTGAGGTAGACAGAGTGCGGGTCCAGCCCCATCAGCATGCCCTGGATCGCATACTCCAGAAGTGTACTGTCGTCGATATCCTCGACATACCCAACCCGGATCTGGTTGTACACATCGGCGAATGTGCGCAGGTCATCAAGAGGTAGCTGACCCTGCTCATCGATTGCCGCGAGTGTGGGAGAAGTCAGGCAGGCAGTGACGAAAAAAGGCCACAGCCTTTTGTGGATACTGGAACAACGCATGGATACCGCCGGTCGGCCTGGGCCGCTATCGAATCAGGAAATAACAAGTGTAACCCAAAGCTGACGGCGTAGGCCAAGCGCCGAATTAACGAATCTACAGTCTCAACGGCGGCACCATCGAGCAGGGTTTACTGGCTTGCCCTTCTCGCGCACCTCGAAGTATAAAGCGGGACGTGACTGGCCTCCGCTGTCGCCGACGGTGCTGATGGGGGTGCCCGCTGTGACCCACTCCCCCACTTCACGCAGCAGGCTCTGGTTGTGTGCGTAAAGGCTCATGTAACCCTCGCCGTGGTCAATAATCAATAGCAGGCCCATGCCGCGCAGCCAGTCTGCATAAACCACCCTGCCGTGGTGAATCGCTTTCACTGGTGTACCGGCGTCTGCGGGAATCGTAACCCCCTGCCAGCGCATCTTGCCCTGGTTGCGAGGGTTGCCAAAGCGTGCGCTGGCGCGCCCGGGTAATGGCCATGGCATTTTCCCCCGTGCTGCTTTGAAGGGCTGATAATTGTCCGGTACTTTCAGGTTGACTACGGCTTCGCGTATCGCATCCAGCAGCTTCTGCAACTCCTTCTGGTCTGCTTGCAGTTGTTTCAGCTCGGCGCCCTTGTCCTTGATACTCTCGTTGAGCCGGGCAACAGCAAGTTGCCTGTTTCTCTGCGCGCTCTCCAGTTTCAGTTGTTGCGCGGCGAGTTCGCTTTCACGTGACTCCAGTTCAGCCAGTGTCGATGCGATTTGCCGACGAGTTTGTTGCAATTCCAGCAGTGTGCCGCGGAAGTTCTTGAGCAGGTCGTTACGGGCCCGAAAAAAATAACGGTAGTAAGCCATGATGCGGGCGACGGTATCGGGCGTTTCCTGGTTGAGCAGCACCCTGATCTGCCCCTGCTGACCCATCTGCCAGGCTGTGCGCATTTCCAGGGCAATATTTGATTGCTGTTGGTCAAGCGCCTGCTCCAGACGCGTCTTTTCGACGTTCAGTTCTTTCAGCTCTTCACGCTGTTTCTCACTGGCCTCGCGGGCGCGACTGATGTCTCGGGCAATCCGCGCTTCCTCGGCCTCGGCATCACGCAGCTGCGCCTGAAGCGAATCGCGGCGTTTGCTGGCATTGCCTATCTCATGATTGATGCGTTTTATGGCCGCTTGCAAGGCCTGCAACTCGGCACGGGCCTT
>JAUIIQ010000284.1 GCA_030431585.1 Gammaproteobacteria bacterium | reverse complement strand
GGCGCAGCGCCAGGTCGTAAATGGCAAACGCGCCAAAATCGAGTCCGGCGAATACAGCACTCTCCAGACCCAGGTGGTCCAGCAGGCCGGTCAGGTCGGCGGTGATATCCGCCACAGCGTACGCCTCTGGCTCCGCAGGGGCTTCCGTTTGACCCATGCCACGCATGTCCGGCGCAATCACCCTGTATCCCGCCTCGGCCAGCGCGGTAATCTGTCGATGCCAGCTGAACCAGAGGTGTGGAAAACCATGGCACAGCACCACCGGTATGCCGGTTCCCTGCTGCACAAAGTGCATGCGAATACCATTGATCGTGGCATGGTGGTGCGTCCAGTTCATGCCACGGCCACCGGGGTGCTGAACATCAGCGCAGGCATGTTACAGGTCGTAACCGCGCTCGTCGTGCAGCACCAGGTCCAGACCCTGGGTTTCCTCGTCAGCATCCACGCGCAAGCCGACCATGGCATCAACGAGTTTGAGTATGAGCCAGCTCACCACTGCGGTATAGGCAAAAGTGGCGATCACCCCGGTTGCCTGCACTGTCAGCTGTCCGCCAATACTGGTGATTCCGTCGGAAAAACCGTTGCCGCTGAATATGCCCAGTTGGGTAGAGCAGAACACACCGGCGAGCAGCGTGCCCAGAATTCCGCCAACACCATGTACCGGAAACACATCCAGGCTGTCGTCTATGCGCAATTTGTTCTTGATCCAGTTGGTGGCGAAGTAACACACCACGCCAGCAGTGAGGCCAATGAGCACGGCAGCGGCGGGCCCGACAGAACCCGAGGCCGGGGTGATAGTGCCCAGCCCGGCAACCATACCGGTGACAATACCCAGTACCGAGGGCTTGCCGTGCCTGATCCATTCCATGGTCATCCACGCCAGCGAGCCGGCGGAAGCCGACAAATGAGTGACCAGCATTGCCATCGCGGCACTGTTATCGGCGGCCACCGCTGAGCCCGCGTTGAAGCCGAACCAGCCCACCCAGAGCATGCCTGCACCCATCACCGTCAGTGTCAGGTTATGCGGCGGCATGGCCACTGTGCCGAAGCCCCGACGAGGCCCCATAATGACCGCGGCCACCAGCGCAGCTACTGCGGCCGTGATGTGTACGACGGTACCGCCGGCGAAATCCTGAAGGCCCATGTTGCCCAGCCAACCGCCGCCCCAGACCCAGTGGCATACCGGTGCATAAACTACCAGCAGCCAGATAGAGCAGAACAGCAACATGGCCGAGAAGCGCATCCGCTCGGCAAAACCGCCAACAATCAACGCCGGCGTAATGATGGCGAACGTCATCTGAAACATGGCAAACAGCACGGCGGGAATGCCACCGTTGAGGCTATCCATAGTCATACTGGCAAAGAAAACATTGCCGAAATCGCCAATAAAGGCTCCCTGCTCCACCCCGTCAGACCCAAAGGCAATAGAGTAGCCCACGGCAAACCACAGCAGCGACATCAGGCAAGTCAGTGCAAAACACTGCATCAACACAGACAGCACGTTCTTGGAACGCACCAGGCCGGCGTAGAACAGGGACAAACCGGGAATGGTCATGAACAGCACCAGGGCTGTTGCGGTGAGTATCCAGGCCGTATCGGCCTGATTGAGTTCCTGGGCGCTGGCCGTATTGGCAGCAAAAACGGTGCAGACGAGCAGCCCCGCGCGTTGCAGTGATTTCATTATTCTCTCCTTGATTACA
The DNA here is from genome assembly GCA_030431585.1 of Gammaproteobacteria bacterium. Classification (GTDB taxonomy): domain Bacteria; phylum Pseudomonadota; class Gammaproteobacteria; order Pseudomonadales; family Halieaceae; genus Halioglobus. The sequence goes on along the minus strand of JAUIIQ010000284.1, from coordinate 1,649 downwards.
GTGCGTCGTCGCCGGTCTCACCCGTGCGGATGCGAATACTCTGCTCCAGTGGCGCGACAAATATTTTACCGTCGCCAATTTTGCCGGTGGCCGCCGTACTGCAAATCGCCTCGATCGCGGCATCCAGTTCGGCATCGCTCACCGCGATCTGGATTTTGACCTTGGGCTGGAATTCCACCAGATATTCAGCACCGCGGTAGAGCTCGGTATGGCCCTTTTGACGGCCATAGCCCTTGACCTCTTCCACCGTCATGCCGGCAATACCCACTTGCTGCAGGGCCTCGCGCACGTCATCCAGCTTGAACGGCTTGATAATCGCGGTCATCATCTTCATCAACGTATCCTCGCCTGATTATAATATTTCAGGTCAACGGGATACGCCTGCAGCGGCTGATTGCCAGCCACCGCCAGGCACGCCCGCAGACCGCCTGAAAGCCTGCCACAACAGAGACTGAAAGGTAAGCGCCGTGAGTGCCCTTTTCAGGTGCAGACAGCCGTGCAGCTCTGGCAGTTGAACCACGTTCGGTCAATCTAGGGCGCGCGGGTGCATCGCTGGCCTCTTCGTGGTATCTACAGCAACAACCCTGACCTGCGGAAAAACTGCCCATGTATCACCTTTTCGCCATCGCGTTTACACTTGTCACAGCTTGCGCGTCTGCTATCGCCCAGCCCGCGTTCCCTCCCCCGGCGCGTCACGTCATTTTATTTATAGGCGATGGCATGGATGAGCAGCAGGTCACCATCGCCCGCAATTATCTGGTTGGCGCAAATGGCACGCTGACCCTGGACAGCCTGCCAGTGCGCGGTGCAGCGCAGGTACTGACCAGCGAGGACAAAAGCAACGGCAGGCCTGTGTACGTGGCAGACTCAGCCAACACAGCGACCAGCATGGCCACCGGAAAAGTCACCAGCCGCGGACGCATTGCCACCAGTGCGGGCGACGATCAGGACATCACCACCATTATTGAATTGGCAGAGGCCGCGGGCTATCGCACCGGGCTGGTCAGCACCGCCAGCGTCACTGACGCCACTCCCGCCGCGTTCATTGCTCACATCAGCTATCGACTCTGCGAGAATCCCGACATCGTTGAAGAGGTCATATACCCATCCTCGTTCCGCGACATAAGTCTGGGTGGCTGCCCCCGGGACGCCAGCAAGAACGGTGGGCCTGGCGCTATTTCAGCACAACTGGCCCGCTCGCCTGTAGACGTCATTCTGGGCGGAGGCCGCAAGCATTTCGACGTGCAGACCGAAGCCGGGGACGGCACCGTCCTGGAGTTGGCGAGACGCAACGGCTTCCAGACGGTGAGCACCAGGGCGGAACTGCTGGCCAGCACACCGGGCCAGCCTGTGCTCGGCCTGTTCTCACGCAGCACCATGCCCGTGCGCCTGCAGGGTGAAGGCGGACGTATTGCCGAACTACCCCGCCCCAGCCTGCTCAATCGCCTGCATTCCTACCTGGGTGAAGTCACCCTGCCAGCGACCATGAGCTGCGAAGCCAATCCGGACTTTGCCAACACGCCCAGCCTGCAACAGATGACCGAAACCGCCCTGCAACACCTCTCGGCAGGGAACAGCAAGGGGTTTTTCCTGATGGTTGAGTCGGCATCCATCGACAAGGAATCGCACAAGCGCAACCCCTGCGGTTC
>JAUIIQ010000047.1 GCA_030431585.1 Gammaproteobacteria bacterium | reverse complement strand
CTGACCGCTGGCCACATCAATTGCGTTGACCTGGCTGGTAAAACCAGCCTTGCCGAAGCGGTGGACCTGTTGTCGTTGGCCGATGCCGTCGTCAGCAATGATTCGGGCCTGATGCATATAGCGGCTGCCTTGTCGCGCCCATTGGTCGTCGTATACGGGGCTACCTCGCCCGGTTTTACACCACCTCTGAATCAGAACAGCAGCGTCATCGTCAGCGATATCGATTGCGCGCCGTGTTTCCAGCGCGAGTGCCCACTGGGGCATCACCGTTGCATGCGCGACACGCCCGCTGCGCTGGTTGCTGATAGACTTGACACATTGCTTGCGGCAAATTCTGGAGACTAATGCACGTATTATTGGTCAAGATGTCTTCGCTGGGGGATGTGGTACATACGCTTCCCGCGCTCACTGATGCCATCACGGCTGTACCCGGCATACGCTTTGATTGGGTAGTGGAAGAGTCTTTTGTGGAGATTCCCGGTTGGCATCCGGCCGTGGACCGCGTTGTGCCTATCGCACTGCGCAGGTGGCGTAAACATCCCCTGCGCGATTTCAGCGGGCCCGAGTGGCGCGAGTTTCGTCGGCAGATTCGGGGCAGGCAATATGACCTGGTGATCGATGCCCAGGGGCTGCTCAAGAGTGCTCTGGTGTCGCGTCTGGTTAAAGCGCCGGTTTACGGCCTGGACAAGCGCTCGGCGCGGGAGCCCCTGGCTGCCAGAGGCTATCATTACAAAGTTACAGTGCCGCGTGATATGCATGCGGTAGAGCGCACCCGCATGTTGTTTGCGCAGGCGCTGCATTATCCTCTACCCACAAGCCAGGGCGATTACGGGGTGAGGCAACAGCTGATCGGGAGCAAGACCAGTCGCTCGCGCGGTCTGTTATTCTTCCATGGTACCGCCCGTGACGAGAAACTCTGGCCCGAGACACACTGGGTCGAACTGGCAGCACTCGCGGTTGCGGCTGGCTACCCGGTGTTGTTGCCCTGGGGTAACGAGGCGGAGAAGGAAAGAGCAGAGCGTATGGCGGATCAGTGTGAAGGCGCCAGCGTGTTGCCGCGGCTGGACCTGCTGGGGTTATCCGGGCTGTTACTGGAGGCAGACGGAGCGGTCGCTGTTGACACCGGGCTGGGCCATCTGGCTGCGGCTCTGGACGTGCCCACTGTCTCGCTATACGGCCCCACCAGCACGCGTCTTGTTGGCGCCTATGGCCACAATCAACTGCATATACAATCCACTGTGGGAGTTGACGACACCCGTGATCCGGTGGCAATGATGGCGGCCATTACGCCGCAGCAAGTGTGGCAGGGTCTGCTGTCGATTCTGCCGGCAACGGATTAAATATGCGCCTCGCTTTCCTGCTCTATAAGTACTTTCCCTATGGCGGTATGCAGCGCGATTTTCGACGCTTTGTCGAGGAAGTTCAGCAGCTTGGTCATGAGTGCCGTGTTTACTACATCCAGTGGCAAGGGGAGGGTCTTCCCGGTGCCGACCTGCGCCACGTCCCTGTGTCGGCGCGTACGAATCACCGGCGCAATGAACGTTTCAGCGAGTGGGTAAGCCGCGACCTGGAAGCGGACCCGGTTGATGGCGTAATCGGTTTCAACAAGATGCCCGGCCTGGATGTGTATTACGCTGCCGACTCATGCTACCTCGACAAGGCCTTCAGCGAGCGAGGCTGGCTCTACCGTCGTGGCGCCCGCTACCGTCATTTCAGCACCTATGAGGCAGCTGTTTTCGGCGCGGCCTCCAGGACTGAAGTGCTGTTGATATCGGAGACGGAGAAAGCCAAATTCGTCCAGTATTATGCTACCCCTGAATCGCGCATGCACATGCTGCCCCCGGGTATTGCCAGGGACCGTTGCGCGGGAGAGGACGCTGCCATAAGGCGTCGTGCTGCGCGCCAGTCTCTGGCCGTCGATCAGGGTGAGCACGTGCTGTTGTTCGTAGGTTCCGGGTTTATCAAGAAAGGGCTGGACAGGGCTATTCGTGCGCTGGCCCATGCCACGGCTGAACAGCCTCACCATGCCATGCGTTTGTTGGTGGTGGGCCAGGATAAGGAACGCCGGTTTCGCCGCCTGGCCAAAAAGTTGTCAGTGGAAGATCAGGTTCATTTTCTTGGTGGCCGGGATGATGTTGCCGAGTTGCTGCTGGCGGCCGACGCATTGATTCACCCGGCGTTGGACGAAGCCGCGGGTATCGTCCTGTTGGAAGCGCTGGTTGCAGGCTTGCCGGTGATAACAACGGATGTCTGCGGCTACGCCCATCATATCGCCGCCGCCAAAGCGGGCATGGTGTTGCGCAGCCCGTTCCGCCAGGAGGACTTGAACGCCGCCGTGCTGCGTTCGCTGGACGGTGTGTATCGTTCGCAATGTCGGGAGACGGGCCTGACTTACGCACGTTTAACCGACCTGTATTCCATGCATAGCACGGGTGCCCGACTGATCGAACAGTTGGTGCAGCAGAAACGGAGGGCTGATGGTGAGTGAGTCGTATCTGCGGGAGGACCTGGCCGTAGAGGGAGGCGTGATTGATAACAGCGCATCGGCCCTGCTGGATTGGGCCCAGGCCGTCGCCGACGGTGCTGCACCGGAAGATATCTATCGCAATAAAGAAGGGCGAAAAACCCTGCGTTTCCAGTTGGGGAAGCAGTCCTGGTTTCTGAAGCTGCACACTGGCGTCGGTTGGCCGGAGATATTCAAGAACCTGGTACAGGGACGCTTGCCGGTGCTCGGTGCCAGTAATGAATACCGCGCGGTAGAGGCATTACGTGGTGTTGGCGTAGATACAATGTGCGTGGCAGCCTACGCCAGAAAAGGACGTAACCCTGCACGACAACGCTCAATGATTGTTACCGACGACCTGGTAGGAACCGTGAGTCTGGAGGATTACTGCGCGGACTGGGGAAGTGAGCCGCCGCCGTTCGCCACGCGGCTGAAAATAATACGCAAACTCGCTGACAGTGCCGGGCGCATGCACCGGGCGGGAATCAATCATCGCGATTTTTATCTATGTCATTTTCATCTAGAGGAAACAACGCTCGATGATGCCAGCCCGCGTTGTTACCTTATCGATCTGCATCGCGCGCAATTACGTCAGCAAACGCCGCGGCGCTGGCAGGTGAAGGATCTCGCGGGGCTGTATTTTTCTGCAATGGATTGCGGGATCACTCGTCGAGACCTGCTACGTTTTATAGCGCACTACAGTGATGGCGGTTTGCGCAGGGCGACGGGGCAGGACGCCGGACTGTGGCGCGACGTGGCCAGACGCGCACAGCGTTTGTATTTTAGGGAGAATGGTTGCGAGCCACCCGCCATTCCCGGTGTGATCTGACTATGCGATTTCTGCGTGGCGAGCTTTGGGCCGCCTGGCTGGCTGAGCGTCTGGCAACGGTGGATGATATTCGCCTGTGGATGAACGAACACACGGACATTCTGAAGAGCAATGACAAAAGCCTGGTGGGCCTGCTGGATCTTGCCGGTGAACTCAACTACCTGAAGCTGTACCAAAGCAAGTCTGTGTTGCAGGCTGCGGCCTTTCGCCTGGGGCGGGGCCGGGCGGTGCACAGCTTTGACGTGTCGCAGGCGCTGGTGGAACTGGGTGTGCCGGTGCCCGAGCCCAGAGCCTGCCTGCAGGCAGGCAGTCAATTATTGCTACTGAAACGGGGATTGAAAGACACCCGTGACCTGAACAGTCTCTGGCTGCAAGGCCTCGACAAGTCGGCTCAGGCGCAGTGGATGCAGCGCTGTGGTGATGTTCTGGGCCACCTCCACCGGGAGGGCTTTGCCCACGGGGATGCCAAGTGGACCAACCTGCTCTGCCAGTACGACCAGCTATGGCTGGTGGATCTCGATGGCGTCAGCCGCGACGACGGTGCGGCCATGTCACGGGACCTAGCGCGCTTTACCCTCAATGCAGAGGATCGCGAGCTGGATCGCGAGCTCTATGACGTGTTTCTGGACAGCTACCTGCGACAAACCGGAGTAACACGCGCAGCGGTGACGGATGGTCTGGCCGTCCCTCTGAAAAAGTTGCGCCAGCGCCACCTTCAGCAGTACGGCCCCCGGGGCCGTCGCCTGGTCGACTAGTGCAAGGAACTTGACGATGAGAGAACTGCTTTTTCTTACCCTGGCCAATCACCTTCCGCGCCTGAAGGTCTGCGATCGCATCCGTTTCCGCCTGTTGCGACTGGCGGGAATGCAGATAGCCGGGAAGTGTGAGATTTGGGGACCGGTGACCGTGAGGCCACTGGGGGCATCAGCCAATATCTCCATCGGTGCGCGTAGTTTCCTCAATACCGACATACGTTTCGGGGCACCGGCCAGAGTGAGCATTGGTGCGCGGGTACAGGTAGGGCCCGGGGTCATGTTCGAAACCTCAACTCATGGGCTGGTTTATGTGTCTGGAAAGGGGCGGGGTACTGAGTTTCGTCCGGTAGTGATAGAGGATGAGGCCTGGATAGGGGCCGGCGCGATTATCACACCCGGGGTAACGGTCGGGCGTGGGGCCGTGGTCGCCGCAGGTGCCGTGGTGATTGAGGATGTTGCCCCCCTTACGCTGGTTGGAGGGGTTCCCGCCAGGCTGATCAGTGCAATCTCGGCAGACAGCGTCAGCCCGGTAATTGACGCAGATAGCGTCGGGACTTGAGCCATACGCGCAGGCTTTTTTCCCATTCCTTGAACAGCGGCCGTCGCTCCGGATAGCGACAGGGGTAGACCACCGGGGTGACATCCTGCAGTAGCTGCTGCCAGCTTTGGTCTGCTTCGTATCCCAGTCGCAACAGGTCGTCTGCCAGCTCCGGCCGTCGCTGCAACTGCTCGGCTATGCGCGGCAGGTGCTGTTGCCATTTATCCAGACTCTGGAGATTTACCGCCCGCAGCCCGTTCATGGCGCGTTGCGATGCGGCTGAGGGTGCTGCATGTAGATGGTATTGGGAGAACGGCTGCAGTTGCTCAAGAAACGGGAAGTGGCGGGCTATGCCTGCCTGCACTGAATCTGCCGACGTAACCAGATCTTCGTAGCGCAGGCTCAGGAAGCGTGGATGACCAAGGTAGGCTTGCGCTGCCCTGTCGCACTCGCTCCACACTCGGTAGTTACAGAAATACTGCTCCGGGTTTTCACGGTGCTTGCTGGTGATGACCGCTCTCGGGTCGCGGCCCATGTAGATCACGTGCAGTTGTGGGTCCTGGTGAAAAATGTGGCGCAACTGCTTGATGTCGTTTGGCTGCTTGGAGAAATAAGGACCCTGGCTGACAGGGACGGGTGCAAAAATGCTGAGTTCATGCTCGCAGAATCCACTGTTGGCAAAGCAGGTACTGACCAACTCCATCAGCAGCGTAGTGCCACTGCGAGGGCAGCCAACGATATGCAGACGCTTCATGCCAGCCCTTTTTTTGCCAGACGACGCATGGCCCAGCGCCAGGACTCCAGCGCCAGCAGTTTTGCTTCCGCATCCGTAAGGTCGGCCTGCTGTTTGCGCCAGCGCAAGAAGCAGCGCATGCGATCCGTGCGGGTGACATCAGTGGGTAGCAGCATATTCAGTTGCATCAGGTTACGCAGAATATCCCTGCCTGCTGCCGGTTGACGCCGGCTGTTGCGCTCATTGTCGATAAGGGCAAAGTCGAAACCAGCCTCTGTAGGCTCAGCGAGTACGTTGCTGGTGCGCAGGTCGCCATGCACAAAGCCGGCGGCGTGCAACCGTCCGACGAACTCACCGAGGCAGGCGAGTAGTCTGCGCCTTTGGGCAAGCGCTGCGCCGCTGCGGTCACTCAGCTCTTCACGCAGCCAGGTGGTTACGCCCTTGCCCGGCACCGCGTTACTGAACAGGTACTCGCGATGCCTGGGTAGCCTGCCCCACGCGAGGCTGTAGGGTGCGGTGAAGCCAGCCTTGCGCAAGCGGTCACTTTGCTGGCGGGCGCGCGTGGCACGGCTGCCCTTGACCTGGGACTTGAACCACTCCAGCGGTCCGCGCGGCAGAAACTCCTTGTAATAGATTCCCTCGGCTGCATTGACTGCGACGCGCGCATTGACTGAGCTGCCCACCAGTGCCCAGCCTGTCGGCAGTTCTCCGCTCGCCAGTATCAGCGCCAGCTCATGGTAGTGGTTGCTATTGGCGATGTTGTCGGCGATGACGCAGTCTCCGGGAACGTGTTTACAGGCAGTCAGTTTACGGGTGCCGGTGTGATGGCACCAGGCTGGTCCAGCGCGACAACTACAGCACGCCCCACTCGCCCACCCTCGAACGACCGTAATTCCTGCAGGCCGTTACTGTGCAGAAAGCTCTCCCATGCGGGCTCCTCGCGTCGCTTCAGGTAAACCACGAGGTAATCCTTGTGCTGCCAAAGCGCAGGTGTGTGCAGTATGGATTCAAGCTGAAAGCGCCGCTGGCGCAGTGACTCCCAGTCGGTATCGCGTTCACTGAAATGGGCAATGTACTGTTCATTTGTCGCCAGTGAAGCGGTAGCCGGGGTGTTCTGGGCAACCCAGCGCGTCGCTTCGATGATGAACATTTTTTCCCTTGCACTGCTGTGCAGAATATCTGCTGACATGCCCAGAAGCAGAGCCAGGGCAAGGTACTTCCGCCAACTTCCCATGTGCCACAGTGAACTGAGCACGAATGGCAGAAGCAACAGCAGGAACAGCACCGCATGCACACTGTAGCGTTCCAGCATGAAGCGATTGATTGCTGTAAAGACGGCGAGGTAGAGCAAGGCGATTGACAGATAGGTGAACAGGATAGCCAGGTCGTCCCGGCGGAAGCGGTGACCAATCCCGGCCCTTGCGCCCCATAAAAGTACCAGTAGCCATGGCCAGGTAAGCGCCCGACACAGGTTCAGCAGCAGCACGGCAGCCAGTGCGGCAATGCCGGCAAAAGTGGCGTCATCGCGCGAGGTAAATGCCAACAGCGGTTCTGCGGACTGCCTGGCTATGTCGGCAAACTCGGCTGGTAGAAGACTCAGGCGCTCCAGGTACAGTCCTATGCCGGGAAAAAGCGGGGGAGCCTGTGGGTTAAATGCATGATAGGCCAACAGACCGCCTGCCAGCAGACTGCAAATCAGCAGTTGCGGTAACAGTAACTGCAGGCAGTATCGCCACGGCCTTTCGAGATTGCGAGTAAAAAGCAGGGCCAATGGTGCCAGAGCGGCGACAAAAAGGCCTTCAAAACGAAACAGGGCTGCTCCGGTAACCAGGGCGATCCAGCGCAGCTGGCCCAGCCACGAGGGAGAGCGGGAGAACAGCAGCATTTCCCTGACAGACAGCACGATCAGGGCGAGATAGACCGGGTCGCGCATAATCGAGGCGCGGGTGTGGTTTATCCATGGATGAGAGAGGATGACGATAGCCGCTATCAGTTGCACGCTGCGCTTACCTCCCAGCACTCGAACGGTGTCCACGAAGGCAACACAAAGCACGGCATAGCTAAGCGTGGTGATCAGCAGGCCTGCGTGGAGCAGGGAGAGACCTGTGAGCTGGTGTACTATCGCCATGCAGATCGGCAGCAGTGGTCTGCCAAAGACCTGTTGGCTGGCAGCAAAGCCGCCTTGCAGGTAGGCCTCGGCTGCGCGCAGATATATGATAGCGTCCCGATTGATGAGCGGGTCCAGCCAGATCAACCAAATCGACAGCAGCAGGCTAACGGCAACGATCCACCTGTAGCGAATATTGGCTTCGGAAGCGATGTCGGGAATCTTCGGCACCTGAAGGGGTTCTGGTTTGCAGCGTAGTCTACCCGCAGCGAGTGGGACAGGCCAGCCAGCGGCCGCCGGGAAACGCATTGATTGGTCATCCTCGCGATGGCGCAAATCCGCGGTAGCGGGAGTATGAGCTTGGCCAGGGAGACAGTGAAACGGTGATGCGCAAGTCAGAACAATCCTACAGACCGGATATTGACGGGCTGCGCGCCGTTGCTGTGCTGCTGGTATTACTCTATCACACGGGTTTTCCGGTCACCGGTGGCTATGTGGGTGTTGATGTTTTCTTTGTGATTTCTGGCTACCTGATCACGGGGATTGTCTGGGCGGACGTGCGCAAGCAGCGTTTCAGTTTCAAATCGTTCTACCTGCGGCGTATCAAGCGCCTGTTGCCGGCTCTGGTGACGGTAGTGTTGTTCACTACGCTGCTGGTTGCTGGCTTCTTCACCCCGGAGGATTACCTCGCGCTTGGGGAAAGCCTGCGCTACGTACTGACCGGGCTGGGGAATTTCTACTTTCTGGACGTTACCCAGAGCTATTTCGCAGCAGACGCCGAACTACTGCCACTGATTCATACCTGGTCACTTGCGGTGGAGGAGCAGTACTACCTGTTGTGGCCGCCTCTTTTGCTGCTGGCTTATGCCCTTGGCCGGCGCATGAGTCACCAGCTGCTGGCCCTGTTGGCAGCCTTGTTATTTGTCGCTGCGCTGCTGCTATCGGAGTATCTTGCCCGCCATGCGGTGTCCCAGGCCTACTATCTGCTGCCTGCGAGGATCTTCGAGCTGATGCTGGGTGGCCTGCTGGCTGTATATTCTTCGCGCCCCAGCAGGCTGCCCACCGCAGTGCTCTCGCTGATATCACTGTTGGGCCTGGCCCTGATACTGCTGTGCGCACTGACGCTGACGCGTGAAAGTGTTTTTCCCGGATTCAATGCCCTGTGGGTGTGCCTGGGGAGTGCGCTGGTGATTTATGCGGGCAGCGGCGGGCAACGGGTGTTGAGCTATCAACTGTTGTCCGTCAGGCCAATGGTTTTCCTCGGCCTGATTTCATATTCCCTTTACTTATGGCACTGGCCACTGGTGAGCAGCGCCAATTATTTGAATCTGGCACTGGGGGGCTATCTCAGTGCCCTGATCATATTGCTCAGCATCGTGCTGGCCTGGATGACCTGGGCGCTAGTGGAACAGCCTGTTCGTCGACAGCGAGGATGGCGGTTTGTACCCGCATTGACTGCTTTCTTTTTATTGCCCTTGCTGCTGGCAACAGGCTTCCACCAATACCTGCGCAAGACCGACGGCTGGCCGGAGAGGCTGCTGGGGCCTCTGCAGCAGGTGGCTCAGGATTACCTCAACGATGAACCAGGCCAGCTCTATCCCAGTTGTCACGACAAGTCTGCCGACATAGACACATCTATGCGCTGCTATATCGGTGACAGCATTGACGCCGGCGCGGCATTGCAACCTGATTTCCTGCTGCTGGGTGACTCTCATGCGAACTCGGCGGCCGGGGTCTTTGATGAACTGGGCCGTGCCGCTGGTCTGCGTGGCCTGATGGTAACCTCAGGTAGTTCGCCCTTCCTGCTTGACGCAGACCGTTATCGTGTCGACTCATCCGGGGACAATGAGCTGAGGGACAAATTCCGCGCGCGTATCGAAAGCACGCGGCAGTGGATGGACGCTGGCTATCGCGGGCCGGTGGTGATGGCCGCTGCCTGGCATCGTTACCTGGTAGACCGGCGCATCAATTTCAAACCCCGCTTTGAAGAGGCTTTTCAGCACACCATTTCCTGGCTGGTGGACAGAGGCCACCCTGTGGTTATTTATCTCGCTATCCAGGATATTCCCGACAACCCGGATGTGCGCTGTATAGGACTGGATGCGCTGGGGCTGAACAGCCGGTGGGAGTGGCTGTTCAGCAGCGGCATATTGCGGCGGGGGAATACCTGCCAGGCATTGCGGACCCACTACCCTGAGGATCTTTACCGGCACAACCGGGCATTGGCACGAAACTTTCTGCAGCAGGCCACGGCGGGCATGCATGGCGTTACCATCGTCGATCCCATGGATTTTCTGTGTGCAGCCGGGCAGTGCCGAACAATGCTGGAGGGTCGCTATATTTACCATGACGTAACCCATCTCAATTTCTCCGGAGGTAAGGCGCTGGCGCGCAGAATGCTGAACGAGGGATTGAACCCGCTGCAGACTGTCACTCACCAGGGCCTGAAACCACAATGATCCAGCTGCCAGAAACTACTGGGCATGGGCTCGGTGCATCAATACACTTGCCAACGAATTTGCGAATTTACCGGGATGATGTTGTGAACGAGTCGCCAGGCGGAGCGTTGTATGGGTAACAAGGTACTGGTGACCGGTGCGAACGGTCAGCTGGGGCAGGAGTTGCGGCGAACTGTACCAGATTCGGTGCAGGCCACGTTTGTATCGCGTGCAGAGCTGGACATCAGCGATGCCGCAGCGGTGGCGACGGTGGTCAGCCAGCAGCAAGCGGATGTGCTGATAAACGCGGCGGCCTATACGGCGGTGGATAAGGCTGAATCCGAAGCGGCTCTGGCTACGGCAATCAATGGCGAGGGCCCGGGTAATCTCGCTGCGGCCTGTGCCCGCTCGGGTGCCCGGCTGGTGCATGTTTCCACCGACTTTGTTTTCGACGGTAGTGCCTCCCGGCCCTATCTCCCGAACGCACCAACATCGCCACTGGGTGAGTACGGCCGCAGCAAACTGGCGGGGGAACTCGCCGTGCAGGCGGCGCTGCCCTCTGCCCTCATCGTGCGTACGGCCTGGGTCTACTCAACGTTTGGTAACAATTTCGTGAAGACCATGCTGAGGCTTATGGCTGAGCGGGAAGAGCTGGCCGTGGTAGTTGATCAAGTGGGAACACCCACCTGGGCGCGGGGACTGGCGGATGCGCTGTGGCAAGCAGTGGCCCGGCCGCAGCTGCAGGGACTGTTGCACTGGACCGATGCGGGTGTCTGCAGCTGGTATGATTTTGCGCAGGCGATTGCCGAGGAAGCCCAGGCGCTGGGCTTGCTGGCGCACGTCCCGCGCATCAGACCCATTAACACCGAAGCGTACCCTACGCCCGCGCAGCGGCCCGCATTCAGTGTGTTGGACAAGGCCAGCACCTGGGAAGCGCTGGACACAGACGGCGTGCACTGGCGCGTGCAGCTGCGCGCCATGCTGCAAGAACTGAAGGAGAGTTAAATGGCCAGATCTTTGTTGGTCACCGGTGCAGCCGGCTTTATCGGTGCGAATTTCGTTCACTACTGGCGTCGCCAGCACCCGCAGGATCACATTGTCGCCTATGACGCGCTGACCTATGCCGGGAATCGCGCCAACATCGCGGCACTGGAAGGGCGAGAGGGTTTTCATTTTGTCCACGCGGATATCTGCAACTATGATCAGGTGCTGGCCACATTGCAGCAGTTTGGTGTGGACACGCTGGTTCATTTTGCCGCCGAGAGCCATGTTGACCGTTCCATATCCGGCCCCGATGCGTTTATCGAAACCAATGTTGTGGGTACCCACTGTCTGTTGAAGGCTGCTAGGGAGCACTGGCTGGGGGGAGGGGGCCATGTGGCGCATCGCTTTCACCACGTGTCTACAGATGAAGTCTATGGCTCCCTGGCGCCTGGGGCCCCGGGTTTTCATGAAGAGCAGAAATACGAACCCAATTCTCCCTACTCGGCGAGCAAGGCTGCCTCCGATCATCTGGTGCGTGCCTATCATCACACTTACGGACTGCAGGTAAGTACCAGCAACTGTTCCAATAATTATGGCCCCTATCATTTTCCGGAGAAGCTGATTCCCCTGTGCCTGACCAATATTCTGCGCGGCCTGCCGCTACCTGTGTACGGCGACGGCAGCAACATTCGTGACTGGCTTTATGTAGAGGACCATTGCCGCGGTATAGAAAAAGTACTGCTGCACGGTGCTGTGGGAGAGACTTACAACATCGGCGGCAACAATGAGTGGAATAACCTGGATATTGTGCACCTGCTGTGTGACCAGCTGGATACCCTGTTTGCGCAAGACCCTGGTCTGGCAGCACGGTTTCCGGAATCACCCTGTGCCGCTGGCCACAGCGCTCGCGACCTCATCACCTTCGTTGAAGACCGTGCCGGGCACGATTGGCGCTATGCCATAGACGCGTCCCGGATCAGCGATGATCTGGGTTACGCGCCGGTGGAGACGTTTGAGACCGGCCTTGGCAAAACCCTGGCGTGGTATCTGGACAATGAGGACTGGTGGCGACCCTTGCTGAGCTAGTCCAGCAGTGGCGCTGCGCTGAATGGCAGCCCGTTCTTGTCTTTTTCTGACAGCTTCGGTTGTTCGCCATCGGCAATGGGCCAGTCAATACCCACCGCAGCGTCATCCCAGGCCAGTGAGACTTCACTTTGCGGGTGGTACACGTCGGTGCATTTGTACTGGAAGTCGGCGTAATCGCTGAGCACATAGAAACCATGGGCAAAGCCAGCCGGCACCCACAGCATTTGATGATTGTCGGCGCTGAGCGTGGTTCCGTACCAGTGGCCCAGGGTGGGGGAGTCGCGACGCATATCCACTACCGCATCGAACACGGCGCCCGCAGTGACCCGCACCAGCTTGCCCTGGGTGTGTTCAGTCTGGTAATGCATGCCCCGGAGGATCCCCCGTGCAGAGCGGCTGTGATTGTCCTGCACGAACTGCAGATCAAAGCCCTCATTGGCAAAGGTACGCGCACTCCAGCTTTCGAGGAAAAAGCCGCGCTCATCGCCGTAGACATCCGGTGTCAGCAGGTAAACGCCTTGCAGGGGCGTGGCTTCAAACTTCATCGAATACCATCCCGTCTTCGTTCAGCAGGCTCTTCAGGTACAGCCCGTAGCCGCTTTTTTCCAGCGGTTGGGCCAATGCCAGCAGCTCTTCCGAGGATATGTAGCCCATGCGAAACGCGACCTCCTCGGGACACGCTATCTTGAGGCCCTGGCGCTCCTCTACTACCCGCACGAAATTAGCCGCGTCCAGCAGGGAATTATGCGTACCGGTATCCAGCCAGGCACTGCCGCGGCTCAACACTTCTACATTGAGATCGCCGCGCTGCATGTAGATTTTGTTTAGGTCGGTGATTTCCAGCTCGCCGCGGGAAGATGGCTTGATGCGCTTGGCGAGATCTACCACGTCGTTGTCGTAAAAGTACAGCCCGGTTACCGCGTAGTGTGACTTGGGAGCTGCTGGTTTTTCCTCTATATCCTGCGCCACGCCGTGGGCATCAAAAGATACAACGCCATAGCGCTCGGGGTCCTGCACATAGTAGGCAAAAACCGAGGCCCCCGACTCTCGCTGTGCCGCATGTCGCAGCTTCAGGGTAAACCCCCCGCCATAAAAGATGTTGTCGCCCAGAACCAGGGCGACTTTATCGTCGGCGATGAATTCCTCGCCCAGGATAAACGCCTGGGCCAGCCCGTCAGGGCTGGGCTGCACGGTGTAGCTGATACTGATTCCCCACTGAGAGCCGTCGCCCAGCAAGTCGGCAAAGGCGGCCTGGTCCCTGGGCGTGGTAATAACGAGAATATCCCGGATCCCCGCCAGCATCAGCGTTGCCAGCGGGTAGTAGATCATCGGTTTGTCATACACCGGCATCAACTGCTTGGATACCGTGCTGGTAAGGGGGTGCAAGCGGGTACCTGACCCGCCGGCGAGAATAATGCCTTTATAAGCTGCTTGACGCATTGCTGGGCTGGACTCACTGCGAAAGAAGCCGATTATAGCGGGATAGACTCCCCGGTGGCGAACGGGGACAGTTGACTATACGATCGGCTAGGGGTGGATTTTTGAGCAATCGCTGCTTACAATCCGGTCCCTTCGGCGCCGTTGACAGCGGCTATAGACGCGTAATCCCCACCTCCGGAAGACCCGCACCCCGCAAGATGCAACGAGGATGCTGATATCAGGCAGCTAGAAACAGTACCCGCTACGGACGCCCTTCCCGGGGTAGCCGCCAGCCCCCCTCCAGCGGCATTGCCGGGCAAACCGCTGCGCATAGCGCTGCTGGGCTACCGCAGCCAGCCCCACGGTGGCGGCCAGGGCATTTACCTGCGCTACCTCAGCAAGGGGCTGGTGGATGCCGGCCACACCGTAGACGTGATTTCCGGCCCTCCCTACCCGCAGCTGGATCCCAGAGTGCGCCTGATCAAGTTACCCAGCCTGGACCTGTTTGAGAACGGCTTGCTGTCACTGCGACCGCGTCACCTGCGCTCACTGACGGATATCATCGAGTGGACCAGCAAACTGACCGGCGGTTTTGCCGAGCCTTACACCTTTGGCCGTCGAGCGGTGAAGTATCTGCGTAAACACCAAAACGCCTATGACCTTATTCACGACAACCAGAGCCTCAGCTATGGCATGCTGGAGCTGCAGCGCTCAGGCCTGCCGCTGGTTACCACCGTCCATCACCCAATCACTTCAGACCTGAGGATCGCCCTGCATGCAGCGCGCAATCCGTGGGAGCGTTTGTTGATTCGTCGCTGGCACTCTTTCCTGGGCATGCAAAAGAAGGTGGTGAAACAGCTGCACAATGTGGTGACCGTCTCTGACTGCTCACGCCAGGATATCGCTCGTGATTTTGGCCTGCAGCCTGCGGGGATAAGCCTGGTCTATAACGGCATCGACACTGATACATTTCGCCCGCTGGCGGGTGTAGAGCGCCTGCCACTGCGCCTGATGGCTACCTGCAGTGCCGATGCACCACTCAAGGGCACGCGCTTCCTGATACGCGCTTACGCCAGACTGCTGGCGCGCTACCCGGAGCTGGAGTTGCTGCTGGTGAGCAAGCCCTTGCCCGGTGGCAAGACCGAGAAGCTGGTAAAGAAGCTGGGATTGCAGCAGCGTATCAAGTTTGTCAGTGGCATCAGCACAGAGCAGATGGTGCGCTACTACGCTGAGGCGACCGTGGCGGTGGTGCCTTCGGTTTATGAAGGGTTTGGCTTGCCTGCGGGTGAAGCCATGGCCTGTGGCGTGCCCGTGGTATCGACCGATGGTGGTGCGCTGCCGGAAGTGGTTGGCGATGCCGGGGTGATCGTGCCGGCTAAGAACGTGGATGCCATGGTCGCCGCAATAGACGACTTGCTGCAACAGCCGGAGCGTCGCCGGCAACTTGGCGAAGCGGGCCGCAGGCGCATTGATGAAAAGTTCTGCTGGCAGGTATGTGCCCGCGAAATGACAGCGTACTACCGCGAAGTTCTGGCCAATGCAGACCGTTGACTTCAAACACCTGCCGCTGGATGCGGGCGACCTGGTGCTCGACCTTGGTTGTGGTGAAGGGCGGCACGTCATATCCGCCTACCTGGAAGCCCAGGTACATTCTATCGGGGTAGACCTGTCGCTGGATGACCTGAAAACCACGCGGCAAAAATTCCGCGAGTTTGCCGAACCCGATAACAACGCCAAATCCTTTGGTCTGTCTTCCGCCAACGCTCTTGATTTGCCTTTCGCTGATGACACCTTCGACAAGGTGATTTGCAGCGAGGTGCTGGAACACATCCCTGACTACCAGGGAGCCTTGCGAGAGATTGAACGTGTGCTCAAGCCCGGAGGGCTGTTCTGCGCCAGTGTACCCAGGCGCTGGCCGGAGAAAATTTGTTGGGCGCTTAGCGAGGAATATCACAACACCCCCGGCGGCCACATCCGGATTTTTCGAGCCAGTGAATTACGCGGGGATATAGAGAAACTCGGCTTTCGCCACTACCACCGGCACTGGGCGCACGCCTTGCATTCGCCGTTCTGGTGGCTGAAATGCCTTTTCTGGGACAAGCAGGACAGCAACTGGATGGTGCAGCAATATCATCGTTTGCTGGTCTGGGACCTGATGGAGCGTCCGGCCGTGACCCGGGTAGCAGAGCGGATAATGAACCCTTTGATGGGTAAGAGTGTGGTGATGTATTTCCGTAAAGGGCTTAACGGATGAGCGGCCTGTACCTTAGCCGGGGCCTGTTTCCCGCTGAGTTCCTGCGCCCTACGGTGTCGTTTATTCTCGATACCCAGCGCGAAAGCGGCGAGATACCCTGGTTTGAGGGCGGCTATGCCGACCCATGGGATCACGTGGAAGCGGCGATGGGCCTGTCCATTGGCGGCGAATACGATGCTGCCCGCAAAGCTTACGAGTGGCTGTACAACATGCAGTTGGTGGATGGCAGCTGGTGGGCTTCCTACCGTGGCGAGGAAGTGGACAATCACGAGCGCCGGGAAAGCAACTTCGTCGCCTACATCGCAACCGGCGTATGGCACCACTACCTCATTACCCAGGACCGTGATTTCCTGCGTGCCATGTGGCCCATGGTGGACAAGGCCATAGGTTTCGCCATCGCGCTGCAGACGGAGCACGGAGACATACTGTGGGCGGTAGATGGCGACGGCAGGCCCAAGGACGATGCCCTGGTGACCGGTTGCAGTTCGGTCTACAAGAGCCTTGAGTGTGCCCACAATATTGCCTTCACCCTCAATGAGCCCCGCCCTGCGTGGCGGACTGCTCGCGAGCGCCTTGGCCAGGCCCTGCGCAACAAGCCTGAACGCTTTGACCGCACCTGGGAGAGCAAGGCGCGTTACTCCATGGACTGGTTCTACCCGGTGCTTACCGGTGTGCTGCAGCAGAAGGAGGCTCGCGCCCGGATTGCGGCGCGCTGGGATGAGTTTGTCGAGAATCGGCTGGGCTGCCGCTGTGTTTCCGATCAGCCCTGGGTCACTGTGGCTGAGTCCTGCGAGTTGGTTATGGCACTGCTTGCTGCCGGCGATCATGCCCGCGCGGTGGAGGTCTATAGTTGGCTGCACCAGTGGCGTCTCGATGACGGTTCCTACTGGACGGGTTACCAGATGGTGGAAGACCTGCTCTGGCCGGACGAGAAACCCACCTGGACGGCGGGAGCCATCCTGCTGGCCGCTGATGCGCTGACCGAGCACACTGCGGCGTCGAAATTGTTCTGCTCAGTGCAGTTACTGGGTGATGGCGAGCAAGAGCGATTAGCCAAGTAACCCCGGACTGTCTACAGGCGCCGTAACACCCCGAGGCTGTTGACCCTGCCAATATCCTCAAATAATCCTGACGCGACCGCCATGCGGTAGATGGCCCACGGTGCCTGTCCGCCCTCAAAAGCATCTTCAAACAGGTCGTGGATAGCCAGAATCCCATCGCGCATCAGGTGAGCCGTCCAGCAGCGATAGTCGGTGAGCGCCGCATCCAGGCTGTGTCCACCATCAATGAACACCATCGACAGTGGCGTATGCCATTGCCTTGAAGCCGCCTCCGAGCCGGCAACGATTGGCACGACCGTATCGTCCAGGCCCGCGTTGCGGATATTCCGGCGAAACTCCCTGAAGGTGTCCATCACACCCTCGCCTGAGTCGTACAGGTCCGGGTCATGAAAATACTCGCCCCGTTGGTGCTCCTCAGAGCCGCGGTGGTGATCCAGAGCAAACACGGTAGCGTTATTCCGGCGGCAGGCAAGGCCCAGGTAGATGGTCGATTTACCGCAGTAGCTGCCAATTTCAAGCACAGGGCCGAGCTGGCTTGCCTGCAGTGCGTGCCGGTACAGGGCGCTGGCTTCATCGCCGGCCAGAAAGCCTTTGATATCGGCGATGTTGCCGGGAAGGTCGGGGATCATGGCGGTAACGTCCTCATTGCGGCAGGGCAAAGTAGCCGTTTTAGCCGGCAGAGGCAAGCGACTGCCGTGTTATCATACGGGCAATAATTTGCCGGCTGAGGACAGCATCGATGAAACTGGACATGCCCCGTTTTGACCAGGCCCAGGTACTGGTTCTGGGGGACATCATGCTAGATCGCTATTGGGAAGGGGGTACGTCCCGGATTTCTCCGGAGGCGCCGGTGCCTGTGGTGAAAGTAGAGCAGATCAACGACCGCCCCGGTGGCGCCGGTAATGTCGCCCTGAACATAGCGGCCCTGGGAGCGGGTGCGCAGCTCTGTGGTTACACTGGCGACGACGAAATGGCGGACTCTCTGGAAGATATGCTGCGCGGCGCCGGCGTGCACTGCGGGTTTACCCGCATTGCCGGCCACCCCACTATTACCAAGCTGCGGGTGGTGAGCCGTCACCAGCAGTTGATTCGCCTTGATTTTGAGGAGCCTGGCCTGTCGTCCGCCGGCGCCCCATTGGTAGACTTGTTGCCTCCCATGCTGGCGCATTGTGGCGCGCTGGTACTGTCGGACTATGCCAAGGGTGCCCTGGAAGACCCCGCACCCTTGATTGCCGCTGCTAATGCCGTGGGCGTGCCCGTATTGGTCGACCCCAAGGGTACGGACTTCAGCCGGTACCGCGGGGCGACGCTGTTGACGCCGAATTTCCACGAGTTCGAAGCTGTGGTTGGGCGCTGTGCCACCGAAGCCGAGCTGGTAGCCCGTGGCGAGCAACTGATGAGCGAACTGCAGCTGCAGGCGCTGCTGGTGACACGCGGCGAGCACGGCATGACCTTGTTGCGACCCGGTGAGGAAGAGCTTCATCTGCCTGCCAGGGCCAGGGAAGTATTCGATGTAACCGGTGCCGGCGACACAGTGATAGCGGTACTCGCCAGTGCAGTCGCCGCCGGTGCAGACCTGCCACAAGCGGTCGCGCTGGCCAATATTGCCGCCAGTATTGTCGTCGGTAAGCTGGGCACCGCCACGGTAAGCGGTCCTGAACTGCGCCGGGCGGTGCAGCAGGACCAGGGTTCCGAGCGCGGCGCGGTCACGCTCGAGCAACTGCAGATCGCGGTGGCGGATGCACGCAGCCAGGGCGAGAAAGTGGTCTTTACCAACGGCTGTTTCGATATCATTCACGCCGGCCATATCACCTACCTTGAAGAGGCGCGCCAGCAGGGAGATCGGCTGATCGTGGCGGTGAATTCCGACGAGTCAGTGCGTCGGCTGAAAGGCAAGGGGCGGCCCATCAATCCTGCAGAGCGCCGAATGGCCGTGCTCGCAGGTCTCGAAGCGGTA